>JALDXQ010000195.1:0-12914 GCA_032156805.1 Acidobacteriota bacterium
CGATCGGTGGACCAACAACGTCGCCGGCAGCGGCGGTGGTGCGCAACCTCGCGTGGCTGTTCCGCGTCCAGCACAAGCTCCACGCAACGGCTACTACGATCGCGACTGGAATCGGAATGGAAACTGGAATCGGCACTTCCGGTACTACAAGCCGCGGGTCCGCAACTACTACAACTATTACACCTACTACCCACGGCCCTACTACTACTATCCGTACGCGTTCGGCTACGGTCCATACGGTCGCGGCTATTTCTACTTCGACCTGCACTACAACTCGCACGTGTTCTATCCACACACGGTAGCCCGCTACGACAACTACGGCAGCTACTACGGCACGTACGGTTATCCGACAGGAGAGTTGCGAATTCAGGTCCGCCCGCGCGACGCGCAGGTCTTCGTCGATGGCGCCTACGCGGGCACTGTGGATGACTTCGACGGCACCTTCCAGTCACTCCGGCTGGAAGAAGGCGAGTACCAGGTGGAGCTCGTGTCGCCCGGTTACGAGCCACTTGGTTTCGACGTTCGCATCACTCCCGGCGAGAAGGTCACCTACAAGGGCGATCTGATTCCCGAGCAGCCGTAACCACGGTGTGCGATGTCGTGGCCTTCGTGGCTCGAAGATCGTTGAGCGTCGTGGCTACGGCTTGCGCGAAGCAAACAGCAGGACTGGGAGTCCCGCCGCAACGATGGCGACGCCGATCGCCGCACCGGGCCCAGTGAACGTCACACTCGAATACAGCATGTAGGCGCAGGTGCCGCAGAACAGCAGCGGCGTGACCGGGTAGAACGGGACACGAAACGGCTGCGGCGAATCAGGCGCCTGCCGCCGCAGGATGAAGAGCGCAATCCCGGTCAGCAGAAAGAAAAACCAGAACACCGGCGCCGTGTAGTCCACCATGGTTTGGATTCCGCCCCGCTGGAGACCGGTGCCCAACGCGACCAGCGCCAGCGCGATCACTCCCTGCACGAGCAGCGCATTGGCCGGCGTGTCGCCCTGCAGCCGCCAGCGTCCGAGATAACGGAACAGGGCGAAGTCACGCCCGAGCGCGTAGTTGGTACGTGCTCCGGTGAAGATGGTGGCATTCAGCGTGCTGAGCGCCGCCGCCGATACCAGCACGCTGAGCACGATCGCGCCCCCCTCGCCCAGGGCGACGCGCATCAGATCCGCGCCGACGGCCTCGCTCTTTCGAATACCCTCGAGGCCAAGCGTCCTGACATAGGCGTAGTTGACTGCGACATAGATGACCGTGACGATCCCGATCCCGAAGAGCAGCGCGCGAACCATGTTGCGTCGCACATCCCGGATCTCGCCCGACAGATAGGCCGCCTCGTTCCAACCGCCATACGTCAACAGGATGAGAATCATCGCGGCGCCGACCGTCACTGCGCCGCCGCCCGCGCTCGGCGGACTGGGCGGTGTTCCCAGCGAGAGCGCGACAACGGCGAGCAAACCCACGCCGATCAGAATGCTCAGAAGGTTCTGCGCCCACTTGCCCTGCCACGTACCGAGCATGTTCAGTCCGGTGAGCACGACGATGGCGGCAGCCGCGTAAATCGACGAACCGAGCGGACCCAGACCCATCAACTGTCCTGCGTAATCGCCGAAGACGAACGCGACGAGCGCGATCGAGCCGGTCTGCATGACCGTCATCCGCGCCCACGCGAAGAGAAACGCAACCGGACGACCATACGCTCGCATCAGGAAGTGATAGTCACCGCCCGCACTCGGAAACGACGAGGTGAGCTCCGCGTAGACCAGCGCACCGATGAACGAGATCGCCCCGCCAGCCACCCAGAGCAGGAGAAACAGCGTCGAGCTATCGACGTTACCGGCGACAAACGACGGCAGTCGGAAGATCCCGGAGCCGACGACGATGCCGACGACCATGGCTATCGCATCCCAGAGACCGAGCGATTGACCTGGACCCGTTGAGTTGGATTGGTTTGAGGGACGTGCGAACGCTTGCTCAGATGCTGCGGGCATCGTATCTCCCGGTGGACGTGGCAGGGGCATGCACGCGGGAGATTATATGGGCGGACGGAACCACGACGACACGCTGAAGTGCGCCGTGGCTCGAGTGGAGAAAAAGCGGGTGGGCTGGGCGCTCTATTCGGTAAGAAGTTGACGATCGATCGTGTACTCGCCGATCTTCACCCAGTTCCGCGAGCCGTGCTTGCCGAAGATCTCGACGCGGGCGTCCACGAACTCCTTGTTCTGCAGCATCTGCAGGCGTGAATCCGAGCCGGTGTATCCGCGCTCCGACCGCAGTACGAGCTCCCCGCCTTTTGAGCCGGGGTCGAGCCCATCCGGCCCGATCCCGCGCACGAAGTGCGCATCCCACTCCTCGGCTTCACCCACCCGCCGGAAAACCGCATTGATCTGGACCCTGGCGATGGGCTCGGTGGAAACGTTCTGGAGCCGCAATGTGATGCTCGGAACCAGCTTGTTCTGGCCCTCGACGAGGCCGAGGTCATACCAGCCGGTATGGATGTCAGTGAGAGCCAGGTCCTTCTCGACTTCGCGGGAACGACACCCGGCCACGAGGAGCAGGATGCCCAGGCAAACGGTCAGGCGAGTCAGCATGGCGGAATTGTACACAGCCATTCAATGAGACACCGCGGCGTCGGCCGGGTTCCCGTTGCTCGTGCCTGACTCAGTACTCGCGGAGCTCGACTTTCTGGCGCGCTTCCTCGAGCGTCAGCCGGCCAGCGCGAAACGCCGTCAGGTCGCTCCCCTTCAACCTGATGATCACGGTGCTGAAATCCGCCAGGTCGCCAGGAATGAGCGGGTCTCGTGGAACGTTGTCGCGAGCGGCGACCGTGAGCCATTCCTCGGGGCCGAGCGTCAGCGGACCACTGTTCTCGATCATGGCGTCGACGAGAGCAGCTTTGACCTCGCGCGTATAGCCCTCGGCCGGGTTATCGAGCACTTGCGCATCAACCTGTGACTGGGCGGGAGCGGCCTGGGTCGCCGTCACGGTTCCCGCGGTGCCCGGCGCTATCGCGAGCGGCATGGCTCCCTGTGCCTGGATGCGTGTCTCGAGCCGGCCCACCACCTGCGCGAATTGCGGCTGATATCTGGCGTCCACCTGCGTCAGCATCTGTTTGAGTTCTGCGGCCAGGATCGCGAGCTCGCGGTTATCGCGATTCAGCATGGAGCGCAGCGGCCACGTGACCGGAAGCCGAAGCATCGGCACGCCGACGTCGAAGAAGATGCCGTAGCCGTCCAGGCGGAAACCGCGTACTTCGGGAACGCCCGTGAGCATCGGCGGATCGGGTGCCACGGCTTTGACCTGTCGCAACAGATTGTCGGCCCCGATCTGGACCGCACGCTCGAGCGCACCTTCCATCATCGCAATACGCTGCCGCGCCCTGACCTGCAACTCGTCGGCCTGTTGCGCCGAGGCCGCGGTTCCAAGAAGCACCACCGCGATCGTTACCGTTGAAGTTTTCACCATGACTCTTCACCTACGAGCTGTTGACCGTGCTATCGGCCCTGCTGCGAGACCCTGATGAGGTTGTTGATGCGATCGATGGCCTCACGTTGCTGCCGGATCTCAGTGCCCGTCACACCCTGAAACTGACCAAAAGTCTCGCGCACCGACGCCAGGTCGATGCGGCGCTGGGCCTCGATGTCGCGCGCCAATTCGACCGAGCGGAGCGTGAACTCCCGTCGTTGCCGTTCCTCGCTTTGCGTCACGAGCTCCTCGACCTTCTTCATGATGTCGTCGTTGGACACCACTCTCTGAGGAACGGGAGTCGAGACCGCGGCACGCATCTGCGACATCTCGGCTTTCAGCCGCTGCTCCAGTTGCGCGAGGTCGGTGCGTGATGCGCTGTCGGTGACGGGTGCTGCGGCCACCGCGCGTGAGGTCGGCGGCTGCGTCACCGGCGCGACCCCGCGCGTCAGACCGATCGAGAGACCGGCACCGAATATGAGAACCGCCGCGGCGGCCTGTGCCCACGCCGGCAACGGCGCTCGCCACCACGCCAGCCGCGGTTCCGCGACCGGCACCCGCAGCTGGAATCCAAGCTCGGGCACCTGTGGTGTCCAGACTTCCAGTTGTTTACGAGTCCAGCCGAGGCCGTCGACCTCGCTCGCGCACGTCCTGCATCGAGTCAGATGACTCGCGATCACCGCGCGCACGTCCGGCTCGCACTCTTCGTACAGATAGGCGATCAGCGCGCCCTTGTCTCCGCACTCGAATGTCTCGCTCATGTCCTTTTCACCAGTTCGGCTATGCCATGCCCACGTCGTTCAAGCTGCCGCCGCAGCTGTGACAGTCCCTGATACAGACGCGTCTTCACCGTGCTCAGCGGACATCCCTGCATGTCCGCAATCTCCTGGAACGTCATCCCGTGATACTCCTTCAGGATGATTGCCGTTCGCTGCTCCTCCGTGAGCGACTTCATCGCCTGGGCCACGATCGCGCTCATCTCGCGTCGAGCGACCAGATCTTCGATCGATTCGGTCGGCTCGGTGGCCGCGAGCAGTTCCGCCGGATCAACGTCCTCGGGCATCTGCGAGACAGGGGCCCGCTGCTGACGACGGATCCAGTCGCGACAGAGGTTCAGCGCGATCCGGTACAGCCATGACGAGAACTTCGCCTGTCCCTTGAAGCCGGGGAGTGCGCGATACGCGCGGAGGAACGTGTCCTGGCAGACGTCCCGCGCGTCCTCCTCCCGGCCGAGGACGCGATACGCCAAGGCATAGATCGGCCGTTCCCATCTCACGATGAGCTGATTGAAGCTGTCGACGTCGCCTGACCTCGATCGGGCGACGAGCTCCTCATCGCTGCGCGTCATCAGCAAGGACGGACGGTCCGTTTGCTAGGTAAGACGGCGAAGGCCGTCCCACGGCCGTTATTCTGATCATACGGCGGTCGGCTCTGACGGCTCGCCGGTCGAATCGGCCGCTCCGCTCCGCTCTAAGTCTTTACGGGGATGCGGTTTAGCCTCCCCGAAAGGAGTCCGGGGCAGTGTACAATGAGAAAACGCGCGAGGACGAGAAGCTGTGGCCCTCAACCTTCCAACCGACGACACCTTTCTGACTACGGAGGAGGTTCTCGAGTACCTCAACGTGAACCTGCGCACCGTCTATCGACTGATTAAGGCAGGGAGCATTCCGGCGACCCGCGTGGGCCGGCAGTGGCGCTTCCGCAAACGGGACCTCGACAAGTGGCTCGACAACCAACGCATCGGCGATGCGAAAGGACCCGGAGCGCCGCCAGCGCGAAGTCGAGTCCTGCTGGTCGATGACGAGGAAAGCATTCGCAAACTGTTGTCGAGGATGCTGGAGTCCGCCTACGACGTGGAGGTCGCGGCTGACGGCGAAGCCGCGATGCGCTTGCTGCGGCAGCCAGACGCTCACTACGATCTGCTGATCTCCGACTTGAACATGCCGGGGATCGACGGATTGATGCTCATTCGCGAGGCGCAGCGCATCGACCCGGCTCTGCCAGCGATCGTCATCACGGGCTACTCCAGCGAATCGAGCGCCATCGAGGCGCTGAATCTCGGCGTTGCCGGCTACCTGACGAAACCGTTCGGCACGTCCCAGGTCCTCGCTGCAGCTGCAAAGGCCCTGGGCGCACGACCTGCGTGATCCAACTCTCAGATCTCACCAAGTCTTTCGGCGACCGCATCCTGTTCGATCACGTCACCTGGCAGATCGGCGACGGTGAACGTGTCGGCCTCTGTGGTCCGAACGGCGCCGGAAAGACCACGCTGCTGAAGATTCTGGGCGGTCTCGAGGAATCTGATTCAGGCGCTGTCGTCAAACCGGCCGGGTTGACGATTGGCTACCTGCCGCAGGACGGTCTCGCGCACTCGGGTCGCACGCTCTTCGAAGAAGCCAGCAGCGCGTTTCAGCCGCTGCTCGACATCAAGGCTGAGATGCACGACATCGAGCACAAGCTCGCGGATCCGGCAATCCCGCACGATGAGCACGATGCGATGTTATCGCGCTACGCCGAGCTCCAGGATCGGTTCCGGCTGGACGACGGCTACAGCATGGACCTGCGCATCGCCACCGTCCTGCGCGGCCTCGGATTCAGCAGCGACGACAGCATGCGCCCATGCGAGACATTCTCGGGCGGCTGGCAGATGCGAATCGCGCTCGCCAAGCTGTTGCTGGGACGCCCGAACCTGCTTCTTCTCGATGAGCCGACGAACCATCTCGACCTCGAGGCACGCAACTGGCTCGAGGAATACCTTGGCACATATCCGTATGCGGTGATTCTCGTCTCGCACGACCGCTACTTCCTCGATGCCGTCGTCACGCGCATCACCGACGTGCACCTGCGCAAACTGACCGACTACGTCGGTAACTACAGCAAGTACGTCGACCAGCGCGATGCGATGCTCGAACGTCTGCGACAAGCCAAGCGTGAGCAGGACGAGGAAGTCGCGCGCGTGAAGATGTTCATCGACCGCTTCCGCTACCAGGCCACGAAGGCGGCGCAGGTCCAGAGCCGCATCAAGATGCTCGAGAAGGTGGTGCCGATCGAGGTACCGCCGGAACGAAAGCGCATCCACTTCCGATTCCCCGCGTGCGCCAAGAGCGGACGTACGGTGATCGAGGTGAAGCACGCGTCAAAGGCGTACGGTTCAGTGAAGGTGTTCGAGAAGATCGACCTCCACATCGAGCGCGGCGATCGCATCGCGCTGGTCGGGCCCAACGGCGCGGGTAAGTCGACGCTGATGCGGATGCTCTCTGGAGAAGAAACACCTGACACCGGGCAGCGCGTCGTTGGCCATCAGGTCGTGATGGAGTACTTCGCGCAGGACGAAGCCGTACGCCTCGATCCCGCGCTCACCGTCTACGAAACGCTGGAGACGGGATCGCCCAGTGACATGGTGCCTGCGATCAGGAACCTGCTCGGTGGTTTTCTATTCACCGGCGATGACATCTACAAGAAGGCCGGCGTGTTGTCCGGCGGTGAACGCACGCGGCTTGCGGTTGCCCGGATGCTGTTGCGCCCCTCGAACACGCTGCTGCTCGACGAGCCCACGAACCATCTGGACCTGGACTCGAAGGACGTCCTGCTCGACGCACTGGAAGACTACGGCGGCACGCTCATCATCGTTTCGCACGACCGCTACTTCGTCGAACAGCTGGCGACCAAGATCATCGAGATCGGCCAGGGACAGGCGCTCGTCTACCCGGGAACCTACAAGGAATTCCTGTGGCACAAGGAGAACAAGGGCTCTGGGCTCTCGGCTCTCGGCTCTCGGCCAGCGCGAACATCGGTCCCCGCGAAGCCCAAAGCCCTGAGCCCTGAGCCAAGAGCCTCCAAAGGCCCAGAGCCGAAAGCCAAGAGCCCAGAGCCGGATTCCCGCGAAGCCCGCAAAGAGCAGGACGCCGAGCGCCGCAAGAAGGACCGGGCGAACGTGGCCCTTCAGAAGCGGATTACCGACCTCGAGGGACGGATTGCCGAACGCGAGGCCCAGGTCAAGGAGCTCGAGGCCAGGATGGCTACAGCGGGTTTCTACGACGACCGAGAAGGATCCAGGCAGGTGGTCAATCGTCATCAGGCGTTGATGTGGGAAGTGGGTGACCTGATGGCGCAGTGGGAGGCATTGCAGGAGCACGCGCAGGAAGCCCAAGGTTCGTAAGTACTTGCGGCGCGGCAGACGCTCCGAATCGTAAGTCTCACCCTTTCCTCCGAACGAAAAGCGCAGTACACTTACAGTTCTGTAATCACAACCGAACCGATCCTGTCTGGATTCAGCCTAAAACCGCCGATTGGTGCGCAGATACCAAAGTTCGGTCCCGGGCATGCGCTTTGCCTTTTCCAGACTGGCTTGAGGTCTGTTTCGTGGAGCCTCGTTTGATGACCAAACCGCGTCCTCGTGTTGCGCCACCGGCGTCGTCCGGGCGGTCGGGGAACGGTTCTGTCCGCGAAAAGGAAGGCACGCCTGTGACCCATGCACAGGGCACCAGCGACGCGTTTTTCAGACACATCGTGTCGGGGATGCGCAACGGCGTGCTGGCGATCACCCGCGATGCACGGCTCGCGCTGATCAACGACGAGGCGTATCGCATCTTCGGCGTCACGGCGACGTCCGACGATGTGGGACGACCGGTTACGGCGGTGCTGAAGGATCACCCTGACGTCGTTCGCGTGCTGACAGGGGTGTTCGATCTCCATTTGTTGCCGAACCGCGTCGAGATGCGCTTGAAGCCCTCGAACAGGGTGATCGGCTACACGGTCACGTTCGTGCCCGACGACAACGGGAACGTGATCGGCGCCGCGATGTTCTTCAAGGATCTGACCCGCGTCGAGCAGCTGGTGGAGCGCGAACGCCTTCGCGATCGGCTCGCGGCGGTCGGCGAGATGGCGGCCGTGATCGCGCACGAGGTCAAGAACCCGCTCGCCGGGATCGAGGTCATGGCCGGCCTGCTTCGCCGGAAGATTGCGGACACACCCGACGCGCAGGCGGTGCTGACCGACATCATCAAAGAAGCCAAGATGGCCAACGCCATCGTGCAGGAGGTGCTCGACTTCGTTCGGCCAATCAGGTTGCAAGTGGAACACACCGCCGTTGCCGATGCGGTGCAGGGAGCGATTCAGCTGGCGGATACCAAGGCGCGGCGCGGCGCGGTGCAGGTTTCGGTCGCGATCCCCGAGGGCTTGCCGCAGATTCAGGCGGATCAACATCAGCTGACGCAGGTGTTCACGAACCTGCTGATGAACGCATACGAGGCCATGGGCGGGTCAGGTCACGTGAGCATCACGGCGAGCCGCCTGCGGGCCGAAGATGGCGCCGACGCACGCGAGACTGTCCTCGTGGTGGTCAGCGACGATGGCCCGGGCATTCCGCCTGATGTGGCGGAAAAGGTGTTCGACCCGTTCTTCACGACGAAGCCCCAGGGATCAGGGCTGGGGCTGGCAATCGTGCGGAAGATCGTGGACGCACATGATGGACGGATTGACCTGCGGACAAGCGTAGGTCAGGGAACGACGATTCGCGTGACGCTGCCGGTATCGGGCAGCGACGACGACTAAGGGCGACGAGGACTAGAAGTATGGGACGGATACTGATCGCTGACGACCACGACTCGCTCCGCCGGGGCCTCGCCCAGGCGGTGGCCGAAGCCGGCCACGATGTCGAGGAGGCCCCGAATGGAAACGCCGCGATCGAGAAGCTCCACGAGGGTTTCTTCGATGTCGTCGTCAGCGACCTGAAGATGGGTGGCAGCACCGGTCTCGAGGTGCTGAAGACGGCGAAGACGCTGCACCCCTCGTCTGCCATCATCCTGATGACGGCGTTCGGCTCGGTCTCGACGGCGGTCGAGGCCATGAAGTCGGGCGCCTTCGACTACGTGCAGAAGCCGTTCGAGATCGAGGAGATGGAGGTCAAGATCGAGAAGGCGCTCGAAATGCGCCGGATGCAGAATCAGATCGACTATCTCCGCCACGCCGCCGGCGACATCTACGATTTCGATCGCATCATCGGGTCGAGCGGTGCGCTCGAGAAGGTGCTCGCCGTCGTCCGCAAGGTCGCGAAGAGCAACACCACCGTCCTGGTGCGCGGAGAAACCGGTACCGGCAAGGAACTCATCGCTGGTGCGGTGCACCACAATTCGCTGCGTGCCGCGCGCAACTTCGTGAAGGTCAACTGCGCCGCGCTGCAGGAGAACCTGCTCGAATCGGAACTGTTCGGGCACGAGAAGGGCGCGTTCACGGGCGCGGACAAGCAGCGCATCGGCCGCTTCGAACAGGCTGACGGCGGCACGCTGTTCCTCGACGAAATCGGCGACATGAGCGCCAACACGCAGGCCAAGATCCTGCGCGTGCTCCAGGAGCACGAGTTCGAGCGGCTCGGCGGCACGCGCACCATCAAGGTCGATGTGCGACTCATCGCGGCCACCAACCGCGACCTGCCGACGATGGTCGAGGCCGGCCAGTTCCGCGAGGACCTCTACTATCGGCTCAACGTCGTGACGATGGAGATGCCGCCGCTCCGTGAGCGCAAAGATGACGTCGCCGAACTGGCCAACTTCTTCATCCGCCGATTCTCCGGTGAGCTGAAGAAGAAGATCGTCGGCCTCGAGCCGGAAGCGCTCAAGCTTCTCATGCGCTATCAGTGGCCGGGCAACATCCGTGAGCTCGAGAACGCGATCGAACGCGCCATGCTGCTCGCCGAAGGCACCCACATCGCGGTCGATGATTTGCGGCTCGGCGACTTTGGCACCAGCGGCACCCCGCGCGAAGGGGCATCGGTCGTCAAGATTCCTCCGACCGGTATCCCGCTCGAGGAAGTCGAGCGCATCGCGCTGATCGAAGCGCTCAAGATGTCGAACTGGGTGCAGAAGGACGCGGCGGAGCTGCTGTCGATCAGCCCGCGCGTCATGAACTACAAGATCAAGACCCTTGGCATCGACTTCCCACGCAGCCGCCGCGCATCGCTGCAGCATCACGAGGCCAACGCGCTCAGCGCGTAGGGACCCGCCTCACGTCCGCTTGGCGCGCGGATGCGCCTTGCGGTACACGTCGAGCAACTGCGCGGCGTTGACGTGCGTGTAGCGCTGCGTCGTCGAGAGCTGTACGTGGCCGAGCAGCTCCTGGATGGCGCGCAGGTCGGCACCCCGCTGCAGGAGATGGGTCGCAAACGAGTGCCGCAACGCGTGCGGGCTGATGCCGAACCGGGTGCTGCACAAGGAGACATAGCGCGCGACCAGACGCTGCACGCTTCGCCCGGTGAGGCGGGCACCACGGAAGTTCAGGAACAGCGGCTCGCGGCTTTGCGCTCTGGATCGCTGGCTCTGGACTCTTGGCTCTCGGCTCTCGGCACGCCGAGCCGGATTCGCCCGCAGGAGCGCGCGCGCCTTCAGCCACTCGCGCACTGACTGTTCGGTCGCCGAATTGAAGGGCACCAGCCGCTCCTTCGCGCCCTTGCCCATCACCCGCACCATGCGGGCGCGCAGGTTGACATCATCCAGATCGAGTCCCACGAGCTCGCTCAGACGCAGTCCCGACGCGTAGAACAGCTCGAGGATCGCACGATCGCGACAACCGAGCGGATCCGCTGCATCGGGCATCTCGAGCAGGCGCGTCATCTCGTCGATGGAGAGATGGGCCGGAACCTTCCGCTCGCGTTTCGGGGCCGCGGCCAGCGACGCGGGATCCGTGTCGATGATTCCCTCTCGTCGTAGATAGCGGCCGAACGCCCGCAGCGCGGAGAGCTTCCGGGCCACCGACGTACGAGCGTGCCCGTGGCGATACAACTCCGCCATGAACGCACGAACGGTTCCAAGCTGCAGATGCCCCGGCTCGAGGCTGGCAGTCTGGTGATGCTGCGCGGCGAAGTCGAGGAACTGCGTGAGGTCGCTCTCGTAGGCGGCCGCGGTGTGGGCCGACGCGTTGCGATTCAACCGAAGGTATTCGAGGAACCCGGCGAGCTGGAGCTTCACGCAGCCTGCAGTATGCACCGGGTCCGGCTAAAGCCGGACACTACGTTCCTCGAGCCACTCTTCGAGCGCGGCGAGGGCGCGCGTGGACGTCGCGGTCTTTCGCTCGTCCCGCTTCAACCGCCTGCCCTGCGACGCCTCCGGCGGCGGCATGATGCCGAAGGTGATGTTCGTCGGCTGGTAGCCACGAGGGTCGGCGTGCGACACGTAGTAGGCAAGCGCACCGATCGCGGTCGTCCGCGGCGGAACGGGAGGCTCTTCTCCACGAACCAGCGCGGCAGCTGTTCTGCCCGCCATGAGGCCCGACGCCGCAGACTCCACGTACCCTTCGACGCCCGAGATCTGCCCGGCAAACAGCAGGTCGGGTCGCATCTTCGTCTGCCACGTCTCGCGCAGCACGCGCGGACCATTGATGTAGGTGTTGCGGTGGACCATGCCGAAGCGCACGAACTCCGCCTGCTCGAGGCCGGGAATCAGCTTGAGAACCCGCGCCTGCTCGCCCCACTTCAACTGCGTCTGAAAGCCCACCAGGCTGAAATGATCGCCGGCCAGGTTGTCTTGCCGCAGCTGAACGACCGCGTAGGGCGTGCGGCCGGTGCGGGGATCGACAAGGCCCACGGGTTTCATCGGCCCGAAGCGAAGCGTGTCACGGCCGCGGTGTGCCATCACCTCGATTGGAAGACACCCTTCGAAGAACTTCTCCTTGTCGAGATCGTGGACCGTGGCAGACTCGGCAGTCGTGAGCGCCTCATAGAACCTGCCGTATTCCTGTTCGGTCAACGGGCAGTTCAAGTAGTCACCCTCGCCATCGTCAACACCACACGCCGGGGTCAGACCCCTTGATGGATCCTCACTCGAGGGGTCTGACCCCCGCAGACTGCGGCCCCATCGTGAGGCCCGAAACACCTTGCTCATGTCGAGTGTCTCGGCCAGGACGATCGGACTGATCGCGTCGTAGAAGTAAAGGTGCTCGTCGCCGATCATCGCCGCGACATTCGCGGAGAGCGCCGGCGATGTCAGCGGACCGGTCGCGATGATGAGCGGAAACATCGCGGCGTCGGTCGGAATTGTCGTGACTTCTACGCGAACGATCGTGATGAGCGAATGCGCGTGGACGGCGCGGGTGACCGCTTCGGAGAAACGCTCGCGATCGACAGCAAGAGCCGCACCCGCGGGGACACGGTTCTCATCGGCCGCACGCATCACCAGCGAGCCGAGACGCCGCATCTCTTCCTTGAGCAAGCCGACTGCGTTGTCCAGCTTGTCGCCGCGGAAGGAGTTCGAACACACCAACTCGCCGAGCCGGTCGGTCTTGTGCACGGCAGTCGGGCGCACGGGACGCATCTCGTGCAGGACCACGCGCACGCCGAGCGATGCTGCCTGCCATGCAGCCTCGCTGCCCGCGAGCCCGCCGCCGATGATGTGAATGGGCACGACTCTGGACTCTGGACTCTCGGCTCTGGGCTTCGGCTCCTGGCCTGGCTCGTCCGAGAGCCGA
>JALDXQ010000196.1:0-12808 GCA_032156805.1 Acidobacteriota bacterium
CCCGCCGGGTTCAACGCGTTCGACCTTGTGAATCGGTGTCGAAGGGATATCCGACGAACTCTGGCGCCTGATCCGGGCGCAGCAGTAGCGTTGTGAACATGAAGGCCATCGCGTAACGACCATCGGCCAGTCGTGTGACGTTCAGCGGCTGCTGGAACGCCACGTGCCAGTCGTAGACGTTGTCCCAGACATCCAGTCCGATTTCGAGGAAGTCAGGATACTTGCGCGTGGCTAACATCCACGTTCGCTGTTGCTTTCGCACACGCGAGACGCCTCGCCACTTGTCCGAGTAGACCTGATCGAACTGTCGCTCGAAGCTTTCGCGGAGACGATGGATCGCGCCAGCTGTCTGGTCATCATCAAAGGCGGGGGCCGCTTCGGCGCTGGATGTCATCAACGTCGCGAGCCCCGCCACGAGTCCGCCGCCTACGAGCTCTCGACGCTGAACCATGTCGACCCTCCCGCCTCGCGCTGCGTGCCGCAGCCATCACGCCTTGTGACGCCCCGTCGCTCCTACCGTGTCGCCGTGAGTGTCGCGCGATAGTCGTCCGGTTCAATCGGCGGCAGGCTGCTGAACGGATACGGCTGGAGCTCGACGAGCGTGATTCGCACACCTTGATAGACGGCGCTGGCCTGGCTGCTGTCTCCCGTATGCAGACCGAGCAGTGAAGAGTCACTGCCGTCTCCGGCCGCCAGAACCTGCACGGTCGCGTCGCCCCCCTGAATGCATATGGCATCCCCCGGGCATCGTGAGTCGCCGGTCACGCGAAGGAACTGGATTCTCAGATCCGCATCCTCGATAGCAGCGACCTGCCCCGGCGACAACGTGAAGCGTTCGTTCAACGGAACCGTTGGACCGACTGGACTCTTTTCATCACAGCTTGTGACACACAGGAGACAAATCAGGAGGGCGGTAACACGCATGTGGCGCATGGCAGCCAATAGCGTGCCACACGGCACTGAATGACCAGCGCGTAGTGCTCCAGGCCTCACGGTTCGTAGACGAACGACAAGGCCGTGCTGCCGTCCCTCAGTCCTTTGCCGAGGTCGAGTCGAAACACGCCATCCAAACCGGGAAACCCGAGCCGCAAACCACCTCCAACGTCGACATCGCCTCTGCTGTCCTCGGCCGCGCGGCGATCGACTCGAGCGGCATCGACGAATATGCCCGCTCCAATCTGGATGACGGATCTGAACGTCCACCATTGCCGAGTTTCGCCAGACAGGTGCGTAATCCCGCGGCCGAGCCGCTCCGACTGCAACATCCCGTCGTCCACGATCGGATGGGCGCGCAGGAGCGCCGGACGCACGGTTCCAGTGTCGCCGGCAAACCACAGATCCGCAGGTGTCGAGGATGTCGCGATCGCGGCCCCTGCACGCGCGATGAATGACAGTCCCCGCCGCTCGTTGCTCGAGCGCAGTCGCACTGAGGCCTCGACCGAGCTGAATCCTTCCTCGCCAAACCAACTTGCGCCATCGAGGCCGACGATCACGCGATCGCGCGACGACGCGAGACGCAATTCAGCCGCGGCAGTGCCGTGGCTGCCGAGACCTTCCCACGAGTCGATGCCACCACGTGCCGACACTCGGGCCCACGGCTTGACCCAGTTGGCGACGGTGATGCCTGCTCCGGCGCGGCGCGACGTCGGAAACGTGTCGTCCGAAAACGGTTGCCGCTCCGCAAACACGTCGACGCCCCAGAGTCCGCCCCAGCGAGCGGGCGCCACCACTTCGACGTTTACGCGCGGTCTTCCCGGCCAGAACCGCCAGCCCGCAGTCACTCGCTCGCCACCACCGGTCAGCGAGCCGGTCGAGATGCCGATCTCGTTGCGCGATGCGGCGAGCAGGCCGATCGCCGCGTAGCTCCACACGTCTGCGGGCACGACGGGACGCTCGACGACGTGCGCTCTCAGTTCCGCCAGGCCCGAAGACCTCGGCACGAGCTCCAGCCGAGAGCCCATTGCCGACGGGAGGTCCTTCAACCGTCGCGCAGTCAGATCGAACAGTCCTGGTGTGAGTAGTGCCTTGGGTTGAATGGCCAGCAGGCGTTCGACGACGCGCTGCCTGGTGCGTGTGAGACCACCCACCGCGAGGAGATCGACGTGTGGCTGCTCGATTCGATTCCACGCTCGCAGCGCACCGTCCGGATCGTTCTGGATGAAGCGACTCGTGGCCAGCAGTTGCCACGCGTACGCGTCCATCGGATCCGTCACCAGGACGGCCGATGCCAGTTCGCTCACCTCGGGCCACCGCCGTTGCAGCAGACGCAATCCGGCAAGCTCGCGCAGCGATGCGGACCCGCCGCATGGAAGCGCAGCGGTCAGATTCCGCTCGGCCGCTTCCAGCTCTCCCGCCTGCGCCTGCTTGATGCCGGTCGCCATCAGGTCGCTGCACGACGAACTCCCGGTCGTCCCCGTCACCAGCGCTGGCGCCGGCGGCGACGGTGTGGGTGCGGCTGGGACAACGACGGCCATCCATCGATCGGCCGCGGCCCATCGGCGTGAGAAGGGCTGGCGTTCCATCACGCGAAATGGCGAACGCGCCGGATCGTGGAAGACGATGGCCCGCGGCGTTGCGGCCACGATGACCACGTAATGGAATGTGCCCGGGCGATCCTCGATCAGCGTGAGCACGGGCCGGCCACGAGCCAACTCCGCGTCGATCAGCTCCTCATCGCCGGACACGCCGGTCGCGTTCCAGCCCCGGCCGCGCAGTTCGTCAACCAGCCTGGTGGTCCGGATTCCACCCGCGCTGCGATCGACCAGGTGGGCAAACGATTCGGCGTCGAGGCCGCGCTCGCCCCAGAACCGCAGGATCATCGCCGCCGCGGCGCCTCCGCACAGCGCTTCGGATTGTGAGATGAAGGGAACGTCGAGGATCGACAGAGGCCGCGTGGCAGGCTGTGCGCTCGCGACCCCGGACGACAGGGCGCACACGAGGGCGACGACCGCGCATGTCGTCCTCGTGTGCGGGCTGCAGTTCACGACTCGGGCGAGATCGTGGCCGCTAATCGAGCGCGACGATCAGCAGGATGATGATGAGCAGGGCGATGATGATCACGGTCGTCGAGATCACGACTCGCGACTGCCCACCGGCCAACGCCTGCTCCACCTGCCGCGCCTGGGAAGCCATTGCCTGGAGCTGGTGACCGTCAACGGTCGCCACCGCGCTCGCCGCCCGGCGCAGATCGATCCCGGCGCCCGAGGCAACTTCCTTGACGGCAGGGTGCTCGAGAACGCGCAAGACATCAGCGCGGTCGGCCGCCACGCTCGACACATGCTGCTCGAGCGCTGAATCGATCGCCGACTGCGTGGCACTGTGCGACGCTTGGGCGTGAACGCGTGGGACCGCGGTGAGTACTGTCAACAGGATCGCAAGAACGGAAACAGGCGTGCGCATGCGTGAGTAGCCTCCTCGGACGAACATTGTAGCGAACCAGCGAAGACTCCGCCCTGATATCTCCGCCTGAGGCCAACGAATGCCAGAATTGGCGGATGGAGGTCCGCTCAGCGCCCGATACGCCATGCGGAATCACGATCAGGACAAACTGCACGACTGGATGAGCGCTGCTGAGCATCGCTACCTCGCCGATCTGCGAATTCAGGAGATCACCCGGGCGCTGCGCGCGCTGTCGTCGGCCTACGTCGAGCGACGCGCGCAGGGAAACGGCCGGCGCGTCCATGGCGCACTGGATACGGCGGGAAAACGGGCTGCCTTTGCGCTCTACTACGCGCCGCTCCACTTCATCGCCGTCCGTGAGGCCGTCCGGACTCTTGGTCTGACTGCGCCCGCGCCGGAGGCGATCGTCGATCTCGGATGCGGTACTGGTGCGGCAGGAGCGGCGTGGGCGCTCGCCTCTGGATCGACCTCGACGATCATCGGCATCGATCGGCATCCCTGGGCTGTCGCGGAAACACGCTGGACGCTTTCACAGCTCGGACTGCGCGGTCTCGTGAAACAGGGTGACGTCGCGCGACTGCGTCCGGCGCGCGCGGGTGAAAGCGCGGTCGCGGCATACACCCTCAACGAGCTGCCTGACGAGGCCCGTCAGCGTGTCGAACAGCAATTGCTCGAGCGCGCGCGCCGGGGCGGGCGCGTGTTGATCGTCGAGCCGCTGGCACGCGCGGTCGCGCCGTGGTGGGACGACATGGCGCAACGCGTGAGCGCACTGGGAGGGCGAACCGACGAGTGGAAGGTGCCGGTGGACGTCCCGCCGATCGCGCGCGAGCTCGGCACTGCGGCGGGGTTGAACTACCGCGAGCTGCGGTTTCAGACGCTCTCCCTCTAGGGACGTGCTATTCTCGGCTCTTCGGATGGAAGCGCACGGCGGCTCGAGCCCCGGTCGATACGGCACGGTTTTCCCCCTCACACTCACGGCTCTCGGCGTCGTCTACGGTGATATCGGGACGAGCCCACTCTACGCCATTCGCGAGTGCTTCTTCGGTTCCCACTCGGTGCCTCCGACACACGACAACGTGCTCGGTGTGCTCTCGCTGGTTCTGTACGCGCTGCTCCTTGTCATCTCCGTCAAGTACACGACGCTGGTCATGCGGGCGGACAATCAGGGTGAGGGCGGCATTCTCTCCCTCACCGCTCTCCTGCCGTCACAGCACGGAAATCGTTCCGGTCACGGTATCTCGCTGCTCGTCGGTTTCGGAATCGTGGGCGCCTCGCTGCTACTGGGCGAAGGCATGATCACGCCGGCCGTCAGCATCCTGGGCGCGATCGAAGGACTGCAGGTCGCGACGCCGGTCTTCAGCCCGTGGGTCGTCCCGATCACCGTCGTCATCCTCGTCGTTCTTTTCGTTATTCAGCGGCACGGGACACATCGCGTCGGTGGACTGTTCGGCCCGGTGATGGTCGTCTGGTTCGTGACACTCGCGGTGCTTGGATTCCGCTGGATCGCGCAGGCACCAGAAGTGCTCTCTGCCTTCGATCCGCGGTGGGCCGTGAGTTTCTTCCTCGAGCACGGATGGCACGGGTTCGCCGTGCTGGGTGCGGTGGTGCTCGTCGTCACCGGTGCCGAGGCGCTGTATGCGGACATGGGTCACTTCGGTCGTTTCCCAATCCGCCTCGCATGGTTCGTCCTCGTGCTGCCCGCGTTGCTGATCAACTACTTCGGTCAGGGGGCGCTGCTGCTCGTCATGGGCGAGTCCGCGACGCAGCCGTTCTTCATGATGGCGCCGTCGTGGGGGCTGCTGCCGCTCGTCGGGCTGGCCACCGTGGCCGCCATCATCGCGTCGCAGGCGCTCATCTCCGGCGCCTTCTCACTGACGCGACAGGCCATCCAGCTCGGATTCGCGCCGCGCCTCGATATCCAGCACACATCATCGCTGGCCATGGGCCAGGTGTATGTGCCGCAGGTGAACTGGTTCCTTGCAATCAGCACGGTGCTCATCACCGTCGGCTTCCGGTCGTCGAGCAACCTCGCAGCGGCATATGGCATCGCCGTCACGGGGACGATGATCATCACGACGATCCTGCTGTCAGTCGTGGCTAGTGAACGCTGGAAATGGCCCAAAGCAGCGGTCATCGCCGTCGCCGCCATCTTCCTGGCGATCGATGTCTCTCTCTTCGGCGCCAACCTCGTCAAGCTCCTGCATGGCGGATGGCTCCCGCTCGTGATCGGTGCCGTGCTCTTCACGCTGATGACGACCTGGAAGACCGGCAGGCGGCTGGTGGCGGAACGGCTGACCGCGCGCGCATTCCCGCTCGAGGATTTCATGGCGGCGGTGTCGTCGACTCCGCCGACGCGCGTGTCCGGCACGGCCGTGTTCATGACGGCGCAGCCACGTGGTACGCCGCCGGCGCTCGCGCATAACCTTCGCTACAACAAGATTCTTCACGAGCACGTCATCGTGCTCACGGTCACGACCAGTCACACGCCGTACGTGCCACCAGACAAGCAGGTCCAGGTGCAGCCGCTCGGGTTCGGTGTTCACAACGTGCGCGTGCAATACGGATTCATGCAGGATCCCGATGTCCCGAGCGCGCTGCTCACCGCACGTGACCTGGGTGTCGAACTCGACCTCGAAGACCTGACCTACTTCCTCGGCCGCGAGACGATCATCGTCACGCGGCGTCCCGGCATGGCGGCATGGCGCGAGAAGCTGTTCGTCGTCATGGCACGCAACGCCATTCGTGCAACAGCATTCTTTCACCTGCCTCCGGAGCGAGTCGTCGAGCTGGGCGTGCAGGTCGAGATGTAGGCCCCTCGGCCACAAGACCCGCCGCCGGCTCACAGCTGTGATGTGCAGTTCGGGCAGCGTGCCGCACGAATCGGGATTGCAGTCGCGCAGAACGGACAATCCTTGGTCGTGGGGACGGGAGCGGGCGCCGGGCCATCGAATGCCGACTTGATCCGGTTCACCTGTCTGACGAGCAGGAACACCGCGGCCGCCACGATCAAAAAGCTCACGATATCGTTGATGAATTGACCGTAAGCGATGATGGGAATTCCCTTCGTCTTGGCATCGGCGAGCGACACAGGGATGCCCTTGGTGCTGTCGAGCACGAGGAACAATCCCGAGAAGTCGGTGCGGCCGAGCAGGAGTCCCAGGGGTGGCATGATCACGCTTTCGACCAGCGTCGTGACGATACGCCCAAAGGCGGCGCCGATGATGACGCCAACGGCCAGGTCTATCACGTTGCCTCGGGCAACGAAGTCCCTGAATTCCTTGAGCATGTAGCCCTCCAGAGTGAGGTGGGAGCGGCACAGTGTATCAGTTCGCTCGACCGTCGCTTCGTATCCTTCACAGCGCCGACGTACAATCGACCCGCCATGCCTCGCACGTGGTCGGTGGCTGCGGCGGCACTCCTGATCTGCGGCGTCGCAGGCGCGGGCCGAGCGCAGCTGCAAACGCCTGCCCCCCAGGTCATCGTCACCGAGATCGACGGCATCATCCAGCCGGTTACCGCCGAGTACTTCACCGACGCAATCGACGAAGCCGACACGTCCGGGGCTGAAGTGATCGTGCTCGTGTTGCGCACGCCGGGCGGACTGCTCGATTCGACGCGCGACATGGTGTCGCGCATGATCACCTCGCGCGCTCCCGTCGTGGTCTTCGTCGGTCCCTCTGGCGCACGCGCGGCGTCGGCCGGGTTCATTCTGCTGATGGCGGCGGATGTGGCGGCGATGGCGCCAGCCACGCACGCCGGTGCGGCACATCCCGTGTCCGGGTCGGGCGAGAAGATGGACGACACGACGTCGCAGAAGGCGGCCTCTGATGCTGCGGCCTATGTGAGATCTCTTGCCGAAGCGCGCGGTCGCAACGTGGGTCTGGCGGGCGAGGCTGTTCTGCAAAGCCGCGCGTTCACCGATCGTGAGTCGCTCGAAGCAATGCCCGCGCTCATCGACATGCGCGCGAAGGACGTCGACGACCTGCTGATGCAGCTCGACGGACGGACGATCAAGCGGTTCGACGGCCGCTCGACGACAGTGCGTACCAGAGGCGCGGACATCCGCAGAATTGAGATGACGCGCCGGCAGCGCTTCCTCAGCGCGATCGCGCATCCACAGGTGTCGTACATCCTGATGACACTCGGGCTGCTGGGCCTCACGGTCGAACTCTGGAATCCCGGGCTCATCGCGCCCGGAGTCGTCGGTGCCGTCTGCCTTCTTCTTGCCTTCTTCGCGTTTCAGATCGTGCCGGTCAGCGTGGCGGGTCTGCTGCTCGTCATGCTCGGAATCGGTCTGATGCTGCTCGAGCTCAAGGTGCCCAGCTTCGGTGCACTCGGTGTCGGCGGCGCCATCAGCCTCGTGATCGGCTCGGTGATGCTGACCGATGCCGTGCCTGGCGTCCGTGTCGGCCTCGGCGTGATCGTGCCTACGGCGATCGGATTCGCGGTCGTTTTCCTGTTCCTCGGCCGGTTGGCGCTGCGAGCACAACAGCAGCCGCCAGTGACCGGATCGCAGGCGCTCGTCGGTCACCTGGCGCGTGTGCGAACGCCGTTGCTGGCGAACGAGCCGGGGTTGGTGGACCTGCGCGGTGAAATCTGGCGTGCGATCAGCCTCGTCCCCTTGCCACCTGGTCACCCCGTCCGCGTCTCGCGGGTAGATGGACTCACGCTCACCGTGGAGCCAGCGGATCTCACTGCGCCCAAAGGAGCTGATTGATGGAAGGCCTGGCGATTTCCCCGATGCTGATCTTCCTGGTTTTGCTGGTGCTCTACGCCATCAGCTCGATTCAGATCCTGAACGAATACGAACGGGCCGTGGTCTTTCGTCTCGGCAAGCTGCTTCCGAAACCCAAGGGTCCGGGCATCGTCCTGGTGTTTCGCCCGATCGATCGATACGTCCGAATCAGCCTGCGTACCGTCGTGCTCGACGTTCCGCCGCAGGACATCATCACGCGCGACAACGTCTCGGTGAAGGTCAACGCCGTCGTCTACTTCCGCGTGCTCGAGCCCAGCAAGGCCGTCGTCGAAGTCGAGAATTACATGTACGCAACGTCGCAGCTGGCCCAGACCACACTGCGAAGCGTGCTCGGGCAGGCGGAGCTCGATGATCTGCTGGCCGAGCGCGAGCGGCTGAATCAGCAGCTACAGCAGATCCTCGACAGCCAGACCGACCCGTGGGGCATCAAGGTGTCGGCAGTCGAGGTCAAGCACGTCGATCTGCCTCAGGACATGCAGCGCGCGATGGCGCGCCAGGCCGAGGCCGAGCGCGAGAAGCGCGCGAAGATCATCCATGCCGAAGGCGAGCTGATTGCCTCTGACAAGCTGGCTCAGGCCGCTGGCATCATCGATCGCCAGCCTGCGGCCATGACGCTTCGCTACCTGCAGACGCTGACGGAGATCGCCGCCGAGCAAAACTCGACCATCATCTTCCCGCTGCCGATCGAACTGATGCGAATGCTCCGGCCGGAGAAATAGGGAGCGAAAGACGGACGGCGTTAGTTGCTGTCGGCGGTCCCGAGTACCTCGCGCACCTTGTGCGCAAGGTCTGAGGGCGTAAAGGGCTTGGAAAGGAAGTGCTCACCAGGCGCGACGCCCTGATGGACGACCGCCTCTTCGCTGAAGCCAGACATGTACAGCACACGCAGCCCGGCACGCTGCGCGCGCAGCCGCGCGACGAGCTGGTTGCCGTTGAGACCAGGCATCACCACATCGGTAATCACCAGGTCGGGTTCGAACGTACCGTCGGCGCAGCGCGCCAGCGCTTCTTCACCGCTGCCAGCGGTCGTGACGTGATAACCGCATCCCTCGAGCACGCGTGACGCGACAGAACGGACACCGGCTTCATCGTCGACGAGCAGGACTGACGCCTGGCCGCGTGGCAGCCGCTGTCCGGCGCCGGCTCCCACCGCACGCGCGCGCGGCGCGGTTGCTTCAGGCAGATAGATCTTGAACGTCGTGCCCCGCCCGGGCTCGCTGTAGACCCAGATGTATCCGCCACTCTGCTTGACGATTCCGTAGACAGTGGAGAGACCGAGATCCGTGTTGTTGCCGTGCGCGGCCTTCTTCGTCGTGAAGAACGGCTCGAAGAGCCGCAGCTGCGTGTCCACGTCCATCCCCGGACCCGTGTCGCTGATGGCGAGCAGCACGTACACACCGGGCCGCACGTTGACCCGATCGGCCACGTACGCTTCGGTGAGGACGATGCGACGCGTTTCCATGACGAGATGCCCGCCGTTGGGCATCCCTTCGCGGGCATGGATCGCGAGATCGATCACCACGCGACGCATCTGCGTCACGTCGACGTAGACCGGTGGAAGACCGTCCTCCGGGATGATCTTCAGCTCGATCTGATCACCGAGTGTATTGGTCAATATGCCGGACAGATTCGCGAGGACCTCGTTCAGATTCAGATTCGCCGGCCTCAGCATCTGGCGTCGGGAAAACGCCAGCAACTGGTTGGTGAGACCGGCGGCTCGGCTCGCCGCCTCGTGGGTCTCGCGCGCGTGAGCCCATTCTTTGCTTCCCTCGGGGAGATCGCCCATGAGCAACTCCGACGAGACCAGCACCACGGTCAGCAGGTTGTTGAAGTTGTGTGCGACACCGCCAGCGAGTCGACCAAGCGCCTCGATCTGGTGCGCGTTCTTGTGGACCGCGCGAAGCTCGGCCTCGAGGTGGGAAACGCGCGCTGCCAGTTCCTGATGCCGCGCACTGGCCTCGCGATCGCTCAGGCCGCGTTTGATCAGAGCCGCCGCCGTCACCACGAGAACCCCAGGTTCAACGGAAGCGTCAATGCAATCTGCACCCGCCTCGATCGCCTGCGTGACCTGATCTGAATCGCGCCCCTCATCGGCGATCAGAAGGACAGGAACACGAAACAAGGCAGGGTCTCGACGCATCTCCGCGAGAAAAGTGACCGCATCGAAGCCGGACGCAGATAGCGGGGCCACGATGAGATCGGGATGGCTGTCCCGTATCGTTTCAGCGGCCAGCGGTCCATCGCTCTTCACGAGGACATACCTCGACGCGAGGGCCTGCGAAGGGCCTGGCGGCAGGCTGCCGAGAGTCAGAATGGTCGGTGAAGGGCGCGAGGAACTCACACGTGGCCGTCGATCAGAATATAACAGCGAGGTCCACCCGCCGTATGACGCAAATCAAACCCAGCACTATATAGTGCGCACGTGACCGACCTTGAAATTCTTGCACCTGCACCACTTACGTTCGTTCTCCTGCCCCTGGTGCTGGTCGGTCTGCTGGCGCGGGGAGCGGCGGTCGCGTGGCGGCGTTCACGTGCCGGAATCACGGCAGCGCGGCGGGCCGGCCTCCTTACCGCAGCGGCCAGCGCAGCCTGGTTGGCGCTGACATGGACGCTCGCCTCGTCCGGAATCCTGCGCGAGTGGGAGGCCACTCCTCCGCCCCTCATGTTTCTGGTCGTCGCCATATTCGGGCTAGCGCTGGCTATGACTTACAGTCGGCTCGGCGCTCGTATTGCCGCGACCATTCCTCTCTGGGTACTCGTCCTGGTTCAGGCTTTCAGACTCCCGCTCGAACTCGCGATGCACAACATGTACGAACGCGGCATCATGCCGGTGCAAATGAGCTACTCCGGTCTGAATTTCGACATCATCACCGGCATCACCGCCATACCAGTGGCGTTGCTGACCGCAACGAGACGAACGGGACGGGGTGTCGTGGCCGCGTGGAACCTTCTCGGTCTTGCACTCCTGGTCAATGTCGTCACAGTGGCGATCCTGGCCACACCACGCTTCCGCTACTTCGGAGAGGATCATCTGAACGTCTGGGTAACCTACCCACCGTTCGTGTGGCTGCCCGCGGTGATGGTGCTGGCGGCGCTTGCCGGCCACCTGCTGATTTTTCGAGCGCTGCTGGGGCCGCAGCCCGATTCCGCCGCTGTCGTTGGACGGGCTCAGCCGAACTGATATCGCAGCGGGTATAATCTGCTGTTCTTCGGGGAAGTATTCACACAACCCACGCATCGACGGAGCAGGAGTCGCGAGCCGCTATGAGTCAACAGAGTCTGGAGGACGTGCTACAAAGTGCCGGCAGCCCCGTGCAAATGCTGCGCAATTCGCAGATAGGGCCGTATGCGTTTCCCGTCGTGCCCTCCGAGTTCACCAACTGGAGAGACGAGCAGCGCTCGTGGCGCGAGACCTGCGCCCTCTTCGACCAGTCGCATCACATGACGGACCTGTACATCGAGGGTCCGGACGCGCTGAAGCTCCTCTCCGATCTGGGCGTGAACAGCTTCAAGAACTTCAAGGTCAACCAGGCCAAGCAGTTCGTGGCGTGCAATCACGATGGATTCGTCATCGGCGACGCGATCCTTTTCTTCCTCTCGGACAACAAGCTCAGTCTCGTTGGTCGTCCTTCCGCGCTCAACTGGGTCGAGTTCAACCAGGCAACCGGTGGCTACAAGGTCAGCGTCGAACGCGACGAGCGATCCTTCGTCAATCGTGGATCGCGCAAGCTGTTCCGCTTCCAGGTACAGGGCCCGAACGCGCTGAAGGTGATGGAGAAAGTGACGGGCAAGCCCGCGCCCGACATCCGCTTCTTCAACATGGGGGACATCACCATCGCCGGATCCACGGTTCGCGCCTTGCGTCACGGCATGGTGGGACAGCCAGGGTGGGAGCTCTTTGGCCCGTGGGCGCAGGCGGAAACCGTTCGCGCCGCGATCATCGAAGCCGGCCGTGAATACGGGATTCGACAAGTGGGCGCACGGACGTATCCAACCAGCTGCCTCGAGTCTGGATGGATCCCATCGCCGCTTCCCGCGGTCTACACCGGCGAGAAGCTCAAGCCGTATCGACAGTGGTTGAGCGCGAAGAGCTACGAGGCGATGGCCTCCCTCGGCGGCAGCTACAACTCGGAGGACATCAGGGATTACTACCTGACGCCTTACGATCTCGGGTACGGACCGTTCGTCAAGTTCGATCACGAGTTCGTCGGGCGTTCGGCGCTGGAGCAGATGGCGGCCAACCCACCACGCCAGAAGGTGACGCTCGTGTGGAATGGCGATGACGTTGCCCGCGTGTTTCGATCGCTGTTCAACGATGGCGGCGACATCACGAAGTACATCGATCTGCCTCTCGCCAACTACTCGACGCTGCCGTACGACCGGGTGGCCGTACACGGAAAGACGGTCGGACTCTCCACCTACACCGGCTACATCTTCAACGAACGCGCGCTGATCTCGCTGGCCATCGTCGATAACGCATACGCCGCGCCGGGTACCGAGGTCACGCTGATCTGGGGCGAGGCGGGTCGCGGGTCGACGAAGCCGACGGTCGAACGCCACGGCCAGGCCGAGATTCGTGCGACGGTCGCGCCGGTGCCGATCTCCGAAGTCGCGAGAGTCGCGTATCGGCCCAAGTAGGGTCCGGCTCAGGGG
>JALDXQ010000197.1:0-12804 GCA_032156805.1 Acidobacteriota bacterium
GTCGACGTCTCGATGGGCGTCAAGCTGCCGTCCAGGAGAACTCCAAATTCAGCGGGCTGCGGGCCCCCGCAACCACGGCTGTACTCCGCAAAAACTCAAGCAGCCGCCGCTAACGGCCCAGCAGAGAAACGACGGAAGACGACTGCAGGCTACCCGGAGAGCGGCCGCGACCTCAATCGACGCAACATGTACGAAGTTTTCGGTGGCCACAGGCGGAGCGCACGACCACGATCGGGTAAGACGCAAGCGGCCGACGGCAGTCGGTATAAGCGGTTGCGGGTGTTCGAAGACACGAGCTCCGATCAGTATCTAACTGTCTAGCGATGTTGACTTTGTGGCTGGACTGCTTTGGTTGTGGGGGCGTGCAGCCATCGCTACTTGCGGCTGTGGAATGGAGCGGCGTGATGCCCCTGCATCAACGGCGAACTTCGGCTACGACGCTGGCAAGGATGTTTCGGGCGACCTCAGGATCGATAGACGGTCGAGAATTCGGCCCTTGCCGAAAAACAACGAGATTCGCCTGCCGAATATCGGGCGCAGTCGCTAACGCCAACGCTAGAGAGAACAGTGCGACGCGATCATCCATGTCACCGTGACCGGCGCCGAATAACGGGAGATGCACGTCTGTTAATCGGTTGTCGTTCATGATTCGACTGATTGAACGAACAGCCGCAAACAGATACGCTGGCTCGGCTTTCAGTCCTTCACCGACACGTTTTCGTGTCACGGCCGCAAGAATGAGACGCAGACGTGACCCGAGTGGCGCGTCAAGCCAGAGCGATCTGCCTACGCCATAGCTCGCCGCGAATTGATTCGACTCACGTTCAACCAGCGTTCCGGTGCGCTGCTGACGTTCTTTCGCCACGAGACGCTTGAACTCATCTACACGGTCAGTGAAATGGTGGAGCACGAACGCACCGAGCGCGCTTCGCGCATCTGTGATGCATTCGTCATCGAAGAACTCGTTCGCCGGCAGAGCGATGACGCTCCCCTGTCCTTCACATTGACATTCCTCGATCCGTCCGAATTTCAAAGTAAGGTCGGATCGAGTACCGCAGTGGACGACGAAGCCTCCACCCGGCAGATCTTCAATGCAGTCATTGAAGGGGGACCTGCAAGCGGTCGTTCCCGCAACCTGTTGCATCGCCCGGTTGAACGATTCGACGCAGTCCGTCATTACGTCGATGGCTAGCGGCGGACTATGGGCGCCTCGCGCACGGGCCGATTCGCCGAGAGCGGCGTCTATCTGGTCGCACGCTGGGCCGAGCGCCGAAGACCAGTCTTCGTCGTGTGGCTCCTCGTACTCCGCCGGAAGCACTCCAAGTAAGTCGGAGGCGATTCGCAGCTTTGTCTGGCCTTTAGGGACCACCCAAAACGTACGGTCTCGGCCAAGCCTTCCAGTGAAAAGCCCCAGTTCGAAAACGACATTGTCGCGGACCGCGTCGAACTGATGGCCGCGGATCGTAATCAGGTCATTCGGCGCGAACACGAACACTGCAGCGTCCACCTTGTCCAGGGCCGCGAGCAGCGATTCAAACGCCGTCTTGCCTATCGAAAAAACTCCCTGGTTCCAAAGCTTGACCAAATGGCCGTTCCGAACGAGGTTGTCGCGAATTGCTCTGGCGGCAGGCAGCTCCTCGCTGGAACCGCCGACGAAGATTCTGTGCCGCATGGTCGCGGAAGCAGGCATCACATCCCCCGGATGCGGCCCAGTGTATACGCACACGGCGGATAACCCAGAGACGCCGCTAGGGACAGCTCTCCTCCGCAAATAATCATTCCGCAACCGATGGCGCGTCTGATTCCTGACGATATGATCACCCGACGTGCTCCGAACGGCGCTCGCCCTCCTCGCTGACCTGTTGCGCCTGCTGCAGCTCATGTTCCGGCCCCGTGCGCAATTGGCCGCCGAGAACCTCTTCCTCCGCAAGCAACTTGCGTGTGACATCGAACGCCAGGTTCGACCGCGACGGACGGACGATGCGTCGCATATTGCACTCGTGCTCCTGTTTCGAGTTGTCGAATGGCGCGAACTCCTGACGATCGTGCGCCCCGACACGCTCGTGCGGTGGCACCGAGAGCTGTTTCGTCTCTTCTGGCGCCTGAAGTCTCGTCCATGGGACGGCCACGTCTTCCCGCTGATGTACGGCAACTGATCGCGGAGATGGCGGCAAAGAACGATACCTGGGGCGAGGAACGGATTGCGGCGGAGCTCCGCGCGTGAAGCTCGGTCTGACGCTCTCGCCCCGTACAGTGCGACGGTACATGCCGCCACTACCTCGGAGTCGAGGTGGCCGATCGGCCCTATCGTGGGCAACGTTTCTCCGCAATCATGGCGACGCCGTGCCCGCCTGCGACGTCTTCATCGTCGTGACCGCGACCTTTCAACGGCTGTACGTCTTCGTGATGCTCGCCATCGCCACACACCGAGTCGTGCACTGGAATCTCACCGACCACCCAACGGCGGACTGGACGACGCAGCAATTTCGAAACGGGCTTCCTCTGGACGGCGGCTATCGGTTCCTCGTTCATGATCGTGATGGCATCTTCGCGCGATCCGTGGACGAAGCTCTTGGTGCGATGTCGCTACAGTTCTTGAAGACGCCAGTACGTGCCCCGCAAGCGAATGCGCATTGTGAACGCTTCATTGGGAGCGCCAGGCGGGAGTGTCTCGATTGGATGATTCCGCTCAACCAACGGCATCTTCGGTCGGTGCTCGCGGAGTGGATGTCCCATTACAACCGTGAACGGCCACATTCCACGTTGGGTCCCGGAGTTCCTGAGAACCCAACCCGCCCAACCACATTGACCGGACATCGCTTACCGGCCGCTCATCGCGTCGTCGTCAGCCCGCGTCTCGGCGGCCTGCATCATCACTACCGACTGGCACCTGTCGCGGCGTGAGTTATTGCGGAGCACAGCCATGGGCCATCGCGTGGATCGAAGAGTCGATGAGCGGCGGAGGCGTGCTCTATGACGTGGGCCCGAATGTCGGCACCTTCTCGCTCGCGGCGGTTTCAGATCGAAGGCAAGCGCAATCTGCGGTAAGACACGGCGGTTCGTCGGATGCGCCGGTCTCGTCTCACGAGTGGCCGCCCGAACGCGATACGAGAGCTGCGTGGCGACCCAGAACAAGCCGAAGGCGCAGGAGCGAAACGTGAAGTGACGACGCTCAGGTCCCCTCGTGCCCGTTCCGGTCGGATCCCACGCGACACCGTATATACATACCGCCGATGTGCTCGTACAAGGGCCTTCGTCGGTGGCGGTATCAGCGACCGAGCGCCACGCGTCAGGAACCTGATGCCGTGGATGGAGCACGAGAACGAGAAGCAACCGCCCCGCGCTTCATGGGGTCTTACCATTGCCACCGTTCGAAGCATGGGCGGGAAATCAAGTCTTTCAACTAACGGTGTGTCGTGCTTCAGTGCTGATCGTCGCTAACAATCTACTTCTTGAACTCGCCGCTTTGCAGCAGCTTCTCGAATCGCTGGAGATCTTCGTTGTTCTCGATGCACTCGTACTCGCGAATCCGTTCGCCGGGCTTCAGCCTGAGCGTCGCATACTGCTTCCAGGGCTTCGTGAAAACCTCCGAGTCTTCCATCGTCGCCTCGTAAATGATCGTGTCGTGGGTGTCGCGCGTATAACGCTCGGTCACGCGGAGCTTCTCACTGTGGAAGGTCCCGACACCGGCGAGCCAGGTATTTGTGTTGAAGCCGGTGACGTCCACGACCAGCGTGTCTCCTTCCCACCGGCCCACCGAGTCACCCAAGTACGACGGCTCGATGTCATCGGGATGCGGGCGTCCATCGGTGGGAATGAACCGGAACGCATGGTGAACCTCGTACAGAACGACGATCCGATGGGGCTGCTGGATGATCTCGAACGGCAAGGGCCTAACGGTGATGCGCGGCACGCCCGAGATCAGACAGCGAGCCATGGGGTCATCGATGCCCCGCCTCGCAATGTACTCCTGGCGCTTCTTCTCTGCCTCCGGTTTGTAGGGCGGAGGCTCCGGTGGCGGCAACGGTTTTCTCCCGGCCGCAGCGTCGTACTTCCGCATGGCCTCGAGCTCGGCTTCGCCAAACAGGAGCCCAAACCCACCTCCAACCCAGACACCGGAGAGATCCGGCTTGCCGTCCGCGGTTCGTGGGATCGGCTTTAGTGCCGGGTTCTGGCCTTGTGCCACGAGCGAGCCAGAGATAGGGACGAGGGCGGCGAGCGCGATCGAGATGAGGAGGCGTGTCACGTGCTCTGCTCCTTCCTGATTACTGACCGCCCGTGCCGGCCGGCGGTCCAGAATTCAGCTTGCGGCCGTCGGCAAAAGTCACTTGTCGAGAATGGGCCTGCGTCGTATTGGCGCGCGCCCGCCAGCCAAACACAGTGATAGTGTCGCCGACCTTCATGGTGACGTCCCGCTTCCAGCCTTGCCGGACGAGCATGTTCGGTGGATAGCCCTCGAATTTCCATTGAGTGACGACGCCCTTGTCGTCTTTCACGTCCACGTAGAAGTAGATGTGAGGGTTCATCCAGTCGATCTTCGCGACTGTGCCTGAGACCGTGACCGGCTTGTCGCCGTCGTATTCGGCGGAGAAGGAATGATGCGCCGCGAGCGAAACCGAACCTGCCAGCAGGCTACACGCGAGCAGATAGATAGCCTTCATCGTGATCCTTTCAGACGCGGGCATTGTAAGCCACCCAGACGGGTTAGCACATCTTCAGAGTTTAGGCAATCGGAACGGATTCAGGCAGACAGCAGACCGGTCATCACACGCCTGATAGGTGAGCCAACATCACCAACGGGCTGTACTTTGCCAATATTCCGACAGCCCGCGATTCGCCCATGCAGACGCTCCCACCGCATACTAAGCACAAACGGCAACCCCGATGACGCTCGTACCAATCGTCATTGGCGACGCGCAACGGTCTCTCCCTCGCACAGTCGCCGTACGCCCTGCCCGGTCGGGCAAATCTGATCGACCTTCACAGCGGAAGTACCTTGCAGTCTTCGTCCATTGCAAAGAATGGGGAGGTCATCGCCCGACACGTCCGGTGACAGCATTTGCGGGTTACAGTCAAACTGGCCAAGGTGATTCGCAATAAATGTGCGCCAGGTCTGTGACGTTCTCTTCGGCCGTTCTCGCAGGTAACGCGACACCGTGCGCTCTGAAATAACGACTCAGCACTAGCGCGTCGGGTTCATCGCCGGCAGCGAGTCAGCGGGATCTGATCTGCGACCTTGAGGAAGCATGGAGTTGAAAATGGCCGCAACTTGAATTTGCTGGTGAAGTGAGCGGGACTCCCGGTATCTGGTCATCACGGTCGAGGGCTGGACGTGGCCCCTCATAGGTGTCCTTTCCCCGCTTCGCCTGCTCGAACCCAACAGAGCGTTGCTGTCTTGTCATGCTGAGCGCCCAAGTCCACGCCGATTCGTAGTCATACGCCTTGCGCGTCCGCTCGATCGTGACGTTCGCATCCGCAAACTCACGCCCATATGCGTCTTCCCAAGCGTCGTAGAGAAGCAAGACGAGAAGAGGATGGTGACCGAGTTTCTCACCTGCTACTTCACGCGCATATATCTGATGCTCCAGCATGAGCCGGTGCCCGAGTTCGTGCATCAAGGTGCCCTTCTTGATGTCTGGTGGGAAGCTCGCACGCATCCTCATCGGTTGACCGGGCAACCCGAATTGGCAATCCCCTCGAAGACGATCACAGGGATCGTCGGTTCCGTGAAGGCCAACCCAGTTACTTGCTCCAATACGGTTTTCATTCGAGCGCCCTTAGCGTTCCACAAGGCACGATACTCCTCGGATGCGGCAGCGCACTCTGGGCCTTGTGCCTCAAAGACCAATGTTGTGTTTTGAGCTGCGAGGGTGTTCAGCGAAAAGAGGACGCTGACGACCACCCACCCGCTACGCGAGAGCAATCCGCGCATGGAGCTGATTCTCCTTGCAGCCAGGTCGCTCCCTGGCGGTCGATATCTGATCGGAGTTCGCGTCATCCATTGACCACTTGTCGCGCCACACTTAATGCAAACCACAAAGAGGGGCCTATATATTCTATCCCGTGGTGTCGGAGAACTCCGCCGTGTTCCCTCTTCCCCGCGCGCTAGCAGTGATTCAACTTGCGGGTGTATTCCCATGTCGGATTCTCGGTGGTCTCGCACTGCAGGAACCTCCGACGCGGACATCACCGGTCGTATCGACTGGACGCTCGCGGTCCAGTACGACGATGGAGTAACGGTGCCAGAACCGAGCAGCGCTCTTCTCTCCCTCTTCGGCTTGGCTGCGTTAATACGTGCGAACTCGCGACGTAGAGAACGCGCGACGGGCCGTGTCGATGTCGAGCGCGCGCTTCATTCTGGCGGTTCTTGAGGTGCCCTCAGCATGGTAACCGTGCCCGATGTGGTCCTGTGTGGCACCGGACAGAACGGATGGATCGAGGACGCCATCGGAATCCCCTACCGTGGCCTGAGACGCCGGTCGCGCAGGCGGCCGAGGGGCAACAGAATTACGGTGCGCAGGCCCTCGATCGGCGACAGTTGATCGATCGAGCGGAAGGCCTCGATCACGAGATGCTGGATGACCGTGCGCTCACTGTGCTCCTCGCCCTCCTGGATACGCGAGAGCCGATGCAGCGCGTAAAAGCCGAGGGCAAACGAGATTGCAAACAGAAACTCCCAATGCCGGAACTGAAGCACGGTGATCTGTTGCGTGATCCCCGGCGACGTCCACGAGAAGGAAAGGGCGAGCTCGCGCACGGCGAACCAGTTGGCGAGCGCGCCGCCGGAGAGCGCGGCGACGCCGGCTGCAAGCGAGCCCGCGAGCGTGACTACAGCCAGGTAGGCTGTGCCCTGCCCGTGCGGCGCAAGCTTGAGGCCGAGGTTGCCGGTGGCGAGCCCGATGCCGCCACTGGCCGCCCCCATGACTATCTGAATGAGGAAGAGCAGCGGCAGCGTGAAGGCATGTCGTTCAGGCAGCGCGATGAAGGCGAGCGCGATGAGTGAGGCGAAGTATGCGGGCAACGCGACGCTGAGAATGGCTTTGTTCGAGAGGCGGTCTGATAGCCGTCCCCACCAGGCCATGGTGAGCGCGGTCGCGACCTGTCCGCCAGCCCAGGTCGTTGTCACCGTGCCGAGCTCGTAACCGATCTGCCGCACCAGGTACACGGTGATGAAGGGCGCAGCGATGTTGGAGGCGAGATTCCAAGCTGCCATGAAGGCCACCACGTTCCTGAAGTTGGCGTCGACAAGCGGCGCGCGCAGAAGTTCGGTGAGCGGAAGGGGCGGCCCCGTGCGGCGCATCGGCGGCTCGGGCACACGCAGCAGGTAGTGCGAGCTCATGAACCCTGCCGCGCCTGCGGCGACAAACGCGATGGCGTAGGCCTGCAGCCGGTCCTCGCGCGGCCACGCCTGGACCAAGTAGCCAGCGCTGAGCGCGCCGACCGATGAAAGCACCGTCGACCAGAAGAGCCGCCGCGAGAACAGCGTTCCCAGCGTTTCGCGCGGCACTACCTCGTGCACCCAGGAATTGAACGCGCAGCCGGCCATGGCTCCGGCCAGCGAGATCGCCGCCTGTATCACGACGAGCAGCGAGAGCTGCAGCGGCTGCCCCTCGGCGAAAGCCACGAGCGCGAGCGACAGGATGAGGGTGCGCGCTACCGTGACCGTGAGGAACACGATCTTTCGCCGCTGCCGGATGCGCTCGATCAGCGCGATTCCAGCGAGCTGCGAAATCTGCGCGAGGAAAGGGATTGCGGCGAGCAAGCCGATGATTACCGGGGGCGCGCCGAGCTCGAGTGCGAACCCAACCAGGATCACTCCGCCGTAGAGTGCACCGGCGGTCGTGGCCCAGGCGGCATCCTTCACCAGAGCTCGCTCACCTCGTGCAAGGTCCTCGAGCGTAACCGTGTCATCCGGGCGCAGCCGCATCGGTCTCAATGATGCCAGCCGTTGACCCGATTGTCCGAGGGCCCGTGCGGCAGAGCACATCGCACGGCCGGACACGACCTGGTGATCGCCTTCTCGGCCAGTGAGACGGTAAAGGTCAGTTCGTGCGTCATTCGCCGCGAGGCCATCGTATCTAGACGCGTCTTCACAAGCGCAATACCTAGAATTGGTAACGAACCCCTGGGTTGCTCGGTCGGGGGGTCCGCCCGCGAACGTCGACCTCCGACTCCACGTCGCCCCCACGCGACGCACTTCCTTCTGCAACGCGCGCGCCGGCCTCGCCTGCGCCCGCGGCGACAGCTCGGCGACCTCATCGAGGCCTTGCGCTGTCACTTGGCCACGCTTCAACGCCTTGAGTCGCGCACCGTCGAGAGTACGCCGCACAAGATTCCGCTGAAGCGTAGGACGGCTCGTTCGTGGTGCCGACAAGACACCATGGCACTCTGTTGACACGTCAAGTTCGCAGATGCTGTAGGTGACTTGTCGGCAACGTTTCGCGAAAGGCTCGATTGACGCCGATTCAGGAAGGTCCGATGCGCCGCCGCCGCGGTAGGAGGATCCCGACCGCACTGCCCAACGACAAAACAGTGGTCGGCTCCGGTACGGCCACACCGTTGCCGGGACCGCTGACCTCGGGTTCGAGTTTCTCGGTCAGCGTGGCCTGAAACGTGTCGAATGAGCTTGCCGTCAGGCTGAACGAATCCACACCCGCATGCCAGCCGACCACCGCGGCTGCGTGATGAGCACGATTCGATCATTCCCGATCAGCCCCCTCCCGGGGCATAGATCGGGTGTGACTCCTGGCACGACCGACGCTGGCTAACGCGGAGGATGCTTACGTGGTCAGGAAGGTCGATCTGACAATCGGGATGCAGCTGCTCGAAGCCCTGCGAGTGCCAGAACGAAAAGCAACGCGGACGCAGGCTCAGGAACCGGAGTCGCTATGAACCCGCGGCGCTCATTGTACTCGCCCACCATGACCCCGCTATCGTTGACGCCTTCGACGACGGTCCTGAAGGCGCCAGGGACGTCCACCGTCGTGAACGTCATTCCGTCATATGAGAAGCCGTGGATGCCTTCGTCGTCGTTATAACGACCCACGATGATTCCCGCATCGTTGACGCCGTGAGCTTCCGTGAACAAGCCACCAGGAAAGTTGAAAGTCGCGAAGCTCAAGCCATCGTACGCGAAGCCACCGAGAGCGGAAGATCCCACGATTAAGCCACCATCGTTGATCGCCAGAGGGATCGTAAAGTCGTCCGTGCCGGGCACCTCGAAGAAGGAGAACGCGCCGTTATCGTACGAAAACCCACTGCACCCGACGGTGCCGAATCGGCCCTGAGTGACACAGCCGACAATGGTGCCGACATCGTTGACCCCGTAAACGTGCGTCCGGAGATCACCCGGTGCGTCGATTGTCTTGAACGTCGATCCGTCATAAACAAACCCATGGTCGATAAAGCCGGGAAGGCCACCAACGAATTCGACGTATTGCCCGACTACAAGGCCTCGGTCATTGAGTCCTCGTACTTCCGTGGAAAACGCCCCAGGAAAATCAAGAGTCGTGAACTTTACGCCGTCATAGAGGAAGCCATGGCTCACCCCGGCAGCATCGATAAACGTTCCCCCTACCGTGCCCCTGTCATTGATGCTGGTGACCCGCGTCGAGGTGGCGTCGACTACATCTATCGGTGTAACGGTGAAAGGAGTTGCGAAAGCCGCTTGAGGAATACCGAACAGGAACGCCAACACGAACAAACTGAGTAAAACACTTCGTGGCATGGTCCACCTCTGCAGCTACCTGCATCGATCCCTAAAGGAGGCCTGACCCACGCACTCAAACACTCAGCGCCAGACTCGTTGACCGCCTGATCCCGGCAGCATCCTACACCCGCCGCCATCTTGCTGAACAACCATTCCCGTTTTCTTGTCATGCACGCCGGGAAGTAGTGAGGCTCGCACCCTGACAGCCCATATGAAGGCCAAAACGGACGGACGGGCACTTTCGACGAGGCTCAGCGGCTAGCAGTTCACGGAGTCACGCACTCCGAACTGCCAACTCCTTGCCGGAACCGCTCTCCCCCGTCTTGGAGACAGGCGTTGGTCCCCACGTGCCCTCCGACCGACCGGTACGATTCAGATCAACTTCTGGACCTGCGCGGAGGGCTTGCGCACCATGAGTCAAGACCACCCCGGGGGATCAGCGATCACCAGCCGGAGCCAGTGATGCGCAAGCCGTCGCGCTCGATCGACGGACTCCACGGTTCGTGAGTCGACCAGGGTGTCTGTGCCCATTGTGAGCCGCACTTCAACGTCGGGCCCATTGCCGTGCAGGCAGCAGACGAACTGGTACCCGTTCCTAGTCGTCACGCGCCAGCAGACCTCCGGTCGCCGACCCGAGCGCCTCCCGCGAGCCGCTGACGTCTTCACATGCGCTCCGTTCGTCAGCCCCATTGGCGGCTGGATCGTGCAAAGTGCAGTGCGTGTCAGGGTGTGCAATCCCCGGCAGATCGACAGGGAAAGGTCTCCCTAGGACTGGAACGATGTTCGTGTACAGGAAGTGGTCCTCGAGGCCGAAGGCGTTACGCAAAGCTCGCCCCGATCAGAAACACCCGCGAGGCACTGACGCGCGGCGGTTCACGGCGATCTCTGCAAGGAGAGAGTATGCGACTCGTGTGCATGCATACGATCGTTTCAGTGACCTCCATGTGCCTGAACGCGTAGAGGAGATCCTCTGGATCGACGCGAGCGGACAGCCGCCGCTTGCCGGCCGCGTGTTCTCTGCCGAATCGACCGGGACGCGCCTCGATGCGCTCCGTCTGGTCAGCGCCTACGGGCGGCGGGCAAAGGGAGTAACGAGGATCCGGCGGCCACCTGCCTGTGAGCGACTCGTCGAATCAGAGTCGCTCCTGGAGTGCGGCCACCGAATACGCCTAGAACGGCGAGACGCTCAACGTCGGAATCGACGATTAGCGCGGAACTTTCACCACGTGGTACTCCGTTTCGGCGGTGGGCGGAACGCCGAACCTGGCATTGATCGCGTACAGGCTGCTGCCGAAGATCGCGGCCGTCGTGGGGACATCCAGCCCGGGCGCCGTGAGGTACTCGGTGATGACGCCGGTCGTCAGATCCGTTGCCAACTCGATCACTGCGATCCGATTCAGAAAATTCTGCACCACGTAGAGCGTCGAGCCATCGAGCACGAGGCCGTCGGCGTTCGGCAGAGGGTGGGACCCACCGCCCACGTCGATTCTGACGGTTTGCCCCGTACGGGAATCGACCCGGAAGATCGACTGACTGAGAGAATCCGCCATGATCAGCCATCGACCGTTCTCGGTCGCAACAATCCCGTTGGCGTTCGGGAAACAGGGAAACGGCGCTGATGGATCCGGAAAGGGAACGTGCTGGAACTGTAGGTGGCGAGAAGCGCTCCGCTGTGGCCGGCATAGACTCGCATGGTTCCGTCAAACCCTCCGGCGACGAACAGATGATTCGTCCGCCGATCCACGTTGAGACCGATCGCCATCGTTCCTGGCGCACCCGACGCAACGAGCACTTTGCCTCGTCCCGTTCGCAGAGCGCCGCGGTAGATGGCGCCGCCGAACATGTTCCCGACAAAGAAGGTCGTCCCGCGGCCGATGGCAATGCCTTCCGGGCCGAATCCGTTCGGGACCGCAATCAGGTCAGGGAAGCGCGCCTTTTGCGCTTCATCGCCACGGGCGGTCACATTCTGTGGCAGGGTTGCCACGAGCGCGGTCAGCGTCGCCGTTGCGACCGCGACGCGGATCGTCTGCCGTAGCCATCGCGGTGAGTGTGGAATCGAACGCATGGTTTCCTCCTGCGGCGCAGCGGCTGCGGAGAACCCCTGCGCGCTGAATCGAATGTGGTCCGATCCTGCCGAGGGACCCTGGCCATGGCCATGGCGGGAAGATGAAGAAGATCTGAAGGTTGTCTGTAGATAAGATCCTCCGGTCGGTGGAGACTTGTGGGCACTGGAGGCGGAAACGCGGGCCCGAGGTATGCACGGTTCCCATTCGCGCGAGCTGTTCCGTTTCGGCGACTTCGAGCTGGATGTCGCCGCCTTCGAATTGCGAAGGCGAGGCACGCCCATTCCGCTCGAACGTCGGCCGATGGATTTCCTGATCCTCCTGGTCCAGAGGCGTCACGAGCTCGTACCTCGCCGCGACATCGTCGAGCGTCTCTGGAGCAAGGACGTGTTCATCGACGTCGAGACGGGGATCAACACGGCCGTCCGCAAAGTGCGGATGGCGCTGTCGGATTCGACCACGAAGCCCGCGTTCATCGAAACCGTCTCGGGAAGGGGGTACAAGTTCATCGCCGATGTCGAAGTCATCGCCGCCAGGCGGAGCGCGCCCGAGCACGCGCGGCTGGCGGTGCTGCCGTTTGCGAACCTCGACGCCGATCCCGAGCGCGACTACCTGGCGGATGGACTGACCGAGGAGTCCATTTCGCAGCTCGGGCAGCTCGATCCCGAGCGCCTGAGTGTCATCGGGCGCACTTCGACGATGGCTTACCGGCAGACCGTCAAGTCGATCGCGACGATCGGCGCCGAGCTGAGCGTTGACTATCTGGTCGAAGGCTCGGTCCGCGGCGAGGGTCACCGGCTGCGCATCACGTGCAAGTTGATTCGAGTCAGCGATGAGTCACAGATCTGGTCCGAGTCGTTCGATCGTGAAGCGACGAGCCTGCTGTCGCTGCAGCGAGAGTTGAGCACCGCCATCGCCGAGCGAATCAGGCTTCGCCTGTCGCCCGAGCGTCTCGACGCGTTGTCGCGCCGTCAGACCAGAAACGCGGAAGCGTTTGACTTGTACCTCCGTGGCCGCAGGCTCTGGAACCAG
>JALDXQ010000198.1:0-12785 GCA_032156805.1 Acidobacteriota bacterium
GTACCCTTCCGCGGTCGCCGCGAGTAGTCCCTGCTTCCGACGCCTGCCATCGCGGTATGCACCGCCACTGCTCGCTCGATCGTCACGGATCGCGCGGCACGAACTCGCGGCGCCGAATCGCTGCGATCGATTTCCGGCGTCCTCTGAGGCGCCGCGCTCCGAAGGCCGTCCTCCGCGTGGGCAACCCGCGAGCGGTGATCGCTGTCGTTGCTCGTAGTGTCCGGCTTTAGCCGGACCGTCACTTGTAGTGTCCGGCTTTAGCCGGATCTCGGCCACCCGCATTCGCTCGCGAGTAGCCCCTGATTCCAACCGCCTGCCATCGCGGCATGCACCGCCATTGCTCGTTCGATCCTCACGGATCGCGTGTCACGAACTGCGGCGCTGAATCGCTGCTTCGACTTCCGGCTTCATCCCGGTCCACATCGACGCGAAATTCGCCCAGCCATGAAGGACCACCATCACCAGGTGACCGGGGATGAAACCGAGCAGACCCGCCATCGCCAGAAAGTGCCACAGCCTCGTGAGGCGAAATCCGCCAAAGGCCGCGATGAGCCACGAGAGCTGCACGGGCTTGTAGAGCGCGAGGCCGGTGAGCGCGAGCACGGCCGCGAGGACCAGTGCCGTCGTGTACGCGAGTTTCTGCAGCGGATTGTAGGTCCCGCTCACCGGCGGCTTCGGACCGAAGAAGAAATAGTGGCGGACCATCGGCCACACACCGCGAACATCGGACGGCGCGAACACGACCTGTCGGTAGTTGCCGGTGGCGAACTGGAAAACGACGTACGCAGCGCCGGTAGCGAGGAACAACCAGGCGAACGCCAGGTGCCACTGCAGCGCGCCGCCCAGCCAGTCTCCAAGCCGTAGGGCCGCCGGGGGCACGAAAAGATCGCGCTGCGGAATCTTCTCTCCGAAGCTCGGAAACGCCGCAAAGATCTCGAGCCCGCTGGCGACCAGGACCGAAACGACAACTGTCGCCGTCCAGTGGCACAGCCGAACGACCGCGGGATGCTCGACGCGCCGGCGCATCACAACCCTCCATGCCAGGGGTAGCCCTGATCTTCCCAGTAGCCGCGGGCGCGGAGCACGCTGGTGATGTTGAGGCCGACGATGTATTTCGCCTGCTTGTAACCGAGCTTGGTCGGCATGACGAGGCGGAGCGGCGCGCCATGCCCCCGCGCGAGCGGCTCACCGTACATCTCATAACAGAGCAGCGACTGCGGATGACGGGCGCTGGCCATGTCGATCGACTCGTAGTAATCGTCTGCGCACGCCACCTCGAGGTACGGCGCACGCTCGTCTGCGCCAACGTGATCGAGCCACACGGAAACCGGCACACCGCCAAAGTTCCCGATGACATCCCACCCTTCGATGCAGATGTGTCGCGTGTTCTGAACGACTTTGGTGAAGTGACGCAGGTCGTCAAGCGTGTATGCGCCCGGCTGCCGGACGAGGCCGCCCATCTCGAGCCGCCAGCTGTCGAGATCGACCTCGGGGTCGTGCGTCAGATAGGAGTTGAGCGGGAAACGATCCAAGGGCGTGAGGTCGCGATCGTCGAACGTCGGGGCGAGGCGAGCCGGCCGAAACGTGGCGGGACCTGCCCAATCGCTCAAGGACAGAGCGGCGTTGGTCATCCAGCGCTGCCCCTGTTGCGTGAAGAGCAGACCTGCCGCCGCGAGCGGAACCATCTTCAACAACTCGCGCCGCGCTCGTCGGCGTCTGTCCTCTGCCAGTGCGTCCATGCCGATCATACGGACACGAACGACAAACGGATGCCCCAATCCGACACACCTGACACGCCGTAGAGCCACACAGAACGTCGGGTAATCACGCCCGCGGCTCTACGAGGACTGCGCACCATGAAGCTCGCACACATCTGTACCGCGGCGCTCGCCGCGCTCGCGATCGCCACGATCAGCTACGCCCAGCAGAACCCGATGGTCGGCGGCAAGGAAATGTTCCCGAACAAGAACATCATCGAGAACGCCGTCAACTCGGCCGATCACACAACGTTGGTTGCAGCAGTCAAAGCCGCGGGGCTCGTTGACACCCTCCAGGGCACCGGCCCCTTCACCGTCTTTGCTCCCACCAACGCCGCATTCAGCAAGCTGCCGGCAGGAACGGTGGACACGCTGCTCAAGCCGGAGAACAAGCCCACGCTGGCCAAGGTACTGACGTATCACGTCGTCCCCGGCCGCCTGTCGAGTGCCGACCTCAGGTCTCAGATCAAAGCAGGCAACGGCACGGCCATGCTCAAGACGGCGAGCGGTGGAACGCTCTGGGCAATGCAGCAGGGCAACAACGTCGTCCTGAAGGACGAAAAGGGCGGCATGGCGATGCTCACGCAAGCCAACGTCTTCCAGTCCAACGGCGTGATCCACGTCATCGACACGGTCGTCCTGCCGCAGTAACGATCCCACCCGACGAAGGCGCGGCGCTGCGCCGCACCTTCGTCCTGCCCAGAACCTGCCGGGCCCGGTCAGGCCAGCGCCTTTTTACGGGCCGCATGGCGAGCCACTCGCGTCGATTCGCTCGTTGTGTTGCGGGAGAGCAGGAGAGAGGTCAGAGCCGAGAGCTGGGACTACCGCACGAACTGTATCTTGTCTGACATCCCGTCTTCCCACGAACTCCAGCCGGACGTCATGCCATAGGGCACGCGCTCGAGCACAGCGTCGATTTCGTGGAGAAGGCCCTTCTCGACCTTGAAAAGCTCGGCGATCTGCCAGGTCCAGGGCGTCACCGGGCCGGCCGTCACCGTGCGGCCGGAAGGTGTCTGGAACGTTCGCGACGCGCCGGCGTCGTGGTCGAAGAACACGAACGCCATCACGAGCCCACGCTCTTCGTCGACCGCCACGTAGCGGCGGTCCCGTATCCGGCTGACGAAATGCAGCAAGCCGGATTCGAACTGTTCGCGGCACGTCCACATCGCCGAGTAGTTGCTCGCCGTTTTTGGATCCGGTCGTGCGGCGCCGCCGCGTCCGGGTGCGTTCGTCGTTCTGGCGCCGTTCTCGATGCGATCGCAATCGTCGGCGAAGGGATACTGCCCCTTGCCGTCGTTCAACTGCATCCCGCTGAAATACATGTTGGCGACACGCACCAGTTCGGCACGTGACGCGCGATCGGCGGGCGGCGTCAGGCGGCTGAACGCGGCGCGAGGTTCCCCCAGTGCCTCGAAGCCCTTCGCGCCGTTCTCGCTGCGCGCCACCATCGTCTCGATCTCGCTGATGCGACGCGTGTCCACCGTGAGCCGCGTCACGAGAATCACGGGCGTGTTGGCTTCACGCATCGTGATGATCGTCGCCACCCGACTCAACGTGATGTCGGGCACGTGAATCTTGTAAGTGCCGCGACCCGAGACGGAATTCCAGAAGCCGTCGCCCAGTCGGAGTCGCTGTCCGTTCTCGGTGAACTTCACGGCCGCACTGGTCAACGGAAGCTTTGAGGGATCCTTCGCCACGAGCGCGTCGAGGTACTGCTCTGCCACGCCGATCAGGCATTCGCGATCGCACGCGCCGCCCTGCGCTGCGGCGACATTGCTCATCAGCCCCCACGACAGCAGGAGCAGAAGCGCACGCACCGCCGCCCTCATCGTCCGGTGCTCACCAGGCCGAAGTTCTTCTTCAATCCCTGCCAGTGCGTGTAGTAGTCGCGTTCGAGCAACTCGGTTTCGAGCGCGAATCGCGTGGGTCGAATCGGCAACTGCGTCTCGAACAGGAACACCAGCGTGTCGTCGAGATACTGCGGCTTCAGCTCCGCGGTCCGTCCGCGTTCGTACGCTTCGGCATCCGGTCCATGTCCGGACATGCAGTTGTGCAAGCTCGCGCTGCCCGGGCCGAAGTCATCACCCTTCCCGATGTACTTCCCCGCGATCAGACCGAGGAATTCACTCGCGACGTTTCGATGGAATGGTGGCGGCCGAAACGTGTGCTCGGCCACGGTCCATCGCGGGGGAAAGCAGCCGAACTCCATGTTCGAGGTTCCAGGGACCGACGTTGGCGATGCGAGCACACAATAGATCGATGGATCCGGGTGATCGAACGTGACCGTGTTGATGCACTGAAACTTGTAGAGGTTGTACCGGAACGGCAGGTAGTTGCCGCGCCACGCGACGATGTCGAGCGGCGAGTGATCGATCTCGGCTTCCCAGATCCCACCACCGTACTTGGCGGTCAACCGGAAATCCCCTTCACGATCTTCGAACGCTGCGACCGGGGCCTCGAAGTCCCTGGCGTTGGCCAATCCGAACGTGCCGATAGGACCGAGGTCCGGCAGCCGCATGTGCTGTCCGTAGTTCTCACAGATGAAACCACGGGCCGAACCATCAGGAAGCTCGACTCGAAACTTGACGCCCCTCGGCATGAGCACGATGTGACCCGGCTCAGCTTCGAGCTGACCAAATTCTGTGTGCAACGCCAGAGTGCCGGCTTGCGGGACGATCAGCCATTCGCCATCCGCGTTATAGAAAAACCGGTCCCGCATAGAAAGGTTGGCGGCGTATACATGAATCGCCGCGCCCGACTGCGAGGCCGGATCCCCGTTGCCGCCAAGCGTGACGACGCCGTCGATGAAGTCGGTCGGCTCGGACGGAATCGGCATCGCTTTCCAGCGGAGCTGGTTCGGCGTCGGCGGCACTTCGTTGAACGGCCCACTACGGATGAGACGGACATCGCGCGGCCTGAATGGCTTGTGCATCGCTGATGGACGAATGCGATACGTCCACGTTGAGCGGCTGATCCCGCGAGGGGCCGTGAATGCGGTCCCGTTCAACTCTTCGATATACAAACCCAACGGCGGCTTCTGAGGCGTGTTCTGGTCGCGCGGCAATGCGCCAGCGACTGCCTCCGACGTAAACTCGTTTCCGAATCCAGATAGATAAGCTCGATCAGTCGATGCCATGGCGGGATGTAGGCTATCCCCGCTTTCTGTGCAAGGTCAACACGGGCGGCGCGCCGATTGCTTTCTCGATTACTCGTCAAGGGATTTTAAGAATAACGCTGCGAAAATTCGCGCGGAAGGTAGCGAGAAGCTAAGAACTAAGTCCGTTGTCGAGGAGACTGTTCAGCTCGGTTTCGACACGGTCCGGGAAACCAACGCAATGGTCCAAGTTGACCGGCCAGTGGTTCGGATGTTCATCCAGGAACTCCTGACAGTCCGGTGGGAAACACGGATTGTCGAGGGGCGGGGACTGGAGTTGAAAGTATTCGGACCCGGCACGTTGCGGCGGTCGTATTCGTTTCAGGACGCTCTCTCGCTCGTCGAGTACCAGGTGCAGTTCGAAGGACAGTTGCTCTCGAATGGTTACGGGGTGCTGCCCCACAGTGAACGGCGATCGGGTTACGACCGCCGACGACAGCAACGAACAGCGGAAGACAGGCGCAAGCAGTGACGACCGAAGGACCCGGGATGCTCCATATCGTCGCCAAGAATGATTCACCGGTGCAGCGTATCGGTGTGGCGCGTCGCCATATCGAAACAGCGATTGCACACATCAACGACGTCGCGCAAGCGCGCATACTGGAACAGGCGCGCAGCACCACCACCGGCGTCGACGAACTTCGACTCATCGTTCGCGCGCTCGCCGACATTCGTGAAGCGCTGCGCAACTGCGAATGGTCGACATCACCCGACGCGAACACTCGCGTGGAGGCCACGGCCGCACACATCGACTAGCACCCACCGCACACCGCACGCTCGCCCGATCGCTCTTCCCCTCTTCTGACGCTGCTCATTTCGAACGTTCGGATCAAGAAAGACCTTCGGACCTCTGTCAGGCTACACTTCTGCCCATGCGGAAGGCCACTCTCTCATCCCTGATTCTCCTGACCGGTGCTCTCGCGACGTGGACGTTGATCGGCCGCGCCGCCGACGAAGACCGCGACTGGCCGGCCTATGCCAGCGACAAGGCGAGCACGAAATATTCACCGCTCGATCAAATCAACGCGAAGACGATCGGCGGTCTGCAGATCGCTTGGCGGCGATCGGCGTTGCCCGAGGAACTGCGTCCATCGTTCCCTGATGCGCAGGCCCAGGCCAATCTCCAGCACACGCCTCTCGTCGTTGACGGACTCATGTACATGAGCTCAGCGGTCGGTGCCGTCGTCGCGCTCGATCCGACAACCGGCAAAACCATCTGGTACGACAGCCTGCCGCCGCGAGCCGATGGGCAGGGACTGACCCGGGCGGGCGCCACTCGCAGCATCGCGTACTGGACCGATGGCAAGGATGCCCGCATCGTGACCAACGTCGGCGCCAGCCTGGTCGCACTGAATGCGAAGACCGGGAAGCGCTATGCAGACTTCGGGGAGAACGGTCAGGTCGACCTGACGAAAGGCTTCGAGCGCGCGATCACCGGCTGGCGCTGGAGCAGCGGACCGATTGTCGTCAAGGACGTGGTCGTGGGGGGGGGGGGGGGGGGGCCGGCGTCCCCTCGCCGGCCACCGACATCCTCAACGAACGCGCGCGCGCACCGAAGGACATGCCGCCCGACGATGTGCGCGGATACGACGTGCGGACCGGGAAGCTGTTGTGGACGTTCCACGTCGTTCCGCGCAAGGGCGAGTTCGGGAACGAGACCTGGCTGAACGATTCGTGGACGTATTCAGGCAACAGCGGCGCGTGGTCTCTGCTGAGCGCCGACGAAGAACTGGGCTACGTGTACTTGCCGTTCGAAGAAGCGACCGGCGACTACTACGGCGGCACGCGACCGGGCAACAACCTCTTTGCCGAGTCGATCGTCTGCCTCGATGCGCGCACCGGCAAGCGTGTGTGGCATTTCCAGACGATTCATCACGGCCTCTGGGACTACGACCTCCCTGCGGCCCCGGTGCTGGGGGATATCACCGTCAACGGACGACGGATCAAAGCGGTCGCGCAGGTTTCCAAGCAGGCGTTCGTGTACGTCTTCGATCGCGTGACGGGCCAGCCGGTGTGGCCCATCGTCGAGCGTCCGGTGCCGCAGGGTAACGTGCCCGGCGAGTGGTATTCGCCCACGCAGCCGATTCCGTCGAAGCCACCGGCATTCGATCAGCAGGGCGTCTCCGACAACGATCTGATCGACTTCACGCCGGAGTTGAAGGCCGAGGCGAAGAAGATCGTCAGCGAGTACAAGACCGGCCCGCTGTACACGCCGCCGGTTCTGCTCGGCAGCCCCGATGGACCGAAAGGACTGCTGCTGGTCCCCGGCACCAACGGTGGCGCGGACTGGGGCGGTGCGGCGTTCGATCCCGAGACGAGCATGCTGTATGTGCCGTCCGCTCACATGCCGACGGTGATTGCCCTGGGCAAGTCACAACATCCGGAATCGACGCTGCCGTACGTGAAGCAGCAACAGCCGTGGCCATTCGGACCGCAGGGACTTCCTGATCCGTTCAAGCCGCCGTACTCGCGCCTCGTGGCGATCGACTTGAACAAAGGCGATGTCGCATGGTCGGTCGCCAACGGCGATGGCCTGCGCAATCACCCGGCATTCAAAGGACTGAACCTGCCACCACTCGGCACGCCCGGCCGCCTCGCAGCGATGGTCACCAAGAGCTTCGTGTTCATGGGCGAGGGGAGCGACAGCGGCGTCGGCCTGCCGCCGCCACCCAGTGGTCCATGGGGCGGCAAGAAGTTCCGCGCGTTCGACAAGAAGACCGGCAAGATCGTTTGGGAGATGGAACTGCCGGCCGGTGTCAGCAATGCGCCGATGACCTACATGGCCAAGGGCAAGCAGTACATCGTCGTCGGGATATCGGGCCGCCAGTTCCCCGGCGAACTCGTCGCACTCGCGCTGCCTTGAACGTGGGGTCCGGCGTCAGCCGGACTTCTCCGCGCGATTACCCGTTCCTTTACGAGGTCCGACGATTCTCCGTATAATCCCGGCGGGTCCGCGTGGGTCTGACACCTGGCACTCGCCTCCCCTATGAAGTCAGCGCCGCGATCGTGCTCGCGATACTGCTCGCGACCACGGTGTCGCTTGCCGGCTGCGGCGGGAATCCGGTCGCGCCCTCTGCGCCCCCTTCACTCCCGGTGGACGTTCTTTCCGCGGCTCCCGGCAAAGTCGCAATCATCTCGATCGATGGACTGCGCCCCGACGCACTTCTGACCGTTGGCGCACCGAACATCCTGGCGCTGGCGGATCGCGGCGCGTACTCGTGGCGGGCCATGACGGTCATGCCCTCGACGACGTTACCGTCCCACGTGTCGATGCTCTCGGGCTTCACGCCCGAAGCGCACGGCATGGTGTGGGACGACTACATGAAAGAACGCGGGCCGATCCCGGTGCCGACGCTGTTCAGCGTCGCCCGAAGTTACAGACGCCGGACCGCCGTGATGGCCGGCAAACAGAAGTTCACATACTTCTGCGAAGGGGGCGGTAGCGACGTCTGCGCGATCACATCGAACGGAGATGACGAGGTGACGTCAGGCGCCGTGAGCAGTCGAGCCGTCGACCTGTTGTTCGTCCATCTCCCCGACGTGGACGTGAACGGGCACCGCAGCGGATGGATGTCGGACGCGTATCTGACGGCCGTTCGCCGGGCAGATCTCGCGGTGGGCCGGATCGTGTTGTCGCTGTCCGCCGATACCACGGTGATTCTCACGGCCGACCACGGCGGACACCTCAGCGAACACGGATCGAGCCAGGCGTCGGACATGACGATTCCGTGGATCATCGCCGGGCCTCGCATCGCACAGGGGCGTCGGTTGTCGTCCTCGATTCGCACCGTCGATACTGCGGCAACGGCGGCCTATGTCCTCGGCTTTCCGCCGCAGCCGGGCGCGGCGGGCCGGCCTGTGCTCGAAGCGTTCGCTATCGTCGACCAAACAGCCGCTGGACTTCAGACAGGACAAAGGCGGGCCGCCTCCTTGCCAGGTCGATGACCACGGCCGCCTCCGCCTCGAACTCCTCGTTCGTAAATTGCTTGACCGGATCGGCGAGCACCGCCTCGCGAATCTGCTCGTATGCGCGCTGGGCCTCCCGGCCGAGCCAGTCGGCATCGGTCGCCGACTCCACCGCCTCGACGAGAAAGCCGGCGTAGAGGCTGCGCAGCTCCGGATCGTCGAGTGCTCGCCGTATCAAGACGTGTTCAGACGCACCTCCCGTGATCGGGTAGTCCCAGTGATGGAAGGCAAAGTCCTTATCCCACGGGAGGAACTGATGGCGCTGAGTCGTGCTGTCACGGTGCAGGTAGAAGTTGTTCATGCCCTCGAGGCTGACGATGCCGTCTGCTTCGGCGAGGAGCACGTCGGCCGCAACGAGGCGCAACAGTGCGGCGAGATCGAGGCGCATCCCGACGGCGTCGCGAAAGCTCTCCGCCGGCGCCTCGTTGATCGCGCGAAACAACTCCCGTATTGGGTCATAGAGATTGAAGACCGAGTCGTATTCCCGGGCTCGCGGTTCGAAGAGCTGCCGGTACACATCCAGGTCGTCCCCGAGGTACTCGCCGTAGTACGGCCGCAGCCATTTATATTCGAAGAGGGCGCCGTTGGTATCGCCGAGCGCGCGCTGGGTGAACACACTGTCCACCTCCTCGACCATCGCGTAAAGTCCGGCATACTGGCCGTTGACAAACACCGTGGCGAACGCCTCACGAGGAGCCGGCACGCCAAAGCGCCGGAGGAACGCCATGGCCACACGTTCCCGAATCGTCGACTTGTCGTAAAGCAGATTGTCGAGAACGAGCGACTGCAGTCCCAGGAACTGACCTCGCGTACTGTAATGATCGAAGTCGATCTGCAGACCTGGCTTGGCGCCGCTGCGTGAAGTTCGGCCGCGCGACCGCACACCCACGTTGGTCGCACGGATGCCATTCCACGTCAGATCGGCCGGATAGTAGTCGTTCTCGAGATACTCGCCGCGCAGCCGATCCCAGTCGCGAGAGTGAATAGCAATCTGTAGCGTATGCAGAATGCTGTCGTCGAATAGCGTGGATGCAGTCTGCGCGCCCACTGACCCCGCCCGAAGGAGCAGGAGGAGCGCGAGCAGACAGGCAGCGCGGACTACGCGAGACGTTGCGTGGCGGCCAGTCATCAGAGTCACATCGCGAACTGAAGCCGCATCAGGCTCCTCCACCGAGCCTGCGGCATCTCAGGTCGTATCCCCGTTTCGTCGACGAATGACTCGCGGATGGCGTTGACTTGCACCTTGACCCAGCGGTTTACCAGCCAGGTGCCGCCGAACGTCCACGCCTCCTGACGGAGCGGTGCAATGTGATCGGCTCGCGGACCGAGGGAGGGTGCATCGAATTGATCGGCGCTGTGGAAGCTGAGACGCTCAAATCGGGCGGCCACATCCACCGCTCGTCTCGACCGTCGGGGGGCACCGACCATGCGCCACACACCGCTCAGGTATCCGCCGCGGACGATGAGATCCGACAGATCGCTGTTCGAGACAGATTGACCCTCTCGTGAATCAGCCTGGCGGAGAAGTTCGCCCTTGATCGACAGCCTCCCGGCCGTCCATCGGCCCTCGACCCCCAGCCGCCGGCGGCGGCCGTTGACATAGAAGTCCTCGGAGGACAGCAGGCCGTCGTCGTCGAAGTGGCCCGATAGACCATGAAGGCCCTCGGGGAGACGGCTCCCTGTGAACGCGATCCCGATGCTCGCGGTACCGGGCGTAAAGGTGAAGCGCGCGGCCGTGAGCATGGCACCGTCTGTCGCGCCCTCGTCGAATGGCTGGAGTGGAGGCTGGGCGAGCCTGAACAGACCGAATTCATACTTGAAGAACCGGCGCGGACCTCGCCCGTGCAGCATGATGCCGGTCTCACGCCCCGGCGAGATATCCATGACCGAGGCCGCCCGAGCGATGAAATCCAGGTCGAATGCACTGGTTGTCCGCTCCATGCTGAACGGCACCTTGAAATGTCCGGCACGAATGCGCAAGGCGCGGTGAACGCGCACGTCGGCAAATACATCGCGCCATGGCTCGACGTCCGAGAGCTCTCGCTCGACTTGAAACTCGACCCGCTTGAACAGGACGCCATCAATGCCGATTCGGCGGTTCCCCCACGAGAGGCCGTCCCAAGCAGCGCCGGACTCTTCCTGCAGGCTCACGTCGGCCTGAACACGCGCGTGCAGGTCTATTCGCACCTGGTTGCCCAAGCGCAATGAGGGGCTGTTGCCCATCCTGAACACACCGGCCTCGCCGTCTCGTGTCGACGTTCCCTCGGACGTCGTCTCTTCGGAGGCAATCTGCGCAAGCACCCCGGCAGGGATAGCAAGCGTGACGATGAATGCCCCCGCGCACGCGAGGTTCCGCGCGCGATCGCCCGAGTTCACGATCTTCATGTCCACGCCAGGATCACGAAGAGGAGGCTCAGCCCGGCAAGTGCCAGGGCCATGACGCGAAGTCCGGCGTAGAGCCGGCGCAGCGCGATGTGCTTGGCATGGTTCTTCAGCGCGAGGCTGTGCACTTGTACCGCCAGTTCGGCACTGAGCTGCGACACCGAGACCGTCTGCCACGCCGCCCAGTTCTCGCGCGCCGACCGCCGGATGATGTCCTCGTAGTACCTGATCCCGGCAGGGCGGTCCGGCGTGTCGACGGGCCAGTCCGAGAACGCGGGACGAAACCGCCCGGGCCTGAGCGCTTCGATCGCGCCCAGGATGAACGTCAGCACGAGCACGGCATAACCCAGGAAGAGACCCCCGATCACGTACTGCTCTCCCCGGGACAACACGGACAACGTGTCCGCCCGTGAGACCACGACGAGCGGTACCGCGTTGAGTGCACCCATCACAATCAGGGCGAAGCGTGCCTCGCGATTGGCGATGTCGACAATCTCGAAGGCCTCTTCGCTCGCGTCGACCAAGGCCCGATAGCGCTCCCAGGCATCGAGCGTTCGCACAGCATCGTGATGGCGTTTCCACTCTTTCTTCTGGCGCTTGATCTCGTCCGCTGACCGTGGATCGGAAGACTGGTCCGCCATCGGCTGGTCGGCGACCGGCGTAACGAGCTTCATGCCCACTGGTGCGGTTCTCCTTCCCATCCGCCGCCGACGACTTCGTGGCGCAGCGGTCGACAAAGGCTTCTGTTTGAGGCCCTATACCAAGAACAACGTTGGGGTTGGCACTTGTGAACGCCGCACCTTGCCGTGTGAACCGGGTCACTCACGCGATTGACATCTGATGCGTGATGCGAGATGATCCTGGCGTGCGCACGACGCTGGACATCGACGACGACGTCCTGCAGGCGGTCAAGGAGATCGCCGAAGTTCGTGGAGTGACAGCCGGTCAGGCCCTCTCGGCTCTTATCCGACAGGCGCTCACGCCAGATCGACCCAGCCGCGCGCGCAACGGCATCCCCGTCCTGCCGCGGCGTTCCCCCAAGGCTCAGCGCCCCACGATGAAACTGGTCCACGAGCTTCGCGATCTGTCGTGAGCCGGCCTGCGCTGCTCGACGTCAACCTGCTCATCGCGCTCTTCGATCCCGACCACGTGCACCACGACGTGGCGCACGACTGGTTCGCCGACAACCGCTCCCGAGGCTGGGCCACGTGCGCCGTCACCGAAAACGGGTTCGTCCGGGTGCTCGCGAATCCCGCGTATGGGAGCGCCGTGAGCCGTCCTGCAAACCTCGTGGCGCGACTACGGCAGCTCAGCGACATCGAGGGGCACCAGTTCTGGGCCGAGAGCGTCTCGCTCCGAGATCCGGCGCTGTTCGACTGCAGCCGTGTCGGCTACCGGCAGCTCACGGACGTGTATCTGCTCGGTCTTGCGCAGCGGAAGGGTGGCGTCCTCGCCACCTTCGATCGCACCATACCGGCCGCTGCCATCGTTGGGGCGCATCGCGGTCTGCTGGAAGTCATTTCGCT
>JALDXQ010000199.1:0-12706 GCA_032156805.1 Acidobacteriota bacterium
CCGTCTCGTATCCCGCCGTGACGAGCTGTGACACGAGCGACAGACCATCCTGCCGGGACTGAATCTGAAACCCGACGAAGATGTGCGCCTGATCGCGGCCGCTCAATCGGTAGTTGAACTCGGTGATCGTCCGCCGGCCGATCGCCGCGCAGAACGCACGAAACGCACCTTTGCGCTCGGGCAGCGTGACGGCGATCAACGCCTCGCGCGCCTCGCCCAGTTCCGCACGCTCGGCGACGAAGCGCAGGCGATCGAAGTTGATGTTGGCGCCGCTCAGCAGCGCCACGATCGACTGATTTCTCGCGCCCTCGCGCTCGACCCACGCCTTGACACCCGCGACTGCCAGCGCCCCGGCTGGCTCCATGATGCTGCGCGTATCGTCGAAGACGTCCTTGATCGCGCCGCAGATCTCGTCATTGGTGACGCGGACGACCTCGTCCACCGTCTGCCGAACGATCTCGAACGTTCGTTCGCCGACTTCTCGCACGGCGACGCCGTCCGCAAAGATGCCGACGTGATCGAGCTGCACGCGGCGGCCGAGCGCCAGCGAGCGATACATCGCATCCGCCTCGAACGGCTCGACGCCAATCAGCTTGACGTCCGGCCGCAGCGACTTGATGTAGCCGGCGATGCCGGCGATGAGTCCGCCACCACCGACCGGGACGAACACCGCCGACAGCCGCTCCTGGCTGTGCCGCAGGATCTCGGCGCCAATGGTTCCCTGCCCGGCGATCACGAGCGGATCGTCGAATGGGTGGATGAACGTCATCCCCGTCTCGTCGACCAGCGTGTCGCAATGGGCCTTGGCTTCGTTGTAGCTGTCGCCGGCCAGCACGACCTCGGCGCCCATCGACCGCACCGCATCCACTTTGATCCGTGGCGTCGTCTGCGGCATGACGATGACGGCGCGAAGCCCGAGCTTCTGCGACGAGTACGCCACACCCTGCGCGTGATTGCCGGCGCTGGCCGCGATGATGCCGTGGGCTCGTTCCTTGTCGCTCAGGTGCGCGATTTTGTTGTAGGCACCCCGCAGCTTGAAGCTGAAGACCGGTTGCAGGTCCTCTCGCTTGACGAGCACCTCGTTGTCGAGGCGCTCGGACAGGCGCGGTGCACTGTCGAGAGGCGTCTCCCGCGCCACGTCGTAGACGCGGCTGGTGAGCACGTCGCGAAGGAGCTGCGAGAGTTCGGCAGTAACGAGCACGGCACCGCTATATTAGTCCGTTCCCGAACTGCGTTCGCTCCCCTGGGTTCTTCGATCCTTATTCGGGCCGCGTCTCAGCGGCCTGCCAGGTGTTGCCAACCAGCGACTCTCGGAGCGCCCTCTTTCTGAGGTCCACGCTGAAAAGCTGGCTCATGATGGTCCCCGCCGCGACCACCGACAGCGGTTGTGCCTCTACGTGCACACGGCCTGCGCGAATCGCCGCGCAAATGGCGTCGGGGGTTGGTTCCGCATCCACCAAGGAGTAGGTCGAGCCAAGCTGGCGCAACCGGTGAACGTCGCCGTTGCCCACCATCGGCTTGCCGTGCGCGCGTGCCCATCGCACTGCCCGTCGATTGAAATTCAGCATGCGCGTGAACATCGCGTTGTATTCGACGGCATCGAACATGTGCCCGTGCTGGCTCAGCTGCTCACGGAGCGACGGGCCAATCGGATAGAAGGGATGCGGCGCGATGACCAGGCCGCCTTCACGCGATTTCAGCCGCGCGAGATCCTCGAAGGTGTGCACGCGCTCGGTCGCCGGACTGAAATTCAGCAGCAGGACGTGCCGGCCTTCGATGGTCCGCTCGATGCCGGGAATCAGCGTGACACCACGGTCTGCCGCGTACGAGGCAAACCGCTCGATGTCGAGCTGACGATCGTGCAGGGTGATCGCCAGGGCGTCGTAACGGAGCAGCGCCGCTTGATCGATCAGTTGATACGTCGAATACGGAATCGAGTCGACCGGATCGTCGGCGGTGTGCGAATGCAGTTCGACCTTCAGCACACCTCCCTACCACTCAAGATCCTTGCCGTCCTGACAGGCGTCAATTGGGCGAACTTACGCGGAAATTCCAACTGCCGGTACCCGCGATATCGCGAATTCCAGAAATTTGTCTGCGTTCCGCGCCAGCTGTCATGAGGACGTTATGCTTAGGCGTATGTCAATAGCGACACATCTGGACACCACGACGTCATACTGCAGCCCCTGACCTCGTCGTGGCCTCCGATCCTCAGAACGAACGGCTGTTTTCTCATATCCTCTGGGCCATTGGCGCCGGAATTCTGGTCGGTCTCTTCTTCGGCGAAACCATCCAGCCATTAGGCATCGTCGCCACAGGTTTCATCAGGCTCCTCCAGGTCAACGTACTGCCCTACCTCCTGGGCTCGCTGATCATCAGCCTCGGAAGCCGCGGCGGAACCGAGATGCGGCTGCTGGCGCAATACGGGATCGGACTGCTGCTCTTCGTCTGGGGGCTGACGCTGATCCTGGTGGTGGCATCTCCACTGGCGTTCCCCGAGTTCAGCGGCGCGCCTGTCTTCGGTCTCGAGGACACTCCGCCAACGATCGACTGGCTGGACCTGTACATCCCCGCCAACCTGTTTCACGCACTCGCCAACAATCTCATTCCCGCCGTGGTGCTTTTCGGCATCCTCGCCGGCGTCGCACTCGGCCAGATGACTGGCGAAAACAAGACAACGCTGCTTCACGCGCTGGCTGCCTTCAACGAAGCGATGGCCCGCGTAAGCCGCATGATCCTGCGGTTAACGCCATACGGTCTGTTTGCGATTGCCGCGGTGACAGCCGGCGAGCTCCATTTCGAGGACGTGCTGCGCCTCCAGCTCTGGTTTCATTTCTATGCCGGCGGGACGCTCCTGATCACGCTCTGGGTACTGCCGACGCTGGTCGCCCGGCTCACGGACGTGTCATACGGACGTTTCATCAGCGCCATGCGCGGCGCCATCATCACGGCGGCAGCCGCCGGCGACGCGCTCGTGGTGCTGCCTCTCATCTCGGAGTCCGCCAAGACGGTGCTCAGCGAACGAGGGGTACCGCCCGCGGACGCCGACCACGCGGTCAACGTGGCAGTTCCACTGCTGTACAACTTCCCGCATGTCGGAAAGATCCTGAGCCTTGCGTTCTTGCCGTTTGCGGCCTGGTATTCCGGCAGCTCGCTCGGGCTTCAGCAGGCGCTGCTCCTGATCACCACGGGACCGTTGAGCCTCTTCGGCAGCATCAACGCGGCGATGCCCTTCCTGCTCGACCTGCTGCATCTGCCCGCCGACCTTTTCGAGCTCTTCTCGATCTCGAGCATCCTCAACTCGAGATTTGGCGCGATGACCTCAGCGGCGCACATCGCAGCGCTCGGGGTCGTGATCGCTGCCGCCATGGCCGGCGCGATCCACATGTCGTACCGGCGGCTTCTGCGATACGTTGTCGTGACTGTCGTCCTCATGGGCCTCTTCGTGCTTGGCACGCGGGCGACGTTCTCGTGGGTTCTGCAGCCGGCCCCGTCCGGGCTGAGCACGCTCTCCTCGTTTGCGCTCCGCCCACCGCTTGTCGCTGCATCGATCGTTGCCGCAACGACACCTTCACAGAAGCCGCAAACGGGCAGGCGGCTCCAGGAGATCAGGGAACGCGGTGTTCTCCGGGTGGGCTATTTCGACGATGCAGTGCCATGGGCATTCGTCAACGCGGCCGGCACGTTGGTGGGCTATGACGTCGAAGCCGCGCACCGGCTGGCAAGTCAGCTCGGTGTGGGGCTCGAATTTGTCCCTATCCATCGCGCGTCTCCTGAGCCATCGCTCGCACTCACAGACGGGCGTATCGACATTCTCATGACCGGACTCACCGCCACCGTAGCGCGCGCCGAACGGATGGAGCTGTCGCATGCGTACAACAACGAGCATGTGGGGTTTCTGGTGCACGACTTCGACCGGCGCAGGTTCGAGACACTCGCGTCGATCAGCGGCGATGAGGACATCGTCGTGGCCATCCCGCCCGTCGAAGGAGCGCGCGAAACGGTGCAGTCGATATTGCCAAAGGCGCAGACGCGCGACTATCGATCGCTCGATGACGTGATCGGCGATCCCGGCGTGACCGCGGCACTGACCACGATGGAGCGCGCGTACTACTGGAGTCGCGTGTACCCGGAGTTCACCGCGATACGGCCACGGGAAGTGAGGGCGGCCACAGTCGTCGTCTATGCGTTGCCGTACGGTGACCTCGACTTCCGAAACCTGGTCGATCTGTGGATCGAGACCAGGCGGGCCAGCGGCGAGTCCGAAGAAGCCTACAACTACTGGATACGGGGAAGAGCGCTCACGTCACGCAACCCGCGCTGGAGTGTGTTGGCCAACGTGCTCGGGTGGCGCTGATCGCTCACGTGCTGCTACGGCTTCGCACGCAGCTCCGCCGCGATCAACTCAAAGCACCTGAATCGCTCCATCCGTCCGTAGACCGTCGAGGTGATCATCACTTCGTTGGCTAGCGTGTCCTGGGCGATGTTGCGAATCAGGTTGGCGACCTTCCCTGGCGTACCGATGAAATGACGCGCGCGATTCATCTCCACAACCACGCGCTCCTGCGGCGAGTATTCGTAGCGACTCGCCTCCTCAGGGCTGGGCAACGGCAGGAATTCGCGGCGATGCAGCCGAACCCATCCGAGATCGGACGACGTCGCGAGGTATTCGGCTTCCTCCGTGGTCGGCGCACAAATGATTGAAACGCCGAGGATCACGTGCGGCGCTGGAAACTCGGGCGATGGTTGAAAGTGCTCGCGGTAGGCACGGATAGGCGGACCCGGAGGTGTGGGACTGAAGTGCCGCGCGAAGCCGTAGCCCATCCCCATCGATCCAGCGAAGGCCGCCGTCGCACCGCTCGACGCGAGCACCCAGATCGGCGGCAGGTTCACGCCGTCTGGCACCACGCGCACCGATGCAAAGGGATGGTCCGGGGGGAACTGCCGGCGCGACAGCGCGAGCAGCTCTCGAACCTGTTCGGGAAACTGCTCGCCATCGAAGGGTCTGAGCGCACGTGATGTGGCCGGGTCGGTGCCCGGCGCCCGGCCGAGGCCGAGGTCGATGCGATCAGGATGCAGTGTCGCGAGCGTATGGAAGGCTTCGGCGACTCGCAGCGGCGTATGGTTCGGCAGCATGATGCCACCTGAGCCGACGCGAATGTGCGAGGTCGCCGACGCGACGTGCTCGATCAGAATCTCAGGCACCGAGCTCGCGATGCTCGCCATGCCGTGATGCTCGGCGAACCAGTAGCGGATGAATCCAAGTCGTTCGGCCAGCTGCGCCAGGTCGACCGACTCCTGCATCGCGTCGCGCGCAGTAGATCCGCTGCGAACCGGAACGAGATCGAGCACCGAGAGTGTAAGGGGGTCAGAGCGCTTCAATGGCGAGAAAGAGATAGAGGGCGAGTGCCGCACCGAGCACGACGTTGACGACCATGCTGTTGCGAGTCGTGTGGTTGCGAGCGTTGTTCAGCCACAGCAACGTCGAGATGACAAAGGGAAAGAACAGCGAGCCGACGACGGTGTAGGCGAAGACGAGCCACACCGGCCGCTGAATCACGAGCGCTGAGATCGCAGCCAACGCCAGGTACGCCGCCCATGCCCTGTACGGTGTGCCCCGCTGCCCTCCCGCCGGACGCCGGCGCCACAGATGCAGCATGTCGTCGAAGAGAAACGGCACGCCGTGGTACACGCCGAGCACGGATGAAAACGCCGCGCCCCAGAAGCCCAGGAGGAATACGGCGCGGCCTACGACCCCGATCTCCTGCCCGATGCGATCCGCCAGAAGCAGGCACAGTCGTGGCCCTTCATCGAGGATCTGTCCGGTCCAGTCGATCTGCGTCGCGAGAAAGATCATCGAGATGCAGAACACGAACACGAGCGAGAACGAGATCGTCAGGTCGGCACGCGCGGCAGGCATTCGCTCCGCCCCTGCCCAGCCGGCCTCGCGCATCCAGTAGCCGTACGAGAGCAAGGTAACGGTTCCGCCAACGCCGCCAATGAGCGACAACGTGTAGGCGGTCGAGAATTCCGAACGCGCACTCGCGCCGGACCAGTCGGCGCCCGACCACAACACGATGAGCAGCGCCGACGCGATGATCGCCCCGAACTTCAGGCCGACGAACCACTTGATGATCGCGAGGAAGCGTTCGTACCGCCCGAACCACACCATCACGAACGCACCGACAGCATGAACGACGCCCCACACCCACAGTGGCACAGACGGGATGATGGCGGCCGGCACGAGAGCGCTCGCGGTCACGAGCGCACTCGAAACGAAATAGCTCCAGACGATGAAGTAGATGAAGAAGGCGAAGACCGCCGCGCGCGGCAGGTGATCGCGCCAGCCTTGGATGAGCGTGGTGCCGGTGGCGAGTTGCCAGCGCGCAGCGCCCTCGGTAATGGCGAACTTGAGGACCACGCCGGCGGCAAGCGCCCAGACGAGTGTGAGACCGTACTCGGCGCCTGCGATCGTGGACGACACCATGTCGCCAACGCCGATTCCGGTCGCGGCCAGCAGCAGCCCTGGACCAATGTCCGAAAGCTTCACAAGGTGGCTCTACTTCCCCACCATCAACTGCGGCGCTTTGTTGTTCTCGTTGCAGATGAACTCGATGAGCTCACCCTCGGGCATGATGCGCTGATTCACGCGCACGCTGAACGGTTTCGTGTAGGCCTTCGGGTCGTCGATGGTCACGTCGATCTTGAGCACGCCGTAACTCAGTCGCCGGAATCGTTCCGTGATCTTGGCCGCATCGGTAAGCGGGCTTCCCCAGATATCGAGCCAGCCGCCGTCACGAAGGCCGGTCGTCTGCACAACCAGCGTGTCGCCATCCCATCGTCCACTCGAGTAGCCATACCACCACGGCTGCGGGTCGCTGTTCGGGATCGGACGGCCATCGGTGAAGATCTGCCGCACACCTGAATTCCCCTCGTAGAGAATCAGCAGCAGACCCGGCGTCTGCAGCATCTTTCGGGGCTGTGGGTGCTCGTGGAACTGCATGATTCCCATCGGCAGGCAGTGAGCGTCAGGGTTCTCCTTGCTGTTCTGCTCCTTGCGCTTCTCCATCAACTCCTTGGCCCACGGCTGGAAGGGAAGACCTTCAGGAAACCCCGCCCCGAGGTTGGCAAACGTCGAAGCGGGCGGCTCGCCGGGCGGTGAAACAGGTGGCTGCCGAACCTGACCTCCGTAAAACCACTCGTTCAACCAGACGCCCGAAAGATCCGGCTTGCCATCGGCGGTGCGCGGGGTCGGGGCGTCGAGGTTGGGCCGCCCGTCCGCGCTCCTCGGGACCGTTGAATCGCGTTGTGCCGGCCACTGCGCTGAAACCGACGAGACGAAGTAGACCGACACCAGGATGATTCCGGTCAGGATCCGACGGCCGTACATTGCGGGCACCTCCGGTGGACAGGGGTTCATGACGGGTCAGGAGTCGGCCGATCGTAGCCGATGGAGTCATTCGCAGATGTGTGAATGTTCAGACCGTTTCGGTCGATAAGAAAGTACGGTGGCCACGGCCCGCCAGATTCGTCGATAATCACCCACGTTCCACCGATGAGATTACTGGCCCTCGCTCTCATACTGTCTACCTTTGTCGCCGCCAGCTCGGCCATTGGTGCCCAGACCAAGTCGGATGAGATCACTGATACGACCTCATCCGCGCCGGCGGCCGCCCGCGCGGCCAGCGAATACGCGCGCGCACGGCTCGATCTGGATCTCGCAGCGGTTCAAACGTATCGGCCGTCCTATCCGTTCTGGCAGCACATCTTCACGATCCCTGACGGCCGCATCGCCTATGGGAGCGCCCAGGACGGACGTCTGATCGCAGTCTTTCCGGCAAACGGCGACTGGGCCCGCGATGCGCTCTGGGAAGAACAAGGACTGGCCGGCTTCCTCAACGGCCAGGCGCTGCCGAAGCGACTAAACGACCGCCGCGACGAGGTGGCCCGACTCCTCACGCCCGTCGCCGGTCCGCTGGTCCACAACCCGACGCGCGGGCAGTTTCTGGCGCCGAACGCACAGCGCTATGGAAGCTTTCTCCGCGAGTGGGGGACGATCTACGAGCGCTTCGGCGTGCCCGCGGAGATCGGGCTCGCCCAGGCGATCCTCGAGTCAGGGTTGGATGGCCGCGCGCGATCGAAGGCACGAGCACTGGGCTTCTGCCAGTTCCTGCGGCGGAACTGGGACTTCCTGAACCGGCTGACACCGGTTGTCATCGAAGCCTACAACCAGACGACCCAGGCGCCGTATTGCGCGGCCTACCTGACGATCCTCGCGACGATGTACGACAGCTTCATTCCCGCGCTGTCGGAGCATCATGCCGGCGGCGTCAACGTTGGCCGGACAGTCATCAACGGCGAACGCCTGGGCGGCAGCGGTTCGCGCGAGCAGTACTTCATGGGCTCGGACTTCGCGGCCAGCCTTCGGGACATCTCCATCACCCGCTACCGGGACCTCTTCCGAACCTACGGTCCGCGGTCTTCGCTCTACGCGGAGATGGTGTTCGGCAACATGGTGAATGTCCGCAAGATGACGGCAGAGTTCCAACAAACGCCGATCTTCGCGATGCGGACGACGGCACCGCTGCGTGCGCTCGACGTCACGGCGCGCACGGGTCTGAAACTCGACGAAGTGAAGCGGTTCAATCCTGCGTTGGGCATCCGCGTGCCCGCGCAGGCGAATCTCTACCTGCCGTTCTACGTGAAGACCTTCGGCGAGGACGTGTCGTTCTGGCACCGCCCGCCGACTCCCGAGTACGCCGCGGCACTCAACGACTTCCTCCGGATCGAAAGCGGATTCGAACGTTGGCACACGGTGGAGTTCGAGTCGACGCTGCGCGCATTCCAGGAGCGCTTCGCGCGCACCAACACCGAGGAAGGCTCGGTGATGGCCACGACGCTGACCTATGTGATCACCGATCTCCGCACGAGTCGTCGGGCAGCAATCCTCGAGGAGTTCCGCAACAGCGGACGCATCATCGAGCTGTTCAAGCAGGGTGCTGAGGAACTGGGCGTCACCATTCGCGGGCTGTAGCCGGCTGTCCCGCTCGGGCGACGCTACGCGCCCGTGAACCGCACAGTGACAGTCAGCAACACTGGAATCGCCACGCCGTTGATCACCGTCGGCGTGTACTCCCACTGCAAGACCGCGTCGAGGACGGACTGATCGAAGACCGGGCTCGATCGAATCACTCGTGCGTGGATGATGCGGCCGTCGGCTTCAATGCGCGTCTCCACGACCACGGTGGCTTGAATCCCGGCCTGCAGCGCTTCGACGGGGAACTGGATCGGCGCGTGTTTCACTTTCGTCGGAAGTACGCGCAGGTACGCAGCACGAACAACGCCTTCACCCCAGGGAGCCGGCGGCACGAGTTCGGGATTGCCCGTCGGAACCTGTGCCTCCGGTAACGATGGCAGGGGCGCGGGACTGCGCTCGGCGATCTGCGGCTCATCATCGTCCGAGAAGCTGACCGCAACATCAAACACCAGCGGCGCTTCAACGGGCGGTTCGTACGTCCACTGTCCAACGGCTGCTGTTGCAGCGTCGACGAAAGCGCTGAACAGCGCGGGCGTGGGGGTCGACTCCCTTTGCCCGGCGCGCCGCGTACCGAGCATGGGGTCGGCGAGCCGCATCTCGGCGACGTCACCGAGATCGTCGACCGTGACCCGCAGAGTCACGACAGCGCGCGCCTGAACTGCGGCTGCCTCACCGGGGTAGATGGGCAGAACGAAGAACGTGCGGCGAGGAACCGGGTTCTCAGAGGTAGCGGGATGAGCCGAGCGCTCGAGCGGTCCAGGACGGCTCGTCTCAAAGACGCCGACGAGATCGAGCTGATCCTGGCTGCTTGCCGTCAGGCCGGTGCCGACGAGCAGCACCGCGAGCACACAGAGCCTTCCCGGATCACCCCAGCACCGCCGAAGATGGTGCCGGCGCATGCCAAGTTAGACACCCTTCGACAACTGCGGTTCCAAAGCGAAAGCCTGGGCTGTTCCGCCCCGCAGGGACTCCGGCTTGATCGGCAGCGAGTAGATCCGCCGGCCGGTTGCTGCGGCTACCGCGTTGACGAGTGAGCCGGCTGCCAGTGCAGTACTCGGTTCACCAATACCACCCGGCACCTCGGTGCTCGGGACGATGAAGACTTCGATCTCGGGCATCTCGTTGTGGCGCAGCATCTGGTAGTCACCGAAGTGCCGCTGCTCCACGCGACCGCCCTTGATTGTGATCTCTCCCTTCAGCGCCGCTGTCAGGCCATACACGATCCCGCCCTCCATCTGCGCCTTGATCGTGTCGGGGTTGATCACCCATCCAGTATCGACAGTGCACACGATGCGATGCACACGGACGGCACCGCGAGCATCGACCGACACTTCAGTCACCTGCGCCAGGTAGCTGCCGAACGCGTCCATCACCGCGATGCCGCGCGCGCGGCCGGCAGGCAGCGGCTTGCTCCATCCCGATTTCTCAGCGGCCAGCTCCAGCACCGCACGATGGCGCGGAGACTTGCCGAGCAGGTCGCGCCTGAACTCGAAGGGATCCTTCTTCGCCGCGGCAGCCAGTTCGTCGATGAACGCTTCGACGACGAAGCCCTGGAACGAGGCGCCGACCGATCGCCAGAACCCGAACGGCACACCTGGATCGTTCTCGGTGTACTCGACGCGAATGTTCGGGATGTCGTACGGAAGGTTCGCGGAACCATCCACCGAAATGAAATCCACACCGTTCGGCGGCAGGCCGCCGATGCGCTTCATCAGCGACTGCTGCACGACGTGCTGCTTGAACACGGTCGGCTTCCCGGTTGCGTCGACCGCACCCCACATGCGCGCGTAGCTGATCGGACGATAGTAGTCGTGCTGCATGTCGTCCTCGCGGCTCCACACGACCTTCACCGGCTTGCCCACCGCCTTGGATGTCTCGACCGCATCCATGACGAAGTCGGCCTCGCCGCGCCGCCCGAAGCCGCCGCCCATGTACTGCACGTGAATCTTCACTTTGTCCGCAGGCAGCCCGGACGCGGCGACAGCGGCCGCGTGTGACGGCGTCTGACCCTGCGTCGGCACGTACACATCGCAGCTATCCGACTTCACGTCCGCCGTACAGTTCATCGGCTCCATCGTCGCGTGGGCGAGGAAGGGCGCCTCGAAGGTTCGCTCGAATGCTTTCGAGCCGGCAATGGCGGCATCGGCATTGCCGTCGTTGCGAGCGACCTTGCCCGGCTTCTGTGCGAGCTCTTTGTAGCGGGCGAGAATCTCCGCGCTCGTCAGCTTCGCGAGCGGCCCCTCGTCCCAGGTGATCTCGAGCGCCTGCGCTCCGCGCGACGCCGACCAGTAGTTGTCGGCAACGACGGCGATGCCGCCGCTGATCTGAACAACGTGCTGCACGCCGGGGACAGCCTTGGCCTCGTCCGCATTGAATCGAGCCACCTTGCCACCGAACACGGGGCAGCGTACGACCCTCGCGGTCAGCAGCCCCGGCAGCGTCACATCGATGCCGAACACGGCCGTGCCGTTGACCTTCTCCGGCACGTCGAGACGTGCGAGTGAGTTGCCGAGCAGCTTGAAGCTCTTGGGATCCTTCAGGGTTACGCCGGCCGGCACCGGTAGCGCAGCCGCCTTGTCCACGAGTGCGCCGTACTTCAACCGCCGGCCGCTCGCCTGATGAATGACTTCTCCTTTGTCGGTCGAGCAGCTGTTCTCGGGCACGCCCCACGTCTGGGCAGCCGCGGTGACGAGCATCATCCGCGCCGTTGCGCCGGCCTCGCGCAGCACCTTCCACATGCCGCGCACGCTGTTGCTGCCGGCCGTGAGCTGCTGCCCTCCGAAGTTGGGGTTGCCGTACCTGGGGTCTGCGCCAGCCCACTCGGTCTTGATCTTCGTCCAGTCGAAGTCGAGCTCCTCGGCTACGAGCATCGGCATCGACGTCATCACGCCCTGCCCCATCTCGAGCATGGTGAGCATGATTCGAACCGAGTCGTCTGCGTTGACCTTGATCCAGACGTTGGGCTCGAAGGTTCCGGCGGCGCTGAGCGAGTCAGTGCCAGACCATGGCAGGTAGGCCCCAACCAGCAGTCCGCCGCCAGCCGCGGCCGTCACCTGGAGGAAGCTCCGACGATCGAGTGTCGATGTCGCCATGAGCGCCTCCCTATGCCTGCGCCGCGCGGCGGATCGCACGGTGGATTCGCTGATAAGTGCCGCACCGGCAGATGTTGCCGGTCATCGCGGTATCGATCTGCGCGTCGGTCGGACGCGGTGTCTTCGACAGCAGCGCGGCCGCCGACATGATCTGTCCCGACTGGCAATAGCCGCACTGCGGGACCTGCTCGGCGACCCACGCGAGCTGCAGCGGATGCGTCGACGTCGGCGAGAGACCCTCGATGGTCGTGACCTTCTTGCCCACCGCCGTCGAGACCGCCGTCAGGCAGGCCCGCACTGCGGCGCCCTCGACGTGAACCGTGCAGGCGCCGCACTGACCGAGGCCACAGCCGAACTTCGTGCCGGTGAGGCCGAGGGTGTCGCGCAGCACCCAGAGCAGAGGCATGTCAGGGCTGACGTCGACATCGTGACGCCGCCCGTTTACGTCGAGCGAGATCATGGGCATCTCCTTGGCCGCCCATTATCGCTCAGGAGAACTGCTGGAGACGAAGGGGGCGGAGACATTAGTAACCGCGGCGACGCGGAGGCGCGGAGAAGTAATGCCGGGTGGGTCGCC
>JALDXQ010000200.1:0-12692 GCA_032156805.1 Acidobacteriota bacterium
TTGATCGCTATTCAGTTCTTTGAGGGAATCGGCTGGAAAGACGCGCGCATACTAGCACGCCGCACGCAGCGTTATCGCGGGTTGCCGAACACCTGAACATAGTACGGTCGTCCGTCCGATCCTCTCGCGAGTGCGGCGCCAATCTCGGTCAATCCCGGATTCAGGATATTGGCGCGATGACCGGACGATCCCATCCATGAGTTGAGCGCTGACGCCGGACTCCCCTGACCATAGGCGACGTTTTCGGCATACGCCTGCCAACGATAGCCGACGGCGGCGAGTCGATCCTGAGGTTCCGGGTAGCGGGAACCCGGCAGCACATGCGCCATCTCTCCCGCTGAGGCCATCTGATCGGCATGAAGCTGCGCGGCGCGCATCAGGAGCGGACTGATGGCGAACGGTGCCAGGCCCGCCTGACGACGCTCCGAATTGGTGAGGGTTGCGATCTCGTTCGCTGCTCCCGACGCGGTTGCACTCTCGGCCTCGACACCCGTCGGGCTGGCAGCCGACGAACAGCCCGAAGCCAGGACAAAGAACCAGACCAGGGCCAGCGTTGCGCGACGGTCGGTCATATGCCGGCAGGGGTGCAAGGCCGGGGCCGCGTCCAGGGTGTGCAAATCCCCGTAAATCGAACCAGCACGGGGCTCGGGCGTCTTCCCGCTTGAACACAGTTTCGTGAATAGCTTACGCTTGCCGCACCATTCCATGGCCTTCCACCGGTCATACCCTGCGAAGCCGGGTTGGTGACATCATCATTGGCGCGTTTTGGCGCGCGGGGCCGTCGTGCGGTCCGGTGACGAGTACAAGAATTCGTGTGCGAGGCCGTATTACGGTCCAAGGAGCCGAACTGATGCGAGTGTTGACCTTTGCCCTGGCCGTCGTGGTGGCCTCTCTGACCCTAAGTACTCTGTCCTTCGCGCAAGAAGGCCACCCTCTCAAAGGATCGTGGCTGGGGACCTGGGGACCCGCCAAGACCCACAGCAACGACATCGTGCTCGTGCTGGACTGGGACGGCAAAGCCATCACGGGCATGGTGAACCCTGGCACCGACGACGCCCCGATCAAGAACGCCACATTGAATCCCGATGGCTGGGTCGTGCGCTTCGAAACCGATATCAAGGACAAGTCGGGCGTGCTCAACTACGTGATTGAAGGCAAGATCGAAAACCTGTCGTTCCACAACAGGACGATCGTCGGCACCTGGAAGAATCAGCGCGAGAGCGGTGCGCTGAAGATCAGCAGGCAGTAGGCGGCTGCGTGTTAGGCAACAGGCACAATAGGAGACCTTGATGAAGTCTGGCGTTCGGTTCGCCTTCGCGCTCGTCGCGGTGGTGCTGCTTGGAAGCGTATCCGGTTCAGCGCATCATCCCATCTCTGCCAAGTTCGACGACTCCAAGTCACAAACACTCACCGGCGTGGTCACGCTCGTTGACTGGAGAAACCCGCACGTCCACATCTACATGAACGTGCGCAACAACAACGATGCCGACAACTGGGCGATCGAGACTGAAAGCCCGATCGATCTCGAAGCCGGCGGCTGGACGCGTGATTCGGTGAAGGCCGGCGATTCGATCACCGTGGCTGGCATTCTCGCGCGCAACGGCAGCCGGCAGATCTGGGCGAACCGGATCACCATGGCCGGCACGGGCAAGCAGGTGTTGAACATCACACCGCCTTCCCCACCCGCGTTGCTCGCCAACCGGCCGACTCCGCGCTGGCCCGACAAACAGCCGCGGCTCGGACCGAGCGTGGGCGGAGTCCAGGGCTATTGGGCGTTTCCGAGTTCGACGGTGCTCGTCGAAGGCGGCGCATCGATCGCCATGGACCAGTACGGGCTCCTGAAGAACATCGCGGATGCCGAGCGCGTGGCCCCGTTCCAGCCCTGGGCACTGGCAATTTACGAGCTCCGGCAGCGTCGCTTCCTGCAGGACGATCCCACGTATCTCAACTGCAAACCGCCAGGGGGACCTCGTCAATTCCAGCTGTCCTACGGTGTGCAATTCGTGGAAGATCGTGAACGGCAGCGGGTTTTCGTGCTGATTGGCGGGGGAAACAACAATTTCCGCATCATCTACCTGGACGGCCGGGACCATACGGGACAGGTGGGTGGCGACGACGATAACCCTCTCTATTACGGCCGGGCAGTGGGAAAATGGGACGGGGACAGCCTCGTCGTCGACACGCGCGGGTTCAACGAGGACTTCTGGTTCACCAACGGCGGTCTGCCCCATACGGACAAGTTGAAGCTGGTTGAGCGCTTCACGCGGGAGAACTTCGACACGCTGAAGTACGAAGTCACAGTGGACGACCCCGGGGCGTATACCAAACCGTGGTCGAGCAGCTGGACGCTGCGATGGGTCACAGGACAGGAGATGCCGCGCCACCTGTGTCAGGAAAACCGGCCGTGACGCCAACTCGGAGGACGAGATGAGAGCGTACTTACTCGGTGGTCTGGTTGCAGTCGGAATCACGCTGGCTGCTGGCTCCGCAGTCGCCCACCATTCGTTTGCCGCGGAGTTCGATGCCAACAAGCCGATCAAGCTCACTGGCAAGGTGACCAAGATCGAGTGGACGAATCCTCACGTCTGGTTCTACATCAACGTCAAGGACGAGAAGACTGGCGAGATGACGAACTGGGGCGCCGAGATGGGTCCGCCGCACCTGCTGCAGCGCCGCGGCTGGCGCCGGGACTCGCTGAAGATCGGTGAGGAAGTCACCGTGAGCGGATCGCTGGCCAAGAACGGCAGCAAGCGAATGAACGCGCGGCAGGTGGTGATGACGGCAACAGGGACGCGACCTGGTGAGACACTGGACGCCGCGTCCAGTCAGGGTCCGAGTTCGAACAACTGAGGTCAGGGGCGACCTCGACGCGGCGCACGTGCTCACGCGTGTCACCGCAGTCGGTTAACGTAGTCGGAGAGGTGGATATGAGAGCGCACATCCTCGGCGGTCTGATCGCGTCTTGTGTAGTACTGGCAGCGGGAACGGCCGTGGCACATCATTCGTTCGCCGCGGAGTTCGACGCGAACAAGCCGATCAAGCTGACGGGCCGGGTCACCAAGGTCGAGTGGACCAACCCGCACGTCTGGTTCTACATCAACGTGAAGGACGAGAAGACCGGCGAGGTGACCAACTGGGGCGCAGAGATGGGACCGCCGCATGGTCTGCAGCGCCGCGGCTGGCGTCGCGAAACGCTGAAGATCGGCGAAGAGGTCACCGTCAGCGGCTCGCTCGCCAAGAATGGCAGCAAGCGAATGAACGCGCGCCAGGTCACGATGACCTCCACCGGTGGCCGGCCGGGCGAAACGCTCGACGCCGTGTCGAGCCAGGGCTCGAACCCGTAAGGCAGCACGCGAAATCGCCACGCGGGGTTCATCCCCGCGTGGAACGATTTGCAAGTCGTTCGGCGGGGATCGATGCCCCGCATCCGAGTCAATCGATCTCGTTGGCGTGAGGGGCAGATCATGCGACATTGCCTTGCGTTGTGCGGCGCCGCGGCGTTGTTCCTGTCTCCGATCCTGGTCGAGTCACTCCAGGGACAGCAGGAGCAGCAGCCACAACCGCAGCGTCCGGGTGTACAGGTTGGCGTGCCCGACGGGCGCGGTGGTGCTCCGGCGCAGCCCGCCGGCGGCCGAGGCCGTCAAGGTCCACCCGCGGGACCCACACCGCGCAACGCTGATGGGCGCGCGATCTTCAGCACACCAGGGAAGAAGGGCGTATGGCTGCCCGGTGGTGGCGGCGGCGCAGCGCCTAACGCGACTGGACCCCAGATTCCGTTCCAGGCCTGGGCGAAAGCCGTCTACGACGACCGCGACGAGAACCAACTAGAGCCGCACACCCGGTGCAAGCCGTCTGGTGGCGTACGCCAGTTCCTGACGCCGTACGGTGTCGAGTTCGTCGAGTTGCAGGAGCTGCAGAAGATCTTCATCTTCGATATCGGCGGGCCGCACACCTATCGAACGATCTACATGGACGGACGCTCGCATCCGGCCAGGGTGACCCCCAGCTTCTACGGCCACTCGATCGGCTGGTGGGAAGGCGACACGTTGAACGTCGAGACGACGGCCTACAACGAGGGCTTCTGGATCGACCGTCGCGGGCTGCCCACGACCGACAAGCTGCGTACGCTCGAGAAGTTCACGCGGACCGATTCACTGACGGTCGCCTACGAGCTGACGATTGACGATCCCGGCGCCTACACCGCGCCCTGGACGAGCCGACTCAATCTGCGTTGGGAGGACGGGACCGAGCTCTTCGAGTACGTCTGCCAGCAGTCCAACTACGCGGACAACCTGATGCTGGGCGCGTACGAGTCGGTCGACCGCACGACGGTCACCGTTCCGTAGCCTCGAGCAATGCTGAATTCAGAATTCAGAATGCAGAATGCAGACACAGCCAGTGCGATTCGCATTCGACGTTTCGTGTTCACCGCGATGGCCGTGAGGATTCGCACGAGTTGCAACGTTCGGGTCAAACCCCAGCGCGTGCCTCGCAGAAAAGACATCGCAGGAACAGCACACACCTTCTGAATTCTGCGTTCTGAATTCTGAATTACGGAGCTCCTCGCTCATTTGCACCCAGCGCCAGTGCAATGCCGCCGATCACGATGGCGGCCGACAGAATGAGTCGTACCGACAGCGTCTCGCTCAACACCAGGATGCCGCCGGCCGCAGCGAGCACCGGCACCAGCAACTGCACGAGCGATGCGCGTGTTGCGGTCAACTGCCGCAGCGCGGCGTACCACGCGACGTAGCCAAGGCCTGACGTGACAGCTCCGGATATGGCTGCGAGCACCACGCCGCGAGTCTCGAGGTGACTGAAGCGCCACGTGGCGACGCTCACGACCAGCGTCAGTGGAATCGTGCGCACGAAGTTGCTCGCGTTCTGCGCCAGCGGATCAGGCGCGCCGCGTCCGAGCAGCGAATAGAGTCCCCACGCCACGCCAGCCACCGCCATCAACACCGCCCCCAGCGGTGATGGCGCCGTGAGCCCGGGCAGCACGAGATAGACCAATCCCGCAACAGCCAGCACCAGGCCCACCCACTGCCTGCCCTGCGGCCGCTCCCCACTGGCCAGTGCAGCGAGCATCATCGTGACCTGCACCGTGCCGAAAAGAATCAGCGCGCCGGTGCCGGTCGTGAGCAGGCCGTAGGCGTACGAAAACGGAATGGCGTACATGAAGAGGACGATGGCGGACAGCCACGAGCCCTGCAGTCGAGGCGCGCCAGTCCGCGTCAAGGCCGTGATGAGCGCGAGGCAGCAGGCACCGGCAACAAAGCGAATCGTCGCGAACGATGCCGCATCGATCGCCCCGGGACCGAGCGCCATGCGGCACAGAAGAGAGTTACTGGCAAACGCGACCAGCGCCGCGGCGGTGAGGGCGGCTGTGCGCACGCGTCAGGCGCGTTCCTTTTTCCACGCCGCGAGCGCCGCGCGGACCAGCTGACGTAGTCCGGGTGTGCGCAGATCGGCCGGCGTGTTGATGACGACGTGACGAACGCCCTTCCCTGTACCGCGGAGCAGCTTTTTCGGATCCGGAAGCGAGGCGCCGCGAGCCACGCCGAACTTCACGCCCTTCTGGTTGACGGTGATGTAGCTGATGACACCGCGGTAGCCTGGCTCATAGCCATACGAGATGTATGGACCGGTTGGGTCAACGGTCTCTTTGACCTTCGGCAGCAGGTCCAGCATGAGCGAACGCGCCGCCTTTGCCAGCGCCTGCACCTCGCGGGGATACGTGGCAATCAGATCCTTGAAGGTGCGCGCCTGGCCGGCATGCGCCTGCGCGCGAACCGGCTTCGCTGATGCCACCTTCCTGGCTTTCGCAGTGCTCATCGAGCGAGAGCGCGCCGGGGGCCATGCAGCAACACCGCGCCACGCAAGCGTCATCGCTTCTCCGATCACATCTTCATCGGCTTTGTCGATGTGGACGCGCGTGCAGCCCTGCAGTCCCCACGCGCCGCTCTCCGGCTCGAACATCGATGAATGCGACCGCAGAAAGCTCGCCTGCTCGTCCGGGGTGAGCTTGACCATCCCGAATCGGTCATCGTGGTGGAGCGTCGCGAAGATCCGATTGTGCACCCGAAAGTCCGGATGGCCCATGTGCGAGCTCTCGACGGCACCTTCCATGCCGAGCGCCAGGCGGCGGAAATCGTTTGCGGTCACGAGGGCACGATAGCACGATGAGCTGTTCGATCGCAGGAAGCGGAGGTCGGCGGAGGACACGGATCGCCGCGGAGACGCGAAGACGCGGAGGAACGCACGGAGCGAATGCCGGCCGGCCACGCTGGCGGTGGGCCGCGCTTCGCGCGGCGAGGATCGAGCTCAACGAAGAATCTCGGCCACCCGCTCGGCGACACGAAGCAGCAACCCGTCCTGGCCATGAGCAGCCGTCAGTTGCAAGCCGAGCGGCAGGTCGGATCCTACCGGCATTGGAATGGTGATCGCCGGCGTGCCCAGTGCTGTCCATGGTGCATTCATCGCGGGATCACCAGTGGACGACAGCCCTGCTGGCGCGGGGCCCGTTGCCGCCGGCACCAGGATCACGGCCGTCGTTGCATAGAACTCGGCAAGCGTGCTCCTGCATGCGTCGATGTGTCGACGCGCCTCGTCATATCGCGCCTGCCGAAGCGACAGTCCCCATTCGACCATCTCGGCGAGGTCTGCGAGCCTCTTGCCATGCTCCTCGAAGCGCTCTTGATGGAATCGCGCGCCCTCGTAACACATCACGACGTGCGCCGCCTCTGCCAGTGACGCGAGCATCCCGGCGATGTCGATGGAGCGGATCGAGAGTCCCCCTGTCAGAAGGTCCTGAATTGCGCTCTGGAATGCCGCGCGCATGGGCGGATCGACCGGCGGCATGGGATCGGGAGCGGCCAACACCACTCCGTCAGCCTGCACGCTCTGACGATCCATGGCATGCCACAAGGCCAGCATGTCGCGCGGCGTCTGCGTGAAGAAGCCGAGCGTGTCGAGACTCTTCGCGAACGGCAGCACGCCCTTCATCGAGAACAGGTCAAAGGTCGGCTTGAACCCCGTCACGCCGCAGTACGACGCCGGCCTCAGCACCGAGCCCTTCGTCTGAGTGCCGAGCGCCAGCGGCACCATGCCGGCAGCAACTGCGGCAGCCGAACCGCTCGAGCTCCCGCCGGGCGTGTGATTGAGGTTGCAGGGATTGCGCGTCGGCGCGGGTGTGACGTAAGCAAAGGCCGTTGTCTGGGTCTTGCCGAACAGCACCGCGCCGCGGCCCTTCAGCTCGGTCACGATATCCGCGTCTTCGAGCCCGATGCGTCCGCGATACAGAGGCGAACCGTACTCGGTGCCAATCCCACGCGTCTCGATGATGTCTTTCGCGCCGAAGGGGATACCCTGGAGCGGCCCGGGGGCGCCGCCGCGGTCTGTCGTTCGCCGCACCCACGCGTGAATCTCGGTATCCCGTGCGTCGGTCGTCTCGATGCAGCGCGTGAACGCCCTGGCGCGAGCCTCGCTCGACGCCTCGATCCATTCAGACAGACGCTGGGGATTGTCGAAGGACACGGTCGTCACGTCAGGCCGCCGAACCGAACAGCGGCAGACAGGTTGCGGCGATCTGCTCCACGTGCCGATGATCGGTTCCGCAGCAACCACCCATCACGTTGAGATGCCGCAATCGGCCTTTGACACGAACGTAGTCCTGGCCAAGCTCGATCGGATCGCCGATGTCGATCGCGGTGGCCTCGTTCAGCTCGGCATGGCTCTTTCGTGAGGCGTTGGCCCGCAGCCCTCGCACACGCCCCAGCCAGTGGCCGTCGTCCTCCAGCACGTCCTCGAAGTGCGTCGGGTGGGCGCAATTGATCATGTAGTAACGCGGGTATCCGCCTGTGGTGTCGTCGATCTCCTCGATAGCCGCGCGCAGCGTCTGTCCGGTCGGAAGCCGGCCGTCGGTCTCCACGGTGAGCGACAGCGCGACCGGCACGCGCACACGTTCGGCGGCACGCGCGATGCCGATCGCTTCCTCCACGTAGTTCATCGTCATCGCGCAGATCATGTCCGCGGCGCTTCCGGCAAACGTCTCGATCTCTTCCCGGTGGTAGTTATCCGCCTGCTGCACGGACATCACGGCCCCGGGTACGTAGCCATCGCCCCGCGGGCCGACACAGCCGCTGATGACGACAGGCGTGGCAGCACTCTCGTACTCTGCCCGGATCTGTTCCAGCAGCTGAACAGAGACGCGGTTGGCTTCCGCGAGCGCCGCCGGTGTATATCCCAGCCGCGCTCCCCAGTCGGCGCTGGCACGCCACGTCGCGCTCTCGAGGATCAAACCGGTGCCGAATCGCCGCGCGATGTCGCCATACGCCCGGAAGTACTTCAGCAGTGCATCACGTCCCTTTGCGGTCTTCAGCAGGTGAAACGCCGCGAAGTCAGGCAACTCGAGCCCATCGTGAAAAATCAGCGTCGTCTCGATGCCGCCATCGGTCAGGAAGAGATTGCCCGTGAGCTGGGGCAGTGCTGTTCGATATCGCGTCATGGTCGGTCGTCGCTGGCGGCGTCATTGTTGCGCAGGTTGAACCGATCGCGCCATCCATGCGTGCACCACCTCGGCAAATCGCTCCGGCTCCTCGAAGAACGTCTGGTGCCCGCTGCGCTCGAACAGGTGCAGCGTCGCGTCCGGGAGCGTCTCAGTGATGCCATTCCACATCGTGTACGGAACCGCGTAGTCGTAGCGGCCGTGCGCGAGGAGAATCGGAAGTCGTAGCTCTTCCCTGCCGACCGTCACGTCCCAGTTGGATGTCAGGCTGCCCAGAATGTGCTCGAAGAGCTGTGGTTTGAATTCAGCCTCGGCAAAGAGCGGCAAGGCGTTGAACCGGGGATCGAAGAAGCGCATTGGCGTTTGTGCGAAGACGGCCGCTTCCGGCGGCGTGCCGGGCGGAAGCCTCGAGTAGTTCTCTTTCAGGATCGCCTTTCGCTCCTCCGATCCGTCCGCGTCGAAGAATGCGGTTCCCGCCTTCACCATCTGCTGCAGGTCGCCGGTTGGAGGCGTGCCTGCAGCGATCACATGCGACACGCTTCCGGGGCAACGCCGGCCGTACTCAATGGCCAGCACTCCGAGGATGGAATATCCCAGTACGGCAACGCGCTCTGCTCCGGCGGCGCGCCGCACGGCCTCCAGATCGTCCGCCAATACATCGAATGTCAGATCGGTCGGGTTTCCTGTCGACTTCCCTCCTCCCCGCAAGTCGACATAGATGAACTGAAAGTGGTCCGTCAGCGGCGCCGGGGTCATACGCTCGTAAGGCTTCGTCCCCAGATTGCAGGGAACGATGCAGGGAACGCCCGCTCCACGCGTCGAGTAGAACAGTTCGGCGCCGTTCACTGATACGACCATCGATGCCTCCCCTTTTTGAGGTCCGTGGTTCTTTGGCCTTGGTTCTCGGTCCGTGCTCAGTAGCTCCAGGGACAGACTCTAGTCAGATCAACGCGAGCAGAACGTCAGCCGCCTGCTCGCACTGCGAGCGCGACACGTCGAGGTGCGTTACCAGGCGAATCGTTCGAGGACCAAAGGCGATGATGAGCACACCCTGCTCCCGCGCACGTGCAACGATGGTCGGTGCGTCGGGGGCGTCGGCTGTGACGCTAAAGACGATGATGTTCGTCTGAACGGTGTCAGCACTGAGTAGTATGCGAGCGCTCTCGGCAAGTCGCCTGGCCATTCGTGTTGCGTTGTCGTGATCCGTGACGAGCCGGATCAGGTGATGGTCGAGCGCATGCAGCCCGGCCGCCGCGAAGATACCGACCTGCCGCATCGCGCCACCCAGCATGCGCCGGTGACGAACTGCCGCGTCAATCAGCGCGCGCGAGCCGGCGAGCAGCGATCCACCGGGAGCACCGAGCCCCTTCGAGAGTGCCACCGAGACGAGATCGAAGGGACCCGCAAGTTGCGCGGGTGAGCAGCGGCTCGCCACCGCGGCGTTCCACAACCGCGCCCCATCCAGGTAGCTCGCGACCCCCTGCTCACGCGCGACGGCACAAATCCGTTGTGCCTGGTCCTGCGGAAACACGATACCGCCGGAGCGGTTGTGGGTGTTTTCGATCTCCACGACCGTCGTTGGCGGCAGAAGCATGTGTCCGGGCGGATTGCGTGCGGCAAGAAACTCCTCCGCCGTGAACACGCCCTTCGTCCCGATTTCCGTCAGCTGAACACCAGCGTTCGCCCCCGCCCCGCCGGTCTCGTGCCAGACCGCATGCGATTCTCGACTGACCACCACGTGATCACCGGGGCGTGTCATCACCCGGAGCGCCACCTGGTTGGCCATCGTTCCGGTGGGAAGCCACAACGCGGCTTCTTTGCCGAGGAGCCCGGCAACGCGGTCCTGCAGCGCGTTGACAGTGGGATCCTCACCGAATTGATCGTCGCCAACCGCCGCTGATGCCATGGCCTCCCGCATCGCGGGCGTGGGACGGGTAACCGTATCGGAGCGAAGATCGATGGGCAGCGACATGAACGAGGTCAGTGCCTGCGGATGAACTCCAGGACCTTCTGATTGAAGAGCTCCGGTTGCTCCCAGTACGTCGAGTGCCCGACCTCGGGGACGATTACTGACTCCGAATTCTTGATACGGGCGGCAAACAGCCGCAACACGGGCGGCGGCGAATACAGATCGGCCTCGCCTGTCATCAGCAGCGTCGGCACAGCGATCGATTCGAGGAGCGCGAACGTCAATCGGTTGCGGAAGGCCTGAACCGGGGGCGCTGTTCCCTCGGGCCTGCTCACCTTCTCGAGCTCGAGCCAACGCGCGGTACCAGCCGGATTGCCGGCCCGATAGGACGGTCCCAGCTCGCGGACATCGGGCGGCAGCGCAGCAAACTGGGGTGGTCTCAATCGCCGGCTCAGCTCGAGGTATTCCTCGTCCTGCACGCCACCAATGCTGTTGGCCACAATGAGACTGCGCAGCCGCTGCGGGAACGAGACCGCAAAATCCAGAGAGACAATCCCGCCCGCGGCAGTGCCCACGAGATGCACCCGATCGAGTCCCAGATGGTTCACGAGCGCCATGAGATCGTCGGCGCCCGTGCCCGGCTGGGGACCCGATGCATCGACGGTGGATCTCCCGAAACCCCGCCGATCGTAGGTGATCACTCGATAACCGTTCTTCGTGAACACCGGCAGCTGGTATTCCCACACGCGGCTGCTTCCGGTCGCCTGGTGGACGAAGACGACAGCTGCTCCTCCACCGCCGCTGTCGGTGTACCAGAGGCGAACTCCCGGCAGATTGGCGTGCCCCTCACGAGGCGATGTCTGCGCCACAACCTGAATCGACGCCGCGGCCAGGCTCATGCCGAGCGCGGCGCCGCGCACCATTCCCATGGCACGACGTGTCCAGCGTGTCGAGGTCGGCATCAACGTGATGCGATCATAGACGAGGAGGAGGTTCGAGTTTCAGTGCGGTCGTGATGTCGATGGCACGGTACAGCGAGCGGTAGACCGGACACTTCATCTTGAAGACGTCGTGCGCCCGCTCCGCTGCGTCGACCTGTTCCGGCGCAGTGTCCTTCAGCGTGAAGACGACGTGGATCCGTCGCAGCACGAGCACACCGGCCTCGACTTCGACTTCACCGTGGGCAACGGCCGTCAAACGGCCTTCGCTTGCGACGATCGCGCGCGCCTCCAGCGCGCCACCAAGGGTGCCGAGCAGTCATCCCCCGGTGGCCGCGATGACATAGTCGATCGTGGTCGCGTGCGGATCGGGCACGTCACCCTGAATGCCGTAGTGGCGTGCGATCGGACCGTGCGTACCGAAGCGCACCGGCTCCTGTTCCGCCGGCATGTACGCGAGACGGAGCGGCCCCTTGACTCGTGTCAGCGGAATCTCCGCCTTGTAGACGACGTCGCTCATATGTGCGTCACTGCTTCCGATAGACCGCAACGTTGTTCTGGAGCTGACCGTTGCGATCCTCCTGGCGAAACATGATGGTCAGCGTACGCCCGTCCGGTGAGACGATCCGGCGCGCCGTGCCGAACACGCGACCGGCGTGCGACAACACCGCCTCCGCCGTGTGCGCATCGATTCGCTTGAGCTGAATCGTGTCATACGCTCGCGTGCCCATCACGGGATACTCGTGATCGAAGTCAGCGCGGTACTCGATCACTTCTTCCATGCCATCATCGCGACGCCGTTGTATGGTGCCCTTCATACCTTCTTTGTCGCGGACGTAGGTTCGAGTTTCGTTGCGAGGGGGAGGACCGGGAGTATACCGGGATTTGGCGACGTCGAGTTGCCAGACGCCGAGCAGGAGGTCCTGCTCTGCCTTCACGTCCTGCGCGCGCAGATGCTCGTCGAACCCGATGGCAATCGTCACGGCAAGGATGAGATCGGCAGCGAGGTGTAGTGCTGAGCCACGCATGGGGAATGCCTCCTTTGGACCGGAGCCACCGATGCGCCGCGAAGGCACTAATTATCCCTGCTTCGGCTCGTCTTTGTAAGCTTCGCCAGCGGGTGGGCTGGTGTCGGAGACCTGGTCTTCCGTCGCGCCGAGATGGTCGTCCTCCGATTCAGGTGGAGGATCGGGCGGTAATTCGGATGGAGCCGGCTTCTCAGCCTTGTTCAGAGGCTCAGAGCTGCCGTCGGGCTGGGCACGCGGAACAGCTGGCGTCATCGGGCACCTCGGAAGCCTGGAGAGCAAGCCCGAGTCCAAGTTCGGGTGTCAGGCAGTGA
>JALDXQ010000201.1:0-12688 GCA_032156805.1 Acidobacteriota bacterium
GGCAGTGAATCGTGAATTCACGATTCACTGCCTGACACCGAATCGCTCTCACTTCACCATGTGCTTGAGCGAGCGCTCGTTCTCCAGGCAGATCTCGTCGATCAACTCGGCGTCGGCGATCAGGCGCTCCCTGATCACGACGGTCCATGGTTTCGTAATAGGCCTTGGGGTCGTCCACCGTCACGCGAATCTCCAGGTGACCGAAGTCGATCCGACGGAACTCCTCGCGCACCTTCGCCGCTTCGGTCAGCACGCTGCCTTGCCAATCGATCCACGTGTCGTCCCGTATGCCGTTCGAATCGACGACCAGCGTGTCGCCCTCCCACTTCGCCGACGAATATCCCATCAACTGAGGGTTCGGGTCCTCAGGCAACGACCGCCCGTCGGTGTGGATCTGCCGATAGCCGGCGTTCCATTCGTTGAGGACGATCAGCAGGGTGGCCGTCTGGACGAACTTCAGCAGGTGCGGCGTTCCGTAGGCGCGAAGAAAGTTGTCGGGGAAGCACCTGACGTGCGGGTCGTCCACCGCGTTCTTCGCCCAGCGCTCCGTGACCAGCGCGGCGAGCCAGGGCTGATAGGGAAGCCCGCCAGGAAGCTCCACACCGATATTGATCATGCGGCGCGATGTCGTGGCGTCACGCGGGTTGGGCGGTTCCTTGGGCCGCCGCGGATCGACCTCGTCGCTCGTCCAGATTCCCGAGAAGTCCGGCTTCCCATCCGCGGTTCGCGGCGCCGGGGCAGACATGTCAACGGTGCCGTCCGCTCTGCGCGGCGCTCCCGCCATGGGATATCGGATCCACTGAGCGGCCAAGGGACTCGATGCGAGCACTCCGGCGAGCATGACGACACCAAGGGTGACAACGGCTGTCCGGCGTATCGAAACCGACAATGTGAGCCTCTTCGAGAGAAGGATTTCTTTCCAGCGTATCGAAATCGCGGTCACGATCGGACCCCGTAGTCAGGGGGGATTGCTACCGCGGGTGGGTCGTTCCCTCGTCGCACAGCACACAGTTCAGCATCTCGCCGAGCCGTGTGCGCCGGCCCTCTTCAGTGAGCACCCACGGACGCATCTGCCACGGCGGATCGTGCCGGACGTGCTGAGTGTGGCCGCAGGCGAGCTCCGCGACCCAGTGCCCGTGATCGTCCTGATGAAAACCAGTGATCGCTTGTTTCACCGCTCGCGTGGCTGTCGGCCGGCTACTTTCCCTCCGCGCGCTCACGCTCGCGCGCCAGCTCGGCGCGCGTACGCGCACCGAAGCGGGTGCCATTGGCTGTCACCGCGGCCGTCACGTACCCGCCATCGCTGCCGTCCCGGAGTGGCGCGATCGAAACGGTGATGGTGTCGCCCACCTTGATCATGTTGTCGCGATAGCCATTGCGGTACATGTTGTTCGTGCTGTGACCCTCGAACGTGATGTCGCGTTCGCCCTTCTCGTCCTTCACATGCAGCACGAGCTGCATATGCGGGTTGATGGCACGGAACTTCATGACGACGCCCGTGACCGTCTTCGTGTTCCCGAAGTCGAACTGGATGGCGGAGTGGTGCGCTGCCATGGTGACACCCGAGAGGACCAGGGCCGCCGCAATGCACGCGATGCTTCTCATGACCTGCGCTCCGTAAAGGTGGTGTCGACGATTCGCGCTCACTTCTTCGCTCCTTGCTCGAGCTCCTCGAGACGCTTGATCCAGTTCTCCTCGGCGCACTCGTACGGCAACAGATGCCCATTGGGTACGCGCGCCCATTTCTTCACGATCTTCACCGGCTCGCTGTAGAAGTCCGCATCCGTCATCGTCATCTCGGCGACGAGCACGTCTCCGCCATCCTTTGCCTTCTCGAGGTGATAGCGCTCGACGATCTGCGCATTCGCGCTGTGAGCGTATCGCTGGTCCACCTGCTCGACGAGGTGCGTCGTTTCAACCACCAGCGTGTTTCCCTCCCATCGTCCCGACGAGTGGCCGTTCCGTCCCGGCAACCGGTCAGCGTTCGGGACGATGCGGTCACCCAGGTAGACGCGGCGAGTCTCGTTGTGCGCCTCGTAGACGATGATGATCTGCTCCGGCCGCTGATGAATCTCCATCGGGTAACCGCCTGAGCCGAGCATCGAGCCGGGCATCCCCGTTCCCAGGCAGTAGCCGCCGGGTGTATCGCCCGTCGGCTTCACGAGCGCCTGATAGCGCTCGATTTTCCGCCGCGGTTCGTCCTTCAGCGGAAGTGGCGGACCTCCGCCACGGCCGGCAGGCGCGGCTCCCGGCTCGTTGTACGTCGTCCAGACACCGGTGAAGTCCGGGTGCTGCTGCGCGTCCACGCTGATACCAGCGAGCACGCATGCACCGACGCACACCGTCGCGAAAAGCCAGATGACTGCACGAGATCGCTGGTTCATCGTTTTCCTCTTACCGGGTCTCCAGAGCAGACCGGCTACCTGGTCACTTCGCCGCGGGCGGGGCAATCGTTGCTGGATCCCAGTGCTCGTCGGCCTTGCCGTCGACGAACCGCCAGGTATCGAACCACGTCGTGTAGTACTCGGCGCCGGGCTTCCGCGGGTCGGGATACTTGCGCGGCAGCATCACCGTCACGTAGTCATCATCGGCCATCACGGCGACGATCTCCGTCGTCAACCTGTCGCACTTGTCGACGCGCTTGACCTTCAGCACCTTCGTGAAGAACGCGACAACACCGTCGAGGCCCGATGCCGCGTTCGGGTTGTGCTGGATGTAGCGCTTGGTCAACCACTCGCCGGCGCGGTCCCACTGTCCGCACTGCAGCAGTTCGCGCATGATGTGCAGCGTTGCCTGCTTGTTCCGGTTGAGCACCGGGTCCGCGTCCTTGAAGAGCGACTCGGGATCCTTCACGCCGACCACGGGCTCCTGGGCACGGACAGCGGAACTGACAGACAAGAGCAGAGCTGCCAACACAAACGTTCTCATCATCATTCGATTCCTTACAACAGTGAGAGCTGCATGAGTCTCGTTCACCGGGGCACGACGAATCACGCAGCGGCCTGCGTGGATTCTAGCGCAGGGCGGGCGCGGGGCGTGGACCCGGGATCGAGCATCCCCCTCAATGGGTCATCGCATAGAGCAGGACGTTGATGCCGAGCGCGTAGCCGTCGATTGAAAACTGGTAGAAATAGGCCGGATCGTCCGTCTCCCGCTCCCAGGAATTCGACAGGTCGGTGTTGTGGGTCATCACCGCGATGATGCGCCCATGGTTGTCGCGAACCGCGCGGAAATGCGGCACGGCAGTTTCCTCACCGCGCTCCGAGGTGGTGCTGCCACCGACCGCTCGCCAGAAGCCGATGCCGGTCACCTGCGGAACCTTCTTCACCGCAGCCATCGAGCGAAAGATCGGATCGCTCAGCGGCACGTCTTCAATCGAGTACTCGGTAGGGGGCAGGGCTCGCGCCAGCTCGCGCGTCCACTGATCCCAGGCGGCCTCTCCCCAGAAGTCATCGACCCACAGGAAGCCGCCCTTCTTCAGATAGAGCCGAAGACCATTGACCTCCTCCTCCGACAGCCCGATGGTGCCGACATCGGAGGCCATGAGGTACGGGCATTCGAAGAGCGCGGGGTCGGTCAGCCGGACGAGCCACACATGAGGAACGCCTGGCTCGAGCCAGCTGACCCGCGTCTTGGTCAGTTCCGACATTCGGATCAAGAGGTTGCGCTGTGCCCAGGGATAATCAGTACGCCAGCCCGATCCGTTGGCTTCGCGGCGCACGCTCGTGTAGAGGATGTGGCATCCCGCGGTGTCGCGGTCGGGCCACTCTTGCGGTGGTAACTCCGCGGGATCACCCTGTTCGCCGCGCAGCGGACCAAAGCCGGAAAAGAAATCGCGCTGAGCGTATGCGTAGCCGGCAAATACGATCAACAGCGCCAGGCAGGCCGCCGTTCGCGCATATCCACCGGTTGCCACTTATGTTTCTGCCTTACGCCGACGTAAGGTCAGCCTCACTTCTCTTGATCGCGTTCGCCGGTCGCCGCACCTTCTGCCAGTGCACCCGTGCCACGACCCGCGGGTGCGTCGCTGCAACCCGCCACCGGGGCCGCACCAACGCCAGCGCCGCAGTCCTGCACCGAACGCCGCGGGCGGATGATGCCCTTGGCGCGATCCGCCGCAAGCCGCGCATCTTCTGCGCGCTCCCCCGCGAGCGACATCGAGATCGCCGTGTTGCCGGGATGGCAGTCGTACGGCAGCAACATGCCGCCATCGAGGGGGGTCAGCGGAAACGAAATCGTGAAAGGCCGTTCGTAGGTGAGCGGATCGTCGAAGGTCGCCTGGTACTGAATGATGTCGTTGGCGACCCGACGGAACCGCTCCGTGATCTTCATCTGCTCGCTGTGCTGGACGCCGTTGCCATTGACGCCCACCGCGGTCAGGTTTGTCAGGTTGGTTGTTTCGACGACGAGCTCTTCGCCTTCCCACCAGGCGCGTGAATCGCCCAAGTACTCGCGGATGCGCTGATTGATGTGCGGGCGTCCGTCCGTGTAGAAGATGCGCGTGTCGGGCAGCATTTCGTACGAGAGCGCAACGACACCGGGGGCCTGCACGATCCGGTTGCCGTTGCCGTAGATGACGCGAAGCGTCGATCCGGCGATGCCACGCGTGATGCAGCGCTCGTAGAGCGAGAAGTCGTTCCACGAATCGAGCGGGCCGGGACCGTACGTGCCACGCGGCATGAGGCGCCCTTGCGCCTCCGGCGTGATCGCGGGAAGGCGGCCATCTGGTGGATCGACGATCAGTCGCGTCTGGGGAAACGCGCGCCGGGCGTAGTCGAAGCGGAACGAACTCTCGGCGCTGGTGTCTCGCTGGTTGGCACCGCGCTTGACCTGCTCCACGCGCGCCTGGTACGCCGCATCGTCAAGGTAGAGCGGCTGCGGGCCAGCCTGTGGCGCCGGACCGCCACGTCCGCCGCGGCCACCGGCAGCCATCGGGACGTTCTCCATGTCGTCGCTCGACCACACGCCCTGGAGATCGGGATCGCCCCACGGCGTGCGGGGTGCCTTGTAGTCGGCCGGCTTTCCGCCGAATGCAGTGAGGACGAGCGCCGGTGTCGCACTACGCTCCTGCCCGGCAATGGTCCAACGTCCAGTCGCCGACAGCACAAACACAGCCACGGGAAGTGCAACCCATCCGAGCTTTCGCATGATCATTCGTGTGCTCCTGCCACGCGACGAGGCGCGGCCGTGAGGACCGTCACGGTATCAAACGATTCTAGCGCGCTACCGTCCCGAGCGTTGCCGAGGTCGAAACTATTGGCCAGCGCCGGCGAACACGAACTTCTGGAGGCGCGCGCCGCCCAAATCCTCGGCGACGTATAGATTGCCCTTCGAGTCGGTTGCGATGTTGTGCGGCGAAACGAACTGTCCCGCCTGCCGGCCGAGCCGGCCGCACGACGCCACCTCCATCAACGTCTGTCGATCCAGAACGAGAATCACGTCTTCTGCTTGATCCGCGACATAGAGGTACCGCTGATCCGGCCCGGCGGAAAACGCCAACGAGGAGACGGTGCCCGCGGCTTCAGGGCTGGTGCGACGGACGAACGCTTCTTTCACGAACTTCCCATCGATCGTGAACACCTGGATGCGGCGGTTCAACCGATCCGCCACGTACACGAGTCCATCGCGCGACACGCGCACGTGATGCACCTGGTTGAACTGCGGATCGCCCGGTCCTTGATTCGACGTCGTTCGCGGAGCGGCGTCGTCGGGCCGGTTTCCGTATGCGCCCCAGTGCCGCTTGTACGCACCCGTGTCCGCGTCGAAGACAATGATCCGCCTGTTGCCGTACCCATCGGCAACGAACACTTCATTGGTCGGGGCGTGGACCGCCATGTCGGCGGGTTGACCGAGATTCGCCGTGTCGTTGCTGCCGGTGCCGCGCCCGCGACGTCCGATCTGCAAGAGGAATTTCCCCTTGCTGTCGAACTTGAGGACCTGGTTCTCAGACGTTCCGGGCGCGCCACGCCCGGCAATCCAGACGTTGTCCTTGTGGTCGATGAAGATCCCGTGCTCGTTATGGGGGAGCGGCCATTCGTAACCGTCGCCAGGACCGTCCCAGCTCTGGAGCATTCGACCCGATGGATCGAACTGCATGACGACAGGTGCCGCCTTGCAGCACGCCTTCTTCATCGTGACGCCCGCCGACCGGTGAATGATCCACACGTTGTCCCGGGAATCCGTGGCGATGCCGGCCATGGCGCCGAAGATCCAGTCGTTCGGAACGGTCGGCCACGACGGATCGACCTTGCAGACGGGCGCCTGGGCCTGAGCGTGCGCTGCCCACAGCACCAACATCGAGCAGACTGACAACGTACGCCACATGGACGGCCTCCAACGGCGATCCTACGACTGTTCCGAGGGTTCGTCGAGCAGTCGACTGATCGCGGTGACGACCCGTTGCCACTGACTCTTTTCGGTGGTCAGTTGTCGCTGGCCTGCACGCGTCAGCGTGTAGTGTTTGATGCGGCGTCCGTCATCGTTCATCGACCACTCGCCTTCGATCCATCCCTCGTGTTCCAGCCGGTGCAGAGCAGGGAAGAGTGAGCCAGGAGGAACGAGGAAGGTGCCTTGCGTGATCTGACGGATTCGGTTTGCGATTGCCACGCCGTGCTGCGGCTGCAGTTCGAGAGTCCTCAGAATGAGCAGATCCAGGGTTCCGCGCAGCAGCTCCGTTTTCTTGGCCCGACCCATCCTCTTGGTGCTCCCTCCGCGTCGATACGACACGAATAGTGTATCGTATAGACATTCGATATTGAAATGGTATATCGCTCGGGTGCACCCGGGCCCGAGTGGGTGAAGGAGGCAGTTGATGCGCTGGCTGCGCAGCGTTTGTATGCGGCTGCGATCGATGATGCGTCGGACGCGAGTGGATCAGGAGCTCGACGAAGAGCTGAACTTCTACGTCGAGCAAACGACCCGCGACTATGTCGCTCGGGGAATGACGCTGGCGGAGGCGCGCGCGCTGGCGCGGCGCTCGCTGGGCAGCATGACGCTGGTGCGCGAGCGCGTGCGCGAGAGCCGCGGCCTGTCGTTCCTGCAGATTGCCGATGAATTCCGGCAGCACGCGCGCGGGGCGATGCGGACCTTCGCGCGCCGTCCCGGCTTGGCCGGCGCGATTGTTCTGACCGTGGCGCTCGGCGTCGGCGCCAACACCGCAGTGCTCACGCTGGTCCAGGCCGTCCTGTTGAAGCCGCTCCCGTTTCCGGACGGCGACCGGGTGGTTGCGGCGTGGTTCACACCAGAGAACCAGCCGGATCAGCGAGCAGGCACGAATACATTCGCCTACTTCACTATCCGCGATCACACGCAGGTGTTCGAGAGCGTCGGCACGGTGCGGCTGTCGAATGCGTTCAACGTCGGCGACGACGACCCCAATGCGCCAGGCCGGGTTCGCGTCCCTGCGCAGTGGTTCAGTTTCGGAATGATTGATGTCCTGCAGACGTTCCCGATGATGGGACGGTGGCCGGCACCGGACGAGACCAGCACGATCGTCATCAGCCATCGGCTCTGGCAAAACCTGTACGGCGGGCGCCAGGACGTCCTCGGCCGGCGGCTCCGAATCGAGAACTTCACGCCCGCGGAGATCGTCGGCGTGATGGCTCCCGGGTTCGAGCTGATCGAGCCTGCCGATCTGTGGCTGTTCCAGAACGACGAGCAGCTCAGAGTCGCAATGCGGTCGGACCGAAGAATCTTTACCGTGATCGCGCGGACCAATCCGGGGACGACGCAGGCGCAGGTGCAAGAAGAAATGAACCAGACCGCCGTGACACTGGCACGCGAGATGCCCGAGTCGCACACCGGGTGGGGGATCAGAGTTCAGCCGCTCCGCGACGTGGCAGTGGGCAGCGTGCGCGCGCCGCTGCTCGTGTTTCAGGGAGCGGTCCTGCTCGTGTTACTGCTGGCATGCGCGAACGTGGCGGGGCTGCTGATCGCTCACGGATCGACACGACGCCAGGAGCTGATCGTGCGAGCCGCGATCGGAGCGCGACGCGGGCACCTGGTGCGGCAGCTCCTGACGGAAAGCGTGCTGCTGGCGCTTCTGGGCGGGGTCGTTGGCGTCGTGATCGCGGGGGGGAGTCTGCGGCTGTTCGCCGGCACGAGCTCGCTCGCGCTGTCCGTAACCGATTTATCCCCGAGCCCGATGGTGCTCTCGCTGACGCTCGCGATGACCGTCGGGAGTGGTGTGCTGTTCGGTCTGCTTCCGGCCATCACCGGCTCACGTCCCAACATGATGGGTGTGATGCGAGACGCGATGCACGGGAGCACCGGCGGCGCGGCGCAGCATCGGCTCCGGGCAATGCTCGTTGTCGTGCAGGTTGCGCTGGCGATGGTGCTGCTCGCGGGCGCCGGTCTGATGGTGAACAGTTTCGTGCGGCTGACTCAGGCCGATCCAGGCTTCGATGCCGAGCACCTGATCAGCTTTCAAGTGCCGCTGTCGCGAAGCTTCTATGGTCCGGCGAAGACGGCACCCTTCGATGTGGAGGTGGGCTCGCGCATCGACGACTTGAGTGAAGCGATCCGGCAGCGGCTCGCCATCATTCCCGGCGTGCAATCTGCGGCCCTTGCGGTGACAGCACCGCTTGGTGCCGAGCCGTTCGAGATGCGCTTCTCGGAAGTCGGACGTCCGCTCGCCACGTCCGAGGCGCACGCCTGGTCTGGTGAGTGGTATCCGGTCGGCGCGAACTATTTCGAGACGCTCCGGATTCCGCTGGTGCGTGGCCGGCGATTTACGAGCCGCGATCTGGCGGGAGGCGTGGCGGTGGCCATCGTCAACGAGGCGCTCGCCCAGACCTTCTGGCCGGGCGCGGATCCGATCGGCAAGGTCATTCGACTCGATCTGCCGTACGACCAGCCGCGGGAAATCGTCGGCATCGTCGGCGATGTCAATCAGGATCTGTATCAGACCGGTGGTGTGCCGCAGTTGTATGTTCCGCGCCCGCAGCTCCCTCGCCAGATGAACATGGTGACAGCGCAACGGATCATGCTGGCCAATACGTTCGTGGTGCGGACGACCGGCGACCCCGCACGGAGCGTCGCGGCGTTACGCGCGGCGCTCGCCGAAGTCGATGCTACGCAGGTGATGACCGAGGTCAGCACCATCGAGGACTACGGCGCCAGACAACTCGATGGCACACGCGAGACGTCCGCCGTGCTTGCGCTGTTCAGTGCGATGGCTGTCCTGCTCGCCGTGTTGGGCGTCTACGGCATCGTCGCCCAGATGCTGGGACAACGCAGACGGGAGATCGGCATACGCATCGCACTAGGCGCGCAGACAGGTGCAGTGCGGCGGCTGGTCGTGCGGCAGGGCCTGCTGCTGGTGATCGCGGGCATGGGACTGGGATTGATCGGGGCACTTGCCGTGACCCGGGCGCTCGGCAGCCTGCTGTGGCGCGTCAGTCCGGCTGATCCGCTGACCTACGCCATCGTCGTGCTGACGATCCTTGCCGTCGGGACGGCGGCATGCCTGCTGCCGGCGCGTCGAGTGTCACGGATTGATCCACTGATGGTCATTCGGGAGTGATACCCCGCGCCGAATTGGTCCTTGGTGCTTAGTGCTTGAACCAAGGACCACTCCACGGACCAGGAACCAAGCACGAAGGACTAAGGACTAAGATGTGACCGATCGCCATGACGCGGATGAGGGGTGCTTCGTGGCTGGCTGCGCTCGGGCTGGCAGTGTGCGTCGTGGCGTACGGGCACGCACAACAGATCGGCGCGAACGATTTGCTGCGCGGGCTCACGAATCCGTCGCGATGGCTGATTCACTCGGGCGACTACACGAGCAAGCGTCACAGCCCGCTGACGCAGATCACACCGGAGAACGTCGCGCGTCTGGCACCGCTCTGGACGTTCGAGAATGGCCTCGGCTCGGGATTCAGGGACAAGTTCGAGGCCACGCCCGTTGCCATCGACGGCAACCTCTACGTCACCGGGCTCTACAACCACGCATGGGCGATCGACGGCCGTACCGGCGCGCTCATCTGGCACTACCAGCGCAAGCTGCCCCCTGATCTGCGCGTGTGCTGCGGCATGGTGAACCGTGGGTTTGCCGTGTCCGGCGATCGTCTGTTCATGACGACCCTCGATGCGCATGTGATGGCAATCAATCGAAGGACCGGCACGCCGATGTGGGATGTGCCGATCGCTGACTATCGGCTCGGCTACTCAGCAACCGTCGCGCCGCTCGTCGTCAAGGACAAGCTGATCGTCGGGATGGCAGGCGGCGAGCTCGCGACGCGCGGGTTCCTCGACGCATACAGCCTGGAGACCGGCAAGCGACTCTGGCGGTTCAACACCGTTCCCGCACCGGGAGAACCTGGCGGCGATACCTGGCCCGCCGGTCACTACGAGCGAGGCGGCGGCGCCACGTGGATCACCGGCTCGTACGATCCCGAGCTGAATCTCCTCTACTGGGGGATTGGGAACCCGAATCCGCTTTTCTACGGTAGCAATCGCCGCGGCGACAACCTTTACACCGCCTCGGTCGTGGCGCTCGACGCCGACAGCGGACGCTTGCGATGGCACTTTCAGTACACGCCGCATGACGAGCACGACTGGGACTCGAATCAGGTCCAGGTGCTGGCCGATCTCACCATCGGTGGACGCGCGCGCAAGACCCTCATCACGGCGAATCGCAACGGGTTCTTCTACGTGCTGGATCGCACGAACGGTGCCTTCATCCAGGCCAAGCCGTATGTGACGACGACGTGGGCGAAGGACGTTGACGCGAAAGGCCGACCGATCGAGCTGCCGAATCAACGGCCGACACCGGAGGGCACGCGGACATGTCCCGATCTCGCGGGTGGCAGCAGCTTCACGTCGCCATCATTCGATCCGGTGCGACGCCTCTTCTTCGTGTCAGCGCGCGAGACGTGTCAGGTGTACACGAGCCGTTCACCGGGGCAGTACGAGCTCGGCGACTTCGTCACCGGCGGCGGCACGCGTGATCGCGGCGGCACGGGTGCGTTGCGCGCGATCGATCCGGTGACGCTCGAGCGCAAGTGGGAAGTGCCTTATGGCGGTCCCTCGTACAGCGGCGTGCTTTCGACAGCGAGCGGCCTCGTATTCGCCGGCGACCACGCAGGGACGCTGATGGCAGTGAAGTCGGATACCGGTCAGGTGTTGTGGCGGCATCGATTACCCGGGACGTTCTGGGGCGCGCCGAGCACCGTGCTGGTCGATGGGCGACAGCTGCTGCTCATGCCAGCGGGGCAGACGTTGACGGCGTTTGCGCCGGCCCAGTCCACGACGCCGAGTACGCGGTAGATCTGGATCCGAGCTCCCTCGTCAATGGATCGACGCTAGCGAGACCGTCCGAAAAGCTCACCGCCGTCGATGACGGTAGCCTTTGTCGGGCCGTAGCCGCTGATTGCCACCCAGGTGTCTTCATCCAGCGCGCCGTCGTAGTGCGGACCGTCTTTGGGATGTCGCATGAAGTCGCCAGGCTTCAGCGGGATCGTCTGAGCCGGACGGAACACCTCACCCTCGTCCGTGTACCACGTCCCGCGCAGCACGATGATGTAGCGTTCGTCAGGGTGATAGTGCGGACGGCTCATGACGCCGGCGGGGAAGTGGTTGATCGTGAGGTAGTAGCCTGGTTTCGAGGGATCACCTTCGACGATCGCGGTCTCGACGCCGAGTGTGTTGCCTTCGGTGGGACGCCACGACAGCTTGTCGAACTGGACGCGGACGAATGGCCGCTCCGGAAATCCGGTCGGCAGCGTCACCGTTCCCGGCGAGCCCTCGGGAGTCGCGGCAGCCGCCGGCGCAGTGCTTTCAGCAGCTGGAGGGGCGGACGTCGACGGCGCACCGCAACCGATGACCGACAGAGCGGACACACACACAACCAGAAGTCTCGACAACGACAAGTCCATAGATCCGCCTAGTCCTGCTCGAACATGTGCGCCTGATAGGGGAAGCCGTTCATCGCCAGCCGGCACGAGCGCATCCCCTCGCTCCCGCCAAAGCTCGCCAGGTGCCACGTCTGTCTTGGCACGTACACGACGTCGCCTTCATCGGCTTCGAACTCCTGTAGCCCCTCGATGTTGTAGCGAATCTTGCCGAGCATGATCAGCCAGAACTCGCCCCCCTCCTCGTGATAGTGGCCCTTGTTGCCCGGCTGCGGCTTCTGGTACGGCCCCAGGATGATGTTCGCGAAGCTCCGATCATCGGTGACGAATGCGCCACCGCGCTCTTCCCCGGCCACCACCTTGTTGAAATCCACCACGGGACGGTTCTGTGGGTCGAGTACGCCGCGTCCGCCGGTCACTCGAGTCGGGACGTACTCGAAGCCTGGCACCGGGACCGGACTCTCGTCCATCGGATACAGCTTGCGCGCACGCGTTACGTTCACCTCGAAGCGAAGCGCGGGCTCGGTGCCGACGTTCTCGATCTGATAGAGCGTGCGATAGGGGACTTGCACCATGACGCCCTTGGTCGCGACGATCGGCTCGCGCCCCTCGACCGTGAAGCGCAGTGAGCCAGACTGCACGATCCACCACTCACGGGTGTCCCCGTTCATGCGTCGCGGCGTCTTGCGTCCAGGCGCCATCGAGATCCACTGCGCGAACAGGCTCTCATCGTCCACGATTGTCTCGGCCCAATCCGCCTGCCCGTGGTGCCGTGCCAGCACATCGCGAAGCTTGGTATGTGGCCGATGAACGCCTGTCCACCCTGGCGACTTCGC
>JALDXQ010000202.1:0-12675 GCA_032156805.1 Acidobacteriota bacterium
GCCTGAGTTAGGCTAGTGTTGCGTTCAGGCTTTTGGTGTCATGACTCCCCCGCCGGCGGAACATTCGGGGACGGAAACGCTGCTCATCGTCGAGAACGAGCCGGCGATACGTAACCTGCTACAGATGGCGCTGCGCAAGAACGGCTACAACGTTCTTGCCGCAGAGTCCGCACGTGAAGCGCTGGAGATCGTGCGCGGCCACGCCGGTGCGATCGATCTCCTCATCACGGACGTCGTGATGCCCGACATGAACGGGCCCGAACTGGTCCGCGAGCTCGCCTCCCTTCGACCGGAGACGCGAACGCTCTTCATGTCGGGTTACATGGATGATGCGCTGGGCGACCACGGCGTATTGCCCAGTCATGCCAACTTCATTCAGAAGCCGTTCTCCCCGCGAGTCATCGCACAGAAAGTACGGGACATCCTCGACGGCCCTTCTTCTCCCCCATGAAACGAGCTGGAGCCGAACGATGACAAGAGTCGCGCTGTTGGGTGTCGCGCTGGTGCTGTGGTCAACCACGCTGCCGGTCGCTCAGGAGTCTTCGTCATTCACGCCAGGTGCTCTCGTCAGCTCATGGACGCTCGCGTCTGTCGAGCGAGGCGTCTCTGGCGAGAAGCCCGAACGGGTCGCGAACGCACGCGGACTTCTGATCTTCGACGCCGTCGGCCACGCCTTCGAGTTCGTGACGACCGCCAGCCGCCAGCAGCCCGAGACACCGCAGACGGACCCGCTCGGGATGTTCGCGGCTTACAGCGGATTTTGGGGCGGCTATCGGGCTGACGTCGAGCACAAGCGCATCACGTTCAAGGCGCAGGGGGCGATCAGTCTCACCGCCATGGGACGTGAGTTCTCGCGTTCCGTTCAGCAGGATGGCGATCGACTGACGATGACGTCGATTGACGAGCCCCACACGCAGGGCGGCGTCCGCTGGACGTGGCAGCGCGTGCCGACGATCGATCACCTCTCGCCGTTCTATCGTCAGGCAGTCGGCTTCTGGGAACACGTCGTCGAAAGGCGGGTGAACACCACAACCGGCGAGGTCGTGTCGGAGTCGCGACGTGCGCCGAGCGTCATCGTCTATACGCCCGGGGGCTTCGTCGGAGTGCACTTCCCGACGTTGAACAGAAAGCCGTTTGCGGCCGAGAACCCGACAGTTGACGAAGCACGTGCGGCGCTGCAGGGATATCTCGGGTACTACGGTGCGCTCACCGTCTATCCGGGTGAGGTGTTCCACAACATCCTCGGCGGCACCAGTCCGGCGGCGGGCACGATCCTGCGGCGATACGCGGATATCAAGGACAACGAACTCACAGTCAGGCTCGCGCCGACCGGAAACCAGCAGGTGACGACACAGACGATCGTGATCCTTCGTCGCCTCAGCGGCGCGGACGACATGCTGCCCAGGACCAAGTGAGAAGTTCAAAGTTCTAGATCCCTACTTGTAGTACTCGGGCGCTTTCCTCAGCGCGGCGTGCGCTGTCAAGTCGTGCTGGATCCAGAGACGAGCCTTCGTCCTGGCCATGAACGTGTCGAGTGCTGCGCGTGAGGCGCGCGTCTGATCGAGGTTGAACTCGAAGGTCGGATAGCGTGCCATCGAGCGCTCCTGCGGGTAGTGATAGAGGTCGCCAGACAGCACGATCGGCCCGGTCTCGGGCAGCTTCACATACAGAACCTGGTGCCCTGGCGTATGACCTGGTGCGGCCTTCAGGATCGCGGTGCCGTCTCCGAACACGTCGTGTTCGTCAGCCGTCACGATCTGCGTGCGGCTCTTTGCGAGCGCCGAGTAGGTCTGCGGCCTGCTCGCGCCCTGTAGCTTCTCGGCCATCATCGCGTCGCGCTCCGCCTGCCGCACCAGCCACGTCGCACTCGCAAAGAGATTGGCGTTGGCGGTGTGGTCCCAGTGATAGTGCGACAAGGCCAGGTGTGTGATGTCTGACGGCTCGTGTCCGGCCGCCTGCAGTTGCGCCGCGAGCGGGCGCGTCAGGGTGACGAAGCGTTCCTGTCCGTCTCCCAGCACGAGGCGTTGCCGGACCGGACTTCCGGTCGGTGTCCACTCGGCGTCGGACACGGCCGCCGCGTCCCACATCAGCAGCCCCTTCGGGTGCACGATCAGGTACGCGGCAATCGAGAAGCGTGTCTCGCCGACGTCTTCCTTCGTCAATTGATAACGCGCGGGATCGGACTCGAGGATGCCGCCGTCGAAGACGTAGAGCCTGATGGGGGCGTCAGCGGTGGGCCGAGTCTGTGCCTGTGCGGACCGCTCGGTGTCGCGCACCGCGGCGGACGTCATGAGAATGGTTGCCAACACGGCAACTGTCGTCCAGGCTCGCATGGTCCCTCCTTGCTTCGCGTCGCCGTGCGTTCCTCTGTGGCTTCGCGTCTCCGCGGCAAACCGTGTCTCCGCCACTATCCTGACGGGACGTGCAACGCCCACTGGAGATCCTCCGGCGAGTATCGGGCGCCGGCCTTCGCGAAGTCGATCCCGATCAGGATCATGCCGTTGAGATCGGCATGATCCAGAACGATGACGCGTCCGGATGTTCGCGACGCCACGCATTCCACGGCACCGAGCCGTAATTCAGATGCGCAGCAACTCGGTCACGGACGTACGGCCGCAGTCTCAGGCCGGGACGGGTGGCGCATCCATGCCCGCCCACAGGTTCATGGTGCTCAGCTCGTCACGCCCGCACGCCTTCAGATACACGAACAACTGCGTCCGGTATGCCGCGTGTCCGCACAGGACGAGGTTCACGAGGAACGCCCCCCGCGTCGTCTTGGTGCCGAACATCTCGATCTCGCCACGGAAGTCGGCATCGGAGATCTCTCCGATCAGCGTGGCGTAGGTATCGCTCTGCGCGGCAATGGCGGCCACCGTCTGGTCGAAGTCTCGCGCCGCCGCAGCTTTCTCCTCGACCGTCCACTGTGCGGGATCGAATGTTCCTGCCCTGGCAAACTTCACGAGCATGGGGCCCATGATTGTCAGGTACCGCAACAACTCGATGGCGCTGCGCTGTTTCGGGGTTGGACGGTAATCGAGCATCCCGCGATCGAGCTTGCTCGACAAGTGGACCAGAATGCGGACTTCGTGCTGAAGCGAAGCGATCAGTTCGGACTTAGTCAGGACCATGACACTCCTCGTGAGAAAACGGAAGGGGCAGGATATCACTGACGCGGCGTCCGCTGACACCGTTACATCCCTGACGTACGCAGCATCTTTCGAAACGTCAACGACACTCGCGTGCCCCGCGGGATGACCTGGTCGAGCCACGTATCCTGCGGGCGCGGTGGAATCGAGTGCTTCCATTTGTCGCGCGCCTCGCCGGCAATGACCAGCGCGCTGCGCGGCTCGAGCAACATCTCTTCGATTCGTCCCGTGTCGGACTCGGTAAACACCATGACACATGACGAGCCAAGGCTGACAGAGACGATGGTGTCATCGAAGAACGGGGCGTCGACATGCGGGAAAATGCCCGTCCCCGATGGGTACTCGTTCGCGACTAACTGATCGGGAACATATGGCATGAGGCCGTCTTGCCACAGACGTTTCCCGACATCAGCCGCCCAGTCAGGCAGATCGTCAATACGGTGAATCCCGCCTTTCGTATGGTGATAGCTGTAGCCATAGATCTGAAAGCCGCGGCCGCCGGGATCATGCAGCCAGCTGTTGGTGGAGACGGCGGCGAACAACCGGTCGTGGCTCGCGGGATCAACGTAGTCAGAGACGTAGCGCAATCCGGGAATGGCCATGATCTCGAGTCTCCCGATGCTGGCTCGATTGTAGATCTCCCGGTCAACCGTCCCGGCGGGCGGTCGATCGTCGTCGCGGGCGAGAGCGGGCCGATCGACCCGCGGCGCGACGCGGATCGACGGGCGTAGGCCGCTCGTACCAGATCTCGACTTCATAGCCGTCGGGATCGGTGAAGAACATATAGGGCTCGCCGGGCACGAACTCGCCATGGTCGCGAATCGCGCCGCCCGCTTCTTGCACGACCGCTTTCGCGCGGGTGATGTCCGCCGGGCGCTGGAGCCGGAATCCGAAGTGTGCGACGCCGCCTTTCTTGCCGGCAGAAGCTGGCGCGCGCTCGAACACGAGCACGTCCCAGCTGCCCGGCGTCTGCGCCTGCACGAAGTCGTCCCCCTGATACACGGGCACGACACCAAGCACTGCCTGATAGAACCGCAGGGACCGCTGCGGATCACGCACGGCCAGGGCGACGTGTGTGAGCCCGCGGGTTTTCACCGGCCGAGCGCGCGGCATGTGGCCCTCCGGGAACGCTAGAACAATCCGACCGTCCTGCCCTCTCCATCGATATCGATGTTCATGAACGCCGGCGCCTTGCCAAGTCCTGGCATCCGCTGCATCTCACCGCAGAGCGCCACGACGAACTCGGCGCCCGAACTGGGCACCAGCGCGCGCACTGGCAGGATGAAGCCGCTCGGGCGGTTGCGGAGCGCGGGGTCGTGCGACAGAGACATCTGCGTCTTCGCCATGCACACCGGTGCGTGCGCGAGGCCCAGCTTCTCGATGCGCTCGAGATCCTTCCGCGCCTGTGACTCGAGGTCGATTGCCGCTGCGCCATACAGCTTCGTCGCGATCGCCTCGATCTGCTGCACCAGCGGCGTCCCGTTCGGCGTCAGGAACGAGAACGTGTTCGGCTTCTTGCACGCCGCGGTCACTGCGTTCGCGAGGTCCACGGCACCGGCGCCCCCCTGCGAGAATCCCGAGTGCGCAACCACCGTTTCGGCGCCCGCTTTCAGCGCCAGATCCCGCACGAGCTCGATCTCGCGAGCCGTGTCGGTCGGAAAGCTGTTGATCGCGACCACGCACGGCAACCCGTATTGACGGACGATCTGCACGTGCGCGGCAAGATTGTCCGCCCCCTTGGCGATCGCATCGAGATCTTCGTTGGCGAGCAGATTGAAGGGCTTGCCCCCATGAGACTTCGTCGCGCGGACGGTCGTCACGAGCACGGCGGCACTCGGTGTGAACTCCCCGACGCGGCAGACGATGTCGCAGAACTTCTGGAAGCCGAGATCGCTGGCGAAGCCCGCTTCGGTGATGACGTAGTCGGCCAGCTTCAGCGCAATGCGATCCGCCAGGATCGAGTTGGCGGCGTGAGCGATGTTGCCGAATGGACCGGCGTGCACGAGCGCGGGCTGGCCTTCGAGCGTCTGCACGATGTTCGGCTTGATGGCGTCCTTCATCACCACGGTCATGGCCCCGGCCACCTTCAGCATCTCCGCGGTCACCGCCTCGCCGGTATGGGTCGAAGCCACGACGATCCGCCCGAGGCGGCGCCGCAGGTCCGCGAGGCCGTTGGACAGGGCGAAGATCGCCATCACCTCGGACGCCGCGGTGATCACGAACTGGTGCTCGCGCGGCACGCCGTGGGTCTTGCCACCGAGCCCCACCACCGAATAGCGCAGCTCGCGATCGTTCATGTCGACCGTTCGCGGCCAGGTGATCGTCGACGGGTCGATGTGCAGCGGGTTGCCGTTGTAAATCGACGCGTCAAGCGCCGCGGCGAGCAGGTTGTGCGCCGCCGTCACGGCGTGGAAGTCGCCGTTGAAGTGAAGGTTGATGTCCTCCATCGGCCCGACCTGCGCGTAGCCGCCGCCGGTGCCGCCGCCCTTGACACCGAACACCGGACCCATCGACGGCTCGCGGAGACAGAGCATGACCTTCTTGCCGATCTTCCCCAGGCCCATCGTCAAAGCGACGCTGGTCGTCGTCTTGCCCTCGCCAGCCTTGGTGGGCGTGATGGCGGTGACGATCACCAGCTTGCCGTTCGGCTGCGATGACAGACGATCGAGAGTCGACAGACGTACTTTGCCGCGGAACTCACCGCACTGCTCGAGCTCCTCGGGGAGGATCCCTGCGGTGGATGCAATCTCGGCAACGGGACGCAGTTGTGCTTCGTGGGCGATTTCGAGCGCTGATTTCATCGGTAGCTGATCCTTGTGTGCAGTAGTTCTGAATTCAGAATGCAGAATTCAGAAGGGAGACACGCGTAACGGACGTTATCCGGCCTGCCTCATCTCACCATCGGCTTTGCCGGCAGGCGCAGGCCCGGTCGGCTTACCTGCAGCCTTTCCGGCTGGCGGAGGAGTCTTGGCCGCCTTTGCGGCCAGCGCCAGATCGGCGGCGGACGGTCCCGCTGTGTTGAGATGTTCGTCTGCTTCGATCGGCACCGTGCGACCGGGGCCCGCCCCACCTTTCCACAAATCCTTGGGACGACCCGGCCTGCTGTCACGACCGAGGTAGAAGTTGAGCCACGACGCGGTGCCCGTCAGTTTGCGATCGGGGGCCGGCACGAACACTTTGAGCTGGTCGATCGTATTGGACGCCTCGGCGCGCGCCATCACCTGCACCCAGATGCACTCCTGATCGATCACTTCGCAGTTGCCGTGGAACGTGCCACCGCACGGTCCGTTGCGCATCTGCTTCGGGCAGGTCTGCGGGCAGACGTACTCCATCGACCCGAGCACGCAGTTGCCGCAGTTCTGACAGCCGAAGACCTCTTTCTTCCCGTAGTACTCGAATCGCTCGAAGTAGTGGCTGAGCCGAGGATGGCGATCGAGCCAGCGGAACGCGCCCTGGAAGACGCGGCGCATCGGCGAGTCCTTGACGTTCTTCGACCACGGCACGAACGGCAACGCCTTCGCGGCCGCGTCCATCACAGTCGGGAGGAACTCGCGTGTTGGCTTCGGCTGCGGGTCGCGCTTGTAGAGATAGAAGCCGTCCTTCTTGCCGAACTGCAACTCCTCGGCGAGCTCCTCCCACCGGGGCGCCAGTTCCTCGGCCCGGCGGATGATCTGGTTGATGTGCTTCGCGTCGTGCGTACCGCCGATGTATGCACCGGCGTAGCCGATGCCTTTGAGGATCGCCACGCTCTTCGCGGCGCGCTCGAGGCGCGCCTGCAGTCCGCCGTCGGGTGCTTCCGATTCCTTTTTCAGCACGGCGACGAGTTCGTCCGAGGCCCAGCATCCGGGCGGATTGCCCGTGTTCATCCGCTCTGCGGCTCGACGACTGAGAACGTAGACGTTGCCGAGGACCGGTGTCTTCAGGCCGCGTTCATCCAGATACCGCTTCAGCTCGACGAACTTGGTCGCGTCCCAGCCAACCTGCGTGATTGCCATGTCGGCGCCGGCGGCAATCTTCTTCTCGAGCTTCAGGTACTGATAGAGCAGGTCCTCGCGCTGGTATTTGAATGGCGAGACCGCGCACGAGATGAAGAACGGCGTGCCGGTGCGCGCGCGCTTCTCGGCGATGTGCGCCGCCAGTTGCACCGAATCGATGTCGAAGACGGCGGTCTTCTGCGCCGCCTTTGGCCAGTCGCCGCTGATCGAGAAGATGTTGTGCATCTCGAGCGCCTGCAGCGCGACCAGCGTCTTCTCGATGGTCGAGCGATCCTGGCTGACGCAGGTGAGGTGCACGTTGGGCACGAGTCCGCGGGCGCGGACGGCGGTGCCGACACGAATGGAATCCTGGCCGAGCTGACCGCCGGCGTAGCTCGTGATGCTACCCGCCGCGATCTCCGGAATCATCGCCAGCTTGGAGGCGATCTCGAGTACCTGCGCTTCGCGCTTGAGGCCCGATGCCACCAGCTCCGTCATGTAGAGGAACTGGCCGGACTTCACCCGCTCGGCGAGCGGCTTCATCTGCCGAGTTCCTTTCGAACCGCGCGCGTCCCTTCGACCATCGCGCACATCTTGCCGAACGCCACATCGCGATGCAGCCGGACGAGCCCGCAGTCCGGCGTGATCACCAGGCGTTCAGCCGGGATGACCTCGAGCGCGCGACGGATGCGGTCGGCCACGAACCCCGCTGACTCGACCTCGTTGGTCTTGACGTCGATGACGCCGATGCCGACGTTGAACGGCACGTTGAACTCTTTGAAGAGTTGAAGGTCGTCTTCACCCCGGCGCGCGAACTCCATCGACACGGTGTTGATCTTCGCCTGGAGGATCGCCGGGAACAGAAACTTGTAGCTTCCCTCGAACGAGGGCTTGCCGTACCGGTTCCCGTAGCAGACATGGAGCGTGACGTTCGCGCTGACACCGTCCACCATCGCGTTGATGGCCTTCAGCGCCCAGGGCAGATCTTCCGGAAAGCCCGAGTAGTACGGCTCGTCGATCTGAATCTCCGTCGCGCCCGCACGCACCAGTTCCTTGAGCTCGAGGTTCAGCACACGCCCCAGATCGAGCGCGAACGCCTCCTCTGAGTCGTAGAACTTGTTCTGGATGCGCTTGACCAGCGTGTGCGGGCCCGAGATCGAGATCTTCGACTTGTGATCGGTGAAGCGGCCGAGGAAACGCGCTTCCTCCGAGAGCCCCAGTGTTCCAGTCGCCAGCTTCGATCGCACGATGCTGTCGTAGAAGTCGTAGTAGAAGCGCTTCGACCCCAGGTCGACCTGCACACCGGGCATGCGCTCGGTGAAATAGTCGATCATGTTGTCGCGCTGCGCTTCGCCGTCGGAGACGATGTCGATCCCGGCGATCTCCTGGTCCTTGATCGCAGCTTTCCGCACGGCATCGTGCATCTCGTCGAGATCGCGACGGCTCAGACGACGCGAGAGGTACTCGTTCTTCGCGCGCTCGAGCCACTCGGGCATCGAGTAGCTGCCGATAACGGTGGTCGGAAGAATGGGCTGTGGCGGCGTCATGGTCTCTATTATCCCTGTCGGCTCCAGCTGTGGGCTTCGGGCTCTGGGCTTCGGGCTCTGGGCCTCCAAGAGCCGAGAGCCGGAAGCCAAGAGCCGACTAATCCCGTTGAGTGGTGTACAGAATGCTCGTCTTCGTGCCGGGTCTGTACGGGAACGGTGCGAAGTGCACGTCGTAGCCGGCGCGCGCACCAACGGCTCGGAGGAGCGCACCGTTCACCCACGTCACCAGCGAGCCGTCCAGCTTCCCTGGTCCCTTGAATCCCTTGCGGTAGTCGTCCATCTCGCTGACGAAGATGTCCTGCACTTGCAGGAACCCGCGCGGGTGGAGCAACGGGAGCGTGTTGGCAAAGCTCTCGCCCGCGCCCCTCGAAATATGAAACCGCACATCATCCGGCGCCTCGGCCAGCAGGTCCTCGAGATGCGTGCGCGTCAGGCCGGGGGGGACATGGTCCTCCTCGCGGTCGTCGAGCACGCGAAGCCGCTCTTCGAGCTTGAAGGTGTCCCACAGCCGTCGCCAGAACGCGACACCCTTCTCGCCCTCGAAGACGGCATACGGACCACCGTCGAGCAGCTTCGTCACCATGGCCGGCAGATCGGCACGCGCGATCCCGAAGTCGGCCACGAGCGTGTCCACGAGCGGCCCGTTGAGGTAGGCACGAACCTCGACCAGGTACAACTTGCCGTCGCGACGCACGATGTCGTCGAACGGAAGGTTGTCGTACACGTTGGTCAGGTGCACGTACATGATCTTGAAGCGATGCGCCGTGAGCGACTTGAACGGGTTGAGCGCATCCAGCGGAACGCCGCTGACGTGGTCGCCGTGATGCGCCACCGCCGCGACGGCACGCTCCAGGCTGGTCGGCGAGTAGTCGCCGAGGATGAAGTGGAGCTTCGAGTAGAAGTTCGTGCCGCACTGCTCGTCGAGCGCCTTGAAGCGATCGAGCCAGGCGGCCGCGCGAGCGCCTGAGCCGACGCCGATCTCCAGACCAAAGATCTCGGCCGGCAGCTGGCCGCGCGCGTCGAGATCGCGCAGCAGCGTCCAGAAGTCGGCGACTGAATCGGACACCGCCTGGGGATGATTGGCATCCGACGATCCGCCCGGCAGCGCCGCCTCGAATCCCTTGCCCGACGCCGCTTCCCAATCGCCGAGATACCGCCAGAACAGACGATTGAAGCTCCAGATCAGGCAGTCCCGGTAAGGCCGGAAGTCGTCGAGATAGAGATGGTTCTCGACGTTGGATTCCGGTCCCGCATCCAGACTCTTCACCGCGCGCGCCAGGTCGCTTTGGAGCTTGCCCGCATCGGCCTGCCGCAGATCGATGGCGATCTCGGCCAACGGCAGCGCCTGCCCCTGCGTGCCCGTCGTCCGGCGCACCATCACCGGGTCGCGAAAGTTGGTCTTGTACTGGATCCAGTCGAGGTGAATCCGCAGGGACGGAGCCATGCGGGCATCGAGGACGCCGTCTTCGACGAGCGACATCAGCGACCCCGTCACCAGGCCCGCCATTTCGCTCTGAGGTGAACGCTGGCCGCTCCTCGCCTTTTTACTCTGCGAAATGTGATTGATATGAACGATCACCGCACCGACCGCTTGTCGTTATGTCGTCAGATCCACAGGGACATTGGCGCTGAATTCTTCACGCCAACCAGCCTCACAGTCTATTGCATGATGAGCCGGAAGTCATCCGCTGTGCGAAAAGGTTTGCGCATAGCGGTAATCGCAGGGCCAGGGTTCAAGGCGTCGACCCGAATGACGATTACACGGTCCTCACGGGACCAACGATATGAGCGGCGGACAACGGCTTCCATCCACCCTGGTGCGCGGCATCGAGCAACTCGAGCCCATGCCAATCACCGCGCAGCGCCTCGTGGCGCTGATGCAGGGGGAGGACGTGTCGCTCGCCCGGATTGCCGAGCTCGTCGAGTTCGACCAGGCAATCGCCGCCTCGGTGTTGCGCCTCGCCCGGTCGTGGGCGCATGCCGGCGCTCGCCCACCGGAAACAGTCGGCGAGGCGGTCGTTCGTCTGGGCACCGTACCTTTACTGAACCTGGTGCTCGGCGAATATCTGGTGCGCCTGCGGACCTCTGCTCCGCTCTACGATCTCAGCGAAGACGACTTGTGGGGACACGCCGCGGCCGCGCAACTGGCCGTGCGCGCGCTGATGCAGGAGTGCCCGTCGGCCAATCTCCCCCCTGTGTCCACAACGGCGGCGCTGCTGCACGACATCGGCAAGCTCGTGATGAGCCGCTGCCTCAATGCCAGCGTTGACACCATCGTGCGTCACGCCCAAGCGCACCACGTGACGTTCGTCGAAGCCGAGCAGCAGCTATTCGGCGTCAATCACGCTGCCGTCGGCGCGGCGATCGCGATCGAATGGCACTTCCCCGAGGTGGTCACTGATGCGATTGCCCGGCATCACGATGCGCACCTGGGCAAATCCACACCCGTGCTCGACGCGGTGGTCATCGCGAACATGGTGGCCAAGAACATCGGCATGGGCCTGGGTGCGGAAGGCTTCAACCTCTCGGTCGACAGCGAATGCGTCCATCGCCTCGGTCTCAACTTCACCCGCTTCGCACGAGTGTGCCTGCAGACGGACACGTGGCTGCGGGAGCTGAGAGCGCAGGTGTCTCCGATCCGGAAGACCACGGCACTGCACGGCTGAGGCCGGAACCCCGAACCCGGAATCCTGAAGGGCAGTAATATCGCCCCATGCGCCGGGCCCTTCTCGGTTTGCTGCTCGCGGCGGCCGCCGCCCCGTGGGCGGTCGCGCAGTCGTCGCGTCCCGCGATCCTCTCCCGGCTCATCTGGTTCGATCGCACCGGCCAGCGCCTCGGTGCGGTAGGGCCGATCGCCGATCACGGCAACCTCGAGATCTCTCCCGACGGAACGCGCGTCGCGGTCGCCGTGACCGACGTGGCCCACGCGACGCGTGACATCTGGTTCTATCACCTCGCCTCGGGTGAGCGGACGCGGTTCACGTCGGATCCAGCCGACGAGAACTGGTTGATCTGGTCGCCCGATGGCGCGCGTGTGTTGCTCAATTCGTTCACGAGGGAACGTCTTACCCTGCTCGAAGGTCCGGCAACCGACGCGTCGCAGGGCACGCAGATACTTGGAGGCGACGAGGGCAAGTGGCCGGTGAGCTGGTCACCGGACGGACGCTACGTTCTCTATGTGACCAACAACGATCGAACGAGCAACGACATCTGGGTACTGCTGCGCGATGGAACAGGCTCGCCCTATCCGTACCTCTCCACGGCCGCGTCCGAGAACTGGGCGTCGTTTTCGCCGGATGGCCGCTGGGTGGTGTTCAGCGCCGCTGATGCGGGTCAACCCGAGGTCTTCGTCGCGCCATTCCCCGCGGCAACGCGGCGCTGGCGCATATCGGCCGACGGCGGTTCGCAGGCACGCTGGCGGCGTGATGGAAAGGAGATCTACTACGTCGCTCCCAACAAGATGTTGATGTCGGCGCAGATCGATATGTCCGCCGGAGTCACCGTGAAGGGATATGAGCCCCTCTTCGAGCTGCAGCACCCGTACGGCGCGTATCACGCCTTCGACGTGACCCCCGATGGCCAACGGTTCCTCGTCAACACGCTCGTCGTCAGTCCCAGTCGGCCGCGCGTGATCGCCGCGCTGCGCTGAGCCGCCGCTCAGACGACGTCGACTTCGATGCCCCCTGTGATTCCGACGATGAGATTGAACAGCGTGGCCCCGATGAGGGTCATCACGAAGCCGAAGACGCCATAGCAAATCGGCAGGATGACGATCGCGCCAGCGCCGAAGAACATGCCGCCCAGCAATCCGGCGTGTGGCCCCGGCATCGCGCCGCCCATCGCGAACAGCGAGACGAACGCCCCGAACACGAGTCCCAGGATCAGATAGAGCACGCCCGCGACCCTGGCGCACGATAGAGCTCCCACACGTCTGATGACCATGTCCTGGCTCCTTGATCGCTATTCAGTTCTTTGAGGGAATCGGCTGGAAAGACGCGCGCATACTAG
>JALDXQ010000203.1:0-12655 GCA_032156805.1 Acidobacteriota bacterium
CAGAATTACACCACCGTGCCGGGCCTGATGATTCCTCCCTTAGGCACCACGATGATCCCGCCGCGGATGTAGTAGCCGTCGCCATCGGCTGACTCGAGGTTCTGTTCGTTGACCAGGCGCACGTCATCACCGATGCGAGCGTTCTTGTCGATGATGACGCGATCGAGGACGACGTTGCGTCCCAGTCCAAGGCCCGGCGCGTGATCGGCGGGCAGCCCGTACTCGTAGAAGTCGGCACCGAGCAGCACGGAGCGCGTGATGCGCGAGCCCTCGCGTACGCACATGCGGACGCCGACGATCGACCCGTCGATGTCACATCCTGAGAGGTAGCAGCCCTCGGACACGAGCGAGTCGCGGATGCGCGCTTCCGGCATCAGCGAGCCCGGCAGATGGCGCAAGTGCGTGTAGATGGGCCGCTCGCGATCCCAGAAATGGAATGGTGCGTCGAGCCGCCCGAGCATGATGTTGGCCTGATAGAACGATTCGATCGTTCCCACATCGGCCCAGTAGCCGCGGAAGAGGTACGGCCTCACCTTGTAGTGGCCGAGCGCATTGGGGATGAGCGAGCGCCCGAAGTCATGTCCGGCTTCGTGTTCGAGCATGTCCAGCAGCACGCGTCTCGTGAATACGTACACGCCCATCGAGGCCATGAACGGTGTTCCGTCGACGTGCTCAGCGAAGTTGGAGCCCGGCGGGATGCTGCGGCCGATCTGTTCGAGCCGTGCGTGCTTGGGCTTCTCCTCGAACGCGATGATGTTTCCTTCCGCATCGAACCGGAAGATGCCCATTTGCGTCGCCGTCTCGATATCCACGGGCTGCGCGCAGATGGTGATCTCGGCGCCGGAACGCTTGTGCTCACTGACGAGGTCGGCATAATCCATGCGATAGAGGTGATCGCCGGCGAGGATGAGATCGTACTCGGCCGAGTGCTGGCTGAAATGGCGTGCGGCTTTGCGAACCGCATCGGCAGTGCCCTGGTACCAGTTGGGGTTGTCCGGGGTCTGCTCGGCGGCGAGGATCTCGACGAATCCGCCCGAGAAGCGATCCAGCCGGTAGGTACCGGAGATGTGCCGGTTGAGCGACGCCGAGTTGAATTGCGTGAGCACGAAGATGCGACGGATGTCAGCGTGCAGGCACCCGCTGATCGGGATGTCGATGAGGCGGTATTTCCCGCCGATGGGAACGGCTGGCTTGGACCTCGTCGCGGTCAGGGGGAAAAGCCGGCTTCCCTGGCCGCCGCCGAGGATGATCGCCACTGTGTCGCTGGTCTGTCGCATGGTCGCTTCCAGGGCCGATGTCGGCGCGTGGTCTTTTAACACAACCGTTCCCCGGCCGTGATCCCCGCGTCACGCGGGGCCCCTAGGCTGGGGGTGTATGCACGTGGGTATACCACGGCAGCGGGGATGTCGGCGCACATGCGGGTGCGGCGGCATCAAGTTAGTAAGGCAGGCGCAGCGATGGCGCTCGTGATCAGCGTCATTGTCTGCGCCCATAACGAAGCGCAGCACCTGGCTGCCTGTCTGCATTCCCTTCTGGCCCAGTCCCGCATTCCCGACGAACTCCTTGTCATCAACAACGCAAGCACCGATACGACGCGTGCCGTGGCGGAGGAGATTCCGCGCGTGCGCGTGGTGGACGAACCGCGCAAAGGCCTCGTGGTCGCGCGCGAGACGGGGCGACTGGCGGCGACGGGAAACGTCCTCGTGTACGTGGACGCCGACTGTCGGGCTCCGTTGATGTGGCTCGAGCGCATCGAACGCCATCTGCTCGACGACCCGTCGCTCATCGCGCTGTCAGGGCCGTACCGCTTCTACGACTGGGACTGGTGGGGGCGCCTGCTGATTCGCGCCTACGACTACACACTGGCGCCGGCAACCCAGGTCCTCGTGAAGTACGTGCTCCGCATCGGGACGATCTTCTACGGCGGCAACTTCGCGGTCCGGCGCGAGGCGCTCGAGAGCATCGGCGGCTTCGACACCACGATCGAGTTTCACGGTGAGGACACGAACGTCGGCCGGCGGCTGTTCGCGATCGGTCGCGTGGGCCTGTTCCACGACTGTTTTCTCTACACCTCGGCGCGACGCTACATCGCGATGGGGAAGGGTGCAGTCTTCCGGCTGTACGTGCGCAACTTCACCTCGGAGCTGCTGCGCGGGCGGCCGAAAGACACGACACACATCGACGTGCGCATCTGACGCCTGGGCGTTGCGAGTTGGACGTTGGGAGTTGACCATGCCAGGTTATGAACCATTTCTGCTCTGTGACTTCCACGTCCATACCCAGTGGAGCGACGGCAAGCTGTCGGTGTCCGAGGTCATCGACCTCTACGGCTCGACCGGCAAGTTCGATGTCATCGCCATCACCGATCACATCCTGATGAAGAAGGACGTGCTGGCCCGTGCCGGCCGGATCGCCACGCTCGGACGCCGCGCTTTCGGTGTGCGCGAGCGCGACTTCGAGCAGTACCTCGCGAACATTCGCGCCGAGGCCAGGCGTGCACTCGACCAGTACGGCATGCTCGTGATCCCGGGGGCCGAAATCACACAGAACCGCCTGCGCGGCCGCAAGAACTCGCACATCATCGCACTCGACATCCAGCGCTACATCAGCGCCGATCAGTCCGCCGACGACATCCTCCGCGAGATCCGGCGGCAGGATGCGCTCAGTATCGCCTGCCACCCTCACCATCGCACGACGAGGCGGATCGAGATCAGCACCTGCTACCTCTGGGATCATCGCGAGCAGCTCGCCGACCTGGTGGATGTGTGGGAAGCCGCGAACCGGGACGATCTGTTTTCCGTGACGAGCCTGAAGCACTACCCGTACGTCGCCAACAGCGACTTCCACAAGCCGAAACATCTCTACTCGTGGAAGACGCTGGTGCGCGCGGAGAAGAACTGGCCGGCCGTGCGTCGTGCGCTGCGTGACAACGTCGACATCGCGCTCACGCTCTTCCGGAACGGATCCTGGGCGGCGGCCTGACACACCGAATTGCCGCGAGAGCGGCCGCCAATTTTCAGCTTCGCCACGGGACCGTCACCGCACCGCAAGATTCTGTAGAGGATACGGGGACGCGTCGTGGTCTCGAGTGGCCGTCCCGTCAGGAGGACCTGTGACGCTCGACCTGCACGTGCACACACACACCACATGAGAGTCGCCATCTTCACGGACAACGACTTCGACAAGGTCAACGGCGTCACGACCACGTTCAGGGCGGCGCTTCAGGCGGTGCCTGCCGGGATGCATCTCCGCGTATACACCGCCGGCCCTGAACCGCTCGAGACCGGCAGCTACCTCGCGCTGCGCTCCATTGGCCTGCCGATTCCCTTCTACCGCGAGATGCAGATATACCTCCCGCGGTTCCGGGAATTTCTCCGGCGCGCCCGCGCGGATCGCATCGATTTGATCCATCTCACGACGCCAGGGCCGATTGGGCTGGCGGCGATGTACGTGGCCTGGCGGTTGCGACTGCCACTCATCGGCAGTTTTCACACCGACCTCGCCGCGTACGCGACGCTGCTCAGCGGATCGCAACGGCTCGGGGCGCTCATGCGCGAGTACATGCGCTGGCCGTACGGCAGGTGTGCCAGGGTGCTGGCGCCGTCCGAGCACACGCGCCAATTGCTCATAGCCGCGAAATCACACCCGGACCGGATCGACGTGTGGCCGCGTGGCGTCGATACGGGACTCTTCTCCCCCGCGCGACGATCGCCCGCCGTGCGCGACCAGTGGCACGTGTCCGATCGTCGCCCCGCGCTGCTCTACGTCGGCCGAGTCTCTCGAGAAAAGGGCTTGACGCATCTACCTGCGATATCGGACCACCTGCACAAGCGTGGGCTCGAACATCGCTTCGTCATCGTCGGTGACGGTCCTTTGCTCCGAACGCTGCGCCAGTCGTTGCCCGATGCGGTCTTTACCGGCTCGTTGTCGCGGGCGGCGGTTGCCGAGGCGTTTGCCTCCGCCGACTGCTTCGTGTTTCCGAGCACCACCGACACCGCCGGCAATGTCGTCCTCGAGGCGCAGGCGAGCGGATTGCCGGTCATCGTCTCTGGGACCGGGGGGCCACGCGAGAACATGGTGGCGGGAAGCACCGGGGCCGTCTGTCATCGAGACGACCCGCAGGAGTGGGCCGCCGCCATCGCGGGCGTGCTCGCTCAACCGGTGCGCGTCAAACTCGCGCAGTCGGCCCGTCAATACGCGCTGACCAGGACGTGGGAACGCGCGATGGAACCTCTCTACCGGACTTATCGCGACGTTTACGATGCCGCGGCAACCGTGGCGTCCTCTGAAGCGATCACCGTGGTGAACCGTGCCTGACGCGCTGTCCACCGCTCGACTGCGTGCGGCGACCGGGCGGCACGCCACGAGCGAGCCGGAAGAACCTACGAAGACCTCCACCGGCGCTTCAGCGTCGTTGGCGCGACTGGGTCCTGTTCCAGGCGTGCTCCGGCCGTGTAGTAGACGGTCTCGAGCAGCGGAATGAGCATCCAGTCCGGTGCTGGAAAGCGCATCGCGATGAAGAAGCCCCAGATCGCGATCACCGTTCCGACGTACTGTGGATGCTCGAACCAGGTGAATGGGAACCGCTGGCACCACGAGACCGTGTAACCAAGACGATTCCCATAGAACACGCCAACCTTTCCGAGTCGCCTGAAGACGCTGACATTCAGGGCCTGGCCGGCTGCGATGAAGGCCAGGCCAATGGCGACCACCGCCGGATCACGGGAGTAGGGCCAGATCGTGCCGTCGCCGAGCACCAGGTGCCAGCCGGCGAAGACGGCAATCTGGAGCACCTTGAACGCGACGAACAGCCACGTCAGCAGCTCGACCGGCCCACCAAGCGAGGCCACTGATGGATGTTTTGACCATCGCTTGAACGTGGACGGATCCCGCCAGATCAGCACGTAGGCGATGCGCTCCACACTCAAGAGCACCGCCGCCGCGCAGAGCAGCCACGCAGTCATGCCGAAAGGATCATTCGCGGTGGCCGCCGACGATCAGGCGCGCTGCCGGCGCGGGAAATACGTCACGACGTCAGTCAAAGGATCGGTGACGAGTTTGACATACCAGATCATCGAGGTTCGGAAACTGAACTTCCAGACCAGGTAGCTGATGCGAGCGAGGATGACGAACAGCGTCCAGTACCACCAGTACTCTGCGATGACCGGCAGTTGCTCCACGAGCGACGTGACGCCCACGCTGCCAGCCGTGATCATGACCGCCAGCGGAATCAGCGTGTACCCGATCACGATGAGCGTCTTGTTCTGCGTGGTGTATCCGAGCAGCGTCATCTCCTTGTCGTGAGCGTCCGGTTCGAGAACCGCATGTCCGAACTGGCGGACGAAGAGGGCGGCCAGGCCGAGGCACATTGCGCTCGTGAGGTCGAAGGCGAGGATGGCGTAGCAGTAGAGGAACACGCTCGAGCTGACGAGATGCAGCATCTGGTTCCCGAAATCATTGTGAGAGGCATGGTGATCGTCCTTCTTCCGCAGCATGACTTCGGTGTAGAAGGCTTTGAACGCCGGAGGGACCAGGCTTCCGAACATCTCCTGCATCAGCCGAGATTTCATGCGTTTCTCCTTTTCGGGGCGATCGGTGGCATCCAACCACCAGCCGTCACGCTTCATGTGAGCGGTAGCATTCACGAGTGCGAGCTGCAGGGTCACGTAATCCCTGGCTGAGAAGTCCATGCTGCTCAGGCAGCGACCGGTACCGACCCAGCTGAGAATCACGCCTTCGGCCCGCAGGTAGTACTGGAGGAGCCAGTTGTAGCGCCCGGGTTCGCTGAAGAGGACGGTCCAGATCGTTCCCAGGTGCATCACGCGAACGGGCAGCGCCTCGTCGGCCAGGCGCGCGTTGGTCGAGCGCACCCATTCCGCGCACTGCTGATTCATGACCTGATAGTCGATCTCTCGCCCTGGCTCGGTGACCCATGTCAGGAACTCGTACATCGCGCCCATGATGGCCGGATGCGCCGAGAAGGTGCCGACGACGTAGGCGAGTCGCATGGGATGTGTGGGATCGAACCGCTGCATCAGATCACGCCGGCCGCACACGACACCGATCGGCAGGCCTCCGGCGACCGTCTTGCCGTAGACCACCATGTCGGCGCGGATGCCGAAGTACTCCTGGGCACCGCCGACGGCGAGCCGGAAGCCGGTATAGACCTCGTCGAACACCAGTGGCACGCCCACGGCGCTGCACACCAGGCGCAGCTGCATCAGCCACTCGGTGTAGCGCTCGCGCGACCCGTCGGTCCTGCGCACGTCGCTCGTGAGGAGCACCGCGTCGTTCGGTGGAGGCGTGTTCGGATGGAAGGACTGCACCGGGTTGACGAGCACGGCAGCGATCTCGTGCGCACGCCTCCTGATCACTTCGAGCGATGCCGGATCGAGATCCTTGAGCGTGAGGCAGTCAGCAAGCGGGCGCTCGCTGCCCAGGCCGGCGACCACGCCGTCCCACCATCCGTGGTACGCACCTGAGAAGCAGACAATCAGTGTACGACCGGTGTTGAACCTCGCCAGGCGGACGGCCGCCATCACGGCTTCTGTGCCGCTCATGTGAAACGACACATCGTCCAGTCTGGAGACCGTTCGCAGCATTCGTATGTTGTCGGCCACGATCGGATGCACGGGCCCCAGCACCGGGCCGAGCGCCTTGACGCGATTCCATCCCTGCTCGATCCATGTCTTGTAGCGATCGAAGCCGGCCACGTTGACGCCGTAAGATCCGCTCACGTCGAGGCCCCATTGACCCTCGAGGTCGCGCAGGTGAGGCCCGTTGGATTCAGTCACGACCGTCGTCAGGTCGAATTGATCGCGCATGAACCGCGCGAAGGGAAAAGGCACGCGGTTGGCGTCGGCGAAGCGAATGTCCGAGAAACCTTCGCGCACCCGTGCGCCCCAGGCCGCGGACTCCGCATGGGTCGTGCGGAAGGAGACTGCCAGCCGTGCGAGCGCCTCCGATCGGCGCTGCACGATGTGCGCGTCGGCGCCATCGGCACTGAAGAACGCGTCTCCTGTGTAGTCAACCGCGTTGACCCAGCGAGACAACCGGCGGGACATCGACGGCATCCACGCGCGTGCCCGAAGCGTCCACAGCGCCGCCTGCAGTCGTCGAATGGCATACCAGGCGAGCAGGATCCCTGCGACACCGGCGAGGGCGATCAAGGGGATGAGTCCTGGATTCATGAAGTCTCCGTGGTTACTGCACCAGTCCCGCCTCCGGTGCGGCGACCGGCTCCTCACCGCTGATGGTGTCGTTGCTCGTGGTCAGTGCCGAGCGACCGCGACCTGCGCCGCAGCGAGCAACCCCAATGCAAGGGTGATCGCTCTCATCAACCACACGATGCTGGTGTCGTATGTGGTTCGAGCGACGGCTGGGCGACGAAACCGTAAAGTCGCAGCGTGTGCGGATCCCGTGACGCGAATCACCGACACCGCAAGGTTACGGCATCGTGATCGTGGCGATACGCGTGCTCGCTACGCTCATCGCGAACCAGGATGCACGCTATGAAAGAACCAACCTTTGTGTCGGACATCACGCGCGGCAGCGAACCCGCCGACGCCTTCGCGTACGCCCTGCAACGGGCTCAAGCAGAGTTCATGGAGATGCCAGGACTGCAGCTGACCGAGGCGCAGGCGGCCCGTCTCTGGAGTTTCGATTCGGCGCTGTGCAGCGCCGTACTCACCAGGCTCGTGGAGTCGAGATTCCTGATACGCACGCGCAACGCCTCATTTTCACGCGCCTAGCTGGGCGCGGATTCCCTCGCGAGACGCCAGCATGCCGCCTCACAAGACGCAGTTCTCTGACTTCGACAGACGGTGCTTCCTGCGCCATACATGGGGCGGCGTGACCGCGAGCCTCGGGCTCGCGCTGCTGCCCGGGCGCGAACTCTTTGCCGCCTCGTCGTTCGGCGACAATCCGTTCACCCTGGGCGTGGCATCAGGTGATCCCACGCCGGATGGCATCGTGCTGTGGACTCGACTGGCTCCCGATCCAGTTGACCCGGCCCATCTTGGCCGTCGCGCGATCCCGGTCAGGTGGCGCGTGGCGACCGATGGCCGCATGCGTCATGTGGTGGCGCGCGGAACGGCGAGGGCCGAGGCGGCACTGGCGCACTCGGTGCACGTCGAGGTCGACGGGCTGAGCCCGGGCCGGGATTACTTCTATCAGTTCGACGTGCGAGCGGAAGAGAGCGCCATCGGCCATTTCCGCACGGCTCCGCATCCGCAGGCCCTGTTGCGCCGGCTGCAGTTCGCATTTGCGACCTGCCAGGATTGGTCGAGCGGCTATTACACCGCGTATCGCGACATGCTCGCGAACGATCTCGATCTGGTCCTGCACCTCGGTGACTACACCTACGAATACGCAATTGGCATGACGCCTCGGGGCCAGGTGCCGATCGGGTTCGAGCCGGAGACGGTCGATCTGCGGACCTACCGGCTGCGGCATACGCTCTACAAGCTCGATCCCGACCTGCAGGCCGTGCACGCGAAGTTCCCGTTCCTGGTGATTTGGGACGATCACGAGGTGCAGAACGACTACTCAGGCCTGGCGCCGGAGTGGGGAAGCCCGTCGCCGGCGTTCACCGCACGGCGCGCCGCCGCCTATCAGGCCTACTACGAGCACATGCCGATCAGCTCGCGAACGGCATTCACGCGCGCGGGGCTGCGTATCTACCGGCGGCTGCGCTATGGGCGTCTCGCCGAGTTCTCGATGCTCGACGATCGGCAGTACCGTACCGACAATCCATGCGGTGATGGCGAATCGCTGCGGTGCGATGCGGCGGTGTCTGGCGACTACACGATGCTCGGACGCACGCAGGAGCGATGGCTGGCGCGCGGCTTCGACCACTCCGATGCAGTCTGGAACATCGTCGGACAACAACTGCTGCTGGCCGAACTCGAGCACGCGACGATTCAGCCGAACTGGTTCTGGAACGATGCGTGGGACGGCTATCCGCTTGCGCGCCAGCGACTGCTCACCGATGTCGTCACGTCAGGTGTGCGCAATCCCGTGTTCCTGACGGGCGACTGGCATTCGACGTTTGTCAACGATCTCAAGGTGGACTTCAAGGATCCCAGCGCGCCGACGGTGGCGACCGAGTTCGTGACCCCTGCGATCACGAGCGGAGGAGATGGCACGCCGTATGGCCCGTATTACGCCCCGATGATTCCCTTCAATCCCCACATCAAGTACTACGAAGGTGACCGCCGCGGATACTTCAAGGCCACGGTGACTCCAAAGCAAATGCGCCTCGACCTGCGTTTCGTCACGAGCGTGGAGAACGCGCTTGGCACGGGCTACGCCGAAGCCTCGTGGGTGGTGCAGGACGGCATTCCGGGCGCTGAGCCGATCTGAAGTGTTCAGAGCATTGTTGATTCCGGGATCTGTGATTGTTGATGACTTCTTGATTGATGATTGTCGATTGCTGATTGACCGATCGGGCGCTGGTTCGTGGCTCGACCCACACGCAGGAGCGCAATCAAGAATCGAGGATCAGGACGACTTCGAGGCGCAGAGCAACCAGCCGCGTTCGGTAAGTTGCTCTGCCAATGCCATCTGGAACGACTGGAGATCCCGCTCGCAGTCGAAGTGATACCTGTCGGGAGCGCGGTGTGGCCCTTCGATGGTGACGGAGAGCTCACGCGTGCTGATCTGGATGCATTGTGACTGCCTGACGAACACCCAGCACGTCGACGTATGCTCTGACTGAAGCTGCATCGCAATCAGAGTGTCGCCGGAGCAGGTCAAGTCGTCGCATCGACGGTGATCCGTTCCAGTAAAGAGAGGGATAGGTTACCAGCCGTTACAGTCGAATTTGAAGCCGCACTTCAGGCATTTGATGCAGCCTTTGACCTTGGCCAGGTCGTGCGATTCGCCGCACCGCGGGCATGTCGTTTCATCGGTGTCCTGCGGTCCCGCCTGTGCGGCACCGTCGACGGGATCCGGAGTTCTCCCGACACCGCCGGGATAGGGTGACTTCATCCCCGACAGGTTATCTCGGTTATAGTCAGTGGCACTCGCCGCCATGGCTGACTTGGTTGGTGTCTTTCCGCCTTCCCTCGACCACGATCCCCTCCGCCGTGCACTCGACTGCCTGCCGGAAGGGTTCCAAGTCATCGGTTACGACTGGCACTACATCTACCTCAATCCCGCCGCCGCGCGGCACGGCCGGCGGCCGGCCGAGGAGCTGGTCGGACACTCGATCTTCGAGGAGTATCCGGGCATCGACCAGACCGCCATGTTCGGCCGGTTGCGGCGCGCGATGGAAGAGCGGATCCCGCAGGTGTTCGAGACCGAGTTCACCTTTCCTGATGGCAGCACGCGGTGGTTCGAGCTGCGGGTGCAGCCAGCGCCCGAGGGAATCTGCGTCTACTCGTCCGATATCGATCAGCGGAAGCGGCGGCAGGCGAGAGGGTCGCCACAGGATCGCGCACCGGTACTGGTGCGAATGTGGCGGTCTATACTTGGAAGTGCGCAGACGCGGGTCGGCGACAGCTAGAGTGTTCACCCGGGTGTAGAGGCGGGTTTGTAGACCTGCCGAGGAGCGAACATGGAGCTCGATCGCAGGGCGTTCATCACCACGTTGGGCGGGACGACGGCTGTCGGTCTGATGAGCGACGAGGCCAAGGCCGATGCTCTGGAAGAGTTCATGAGCGCGCGCCTCAACGAGGCGGTTGCCATGCAGCAGGCCCCCGCTGCCCAGACGTTCCCGTCGATGGCGGAGCTCCAGGCCCAGATCGAGACGCGGCCGACGCGACGCGGGGTCGGGAATCTGTTCGCCGCCCGTACCGGCAACGTCAAGCGGCTCGACCCGATGCCGAAGGCGCCCCGGCTCGTTGACTTCTTCACCATGCGGTTCAACGGCACCTCGAACCACTGCCTGCAGAGCGCGACCAAAGCGCTGAGATCCGGGATGAGCGAGGAAGTCGTCATCGCCTGTCTGCTGCACGACGTCGTGCAGGAGATCATCAAGGTCGATCACGGGTGGTGGGGCGCGCAGTTGTTCGAGCCGTATATCTCGGAGAAGGCTGCCTTCGCGATCAGGTATCACCAGGCGCTGCGCTTCTACGCCGACCCGGCGAACGGTTACGAGTACCCCGATCTGTATCGCCGCATCTTCGGACACGACTATCGTCCCGAGCCGTACATCGAGGCCACCTATCAGATGGTGCGGAAGCACAAGTGGTACGGCGACGCCCGGATGGTCACGGTGAACGACCTCTACGCATTCGACCCGAATGCGCAGGTCAGTCTCGACGTGTTCGTGGATGTCATCGGCCGTCATTTCAAGCAGCCGAAAGAGGGACTCGGCTACGACAACAGCCCGGTGGCGCACATGTGGCGCACCATCGAACGGCCTGACGCCCCACTCTAGGCGGTTCCCGCGGTTCAATCAGCTGGGACGAACTGCGGGACGTGTGTCAACGCGGCCACTGGCATGTCACGTATTTCCGGCAGTTCACAACCCTGCACTCGCGGCTCGTCAATGATTTTCAGCCGCTGACACCAAACCTCGAGGCGTGGTCGGGTTGAATTGTCGAGCGGCCGATAAGGGTGTTTCGATGGTTCTGCGCGGTGCACCCGGGCGTGTGGGAAACAACGACGCCCCGGGAACCCGCGCGTAAAGGGGTGACCGATGCGCGTGAAAGTGTTGTTGGCCGTAGCCTTTTTGATCCTTCCAGTGGCCCACGTGGCCGCTCAGAGTACGACCGGCACGATTTCGGGTCAGGTGTCCGATTCCCAGGGGCTGGCACTGCCCGGTGTCACGGTCACGGCGACGTCGCCGAACCTGCAGGGTGTGCGCGAGACCGTGACCTCTGAGAACGGCGACTTCATCCTCCCGCTCCTCCCCTCGGGTACCTATCAACTCGTCTTCGACCTCGCCGGCTTCCAGCGCCAGGAGCGATCGGTCGCGCTCGCGCCCACGCAGGTGCTGCCCCTGCAGATTCAGTTGGGGGTCGCTGCGCTCGCTGAAACCATTCAGGTCGTCGGTCGTACCGCCGACGTGCTGACCCAGACGAGCCAGATTGCGACGAATTTCAATCAGGACCTGATGTCGACTCTGCCCACCCAGCGTGACTACCGCGCGGTCATGCTGATGGCACCGGCGGTTCATCCAACGGGTCCTGCCGGGAACTTCTCGGTCGCGGGTTCGATGTCGTTCGAGAACCTGTACATGGTCAACGGCGTGTCGCTGAACGAAAACCTCAGGGGCCAGGCGCAGGACCTGGTCATCGAGGACGCGCTGCAGGAAACGACCGTGGCCACGGCGGGTGTCTCGGCTGAATTCGGCCGCTTTGGCGGCGGCGTGATCAATATGGTCACCAAGTCCGGAGGCAACCAGTTCAGCGGCACGTTCCGCGAGACACTCACCAACGACAATTGGCGCGCCCTCGTTCCCAAGCGCGAGAACGATCCGTTCGCCAACGACACCAAGCTGGACGACGTGGTGCCGACCCATGAGTACACGGTGGGTGGTCCCGTCATCAGGGACCGGGTCTGGTTCTTCACCGCCGGCCGCCTGCAGACCAACGCAATCAGCCGTCAGTTGGTGATCACGAACATCCCCTACGTGTTCACGGACAAATCGAAGCGTTTCGAAGGGAAGGTCACCTACAGCCTGGACTCGAATCATCGCGTCCAGGGT
>JALDXQ010000204.1:0-12655 GCA_032156805.1 Acidobacteriota bacterium
CGACCGCGTGCTGAGGTGGATTCAAATAGAGCCCGATCACGTCGGCCGCCTTTTCCTCGAACTGCGGATCATCCGAGAGCATGTAGCGCTCGAACCGATGGGGCTGATAGCCCGCCCGACGCCACACGCGCGCGACGAGCATGTGGCTGATGCCCAGCACCTTGGCCAATTTCCGCGTCGTCCAGTGAGTGCTGCCATCGGGCGGCTTCTGCCGCGTTTTCGACAGCACGCGCGCTTCGAGCGCCGGCGTCCGCACCGTCGGCGGCTGGCCGCGATACTTCGCCTGCAAGCCCGCCAGGCGCTCCGTTTCGAACCGGTCTTTCCACCGGGCGATGTACGCGGGATAGCAGCCGACCGCCGTCGCGATGGTGGTGAACGACTCGTCGTCCGCGAGCATCAAGATCACCCGCGCGCGGCGCGCGTCTTCTGCGCGAATCTTGCGGCTGCGCGTTCGGCGTTCCAATTCGGTGCGTTCATCGGTTGTCAGAGTGAGCGCCATATGGCGCTGCAGTATAGCACTACCGATTCAGTGGTTACAGTCCACTAGTTCGTCTGAATGCGTACCGTTGCCATGACGTTGAACGGCTGGCCAGGATACAGCTGGCGATTGCCGAGCGACGATGCCCAGTATTGGCTGTCGCTGACGTTGGTTAGGTTGAGCAGGTACTGCACCCGGCCGCGGGTGTAAGACGCGCCGAGGTTCACGACATCGTAACCTTCGAACGAGATGGTATTGGTGTCATTGATGAACTGATCCGTGACGGCCTGGATACCCGCGTTGAGCGAGAACCCGTTGGCCCACGCATAGGACGTTACGAAGTTCACCGTGTGATCCGGAACGCGCCGTGGCGTGTTGCCGGTCAGGTTGATGTTGCCTGAGTAGTAGTCGAGGAATTCGGCATCGGTATAGCCGTACCCCGCACTGAGGCTCCACCTGGACGTGAGTGACCCGGCCACCTCGGCCTCGAAGCCACGTGAGCGGAGCTTGCCGATCTGCTCGAAGAGGCCGCCGCCAAGCGAGCGTGCGACGTTGCGTTTCTCGATGTTGAAAAACGCGGTCGACAACTGCAGCCGCTCCCGCATGAACCGGAAACGCTGTCCGACCTCGAACTGCTCTCCTTCCTCCGGCTCCAGAAGGCTGCCGTCCGGCTGGACGTTGAAGTTCGGCCTGAACGAGGTGGCGTTCTGTGCGTAGAGATCGATCCAGTTGACCGGCTGGTACACTACTCCGACGCGGTACGTGAACTTGTTGTACTGACCGGACGTGATTGGTCCCTCCGTCTCCACGCCGTTGGCCACAGGATTATTGTGGCTCTTGCGGTCGATCCGATCGAAGCGCCCCCCGAGAACTGCTTTGACCTGTGGTGCGACCGTCACCGTGTCCTGCAGGAACACGGCGTTGGTCTCGTTGGTGAAATGATCGCTGCGAGTGACCGGGAACGAGTCGAGATCCACGTTCACGTGAGTCTCGACCGGATCGTAGAGATCGATGGGTGTCGTGTTGAAATTGGCGCCCGCCCGGCGATGCGTGTAGTTGCTGTAGTCCTGGTAGTCGTAGCCGATCAGGAAGTTGTTCGTGACCCCGAGCTTGACCTGCCCACTGAGCTCCGCCTGGTTGGTCCACGGCCGGCGATGGTGCTTGAAATAGAGGAAGCCGCGGTTGACGCGGCTCGGCGGCGTCACGTCGAGAAACTCGGCGACCCAGTACTCGTCGTCGAAATGCCGGTACCCGAACGTATTGCGCAAGGCGAGGTTGGCGCCGAACGTCTGCGCGTAGCTGATGAAGGTGTTCTGGTCTGTTCCGAGCGCGAAGTCCTGCGGCGTGTTGTATCGGCTGTCCCGGGGAACGTTGGGGATGAAATCACTTCCGTCACCTTGCACCGCACGAGACAACGGATCGCCGATTGCCGAGCGAGAGGGATCGGGAACGAAGCCACCCGTGAGCGGCACAAGCGGGATGCCGCTGTCACCACCCGCGCGGTTCCGGTCGTAGCTGTATCGAACGTTCATTCGGCCTGCGTCGGACACGCGCCATGTGACTGATGGCGTGACATTCACCCGCTTCCCGGGATCGTGCCTGAAGTTTTCGGCCGAATCGCCGGCGAGGTCGAAGCGGTAGAAGACGCGGTCCATCGAGCCCACCCGACCCGCGGCGCCGACCGCACCGCGATACGTGTCCCATCGCCCCAGGGTTGCCGACATGTCGTAGCTCGGGTCGGGCGACGGCTTCTTCAGCACGATGTTGACAGTGCCGCCAATCGCCTCGCTTCCGTAGAGGACGGAGGCGGGGCCTTTGAGGACCTCGATCTTCTCGACGTTGGCCAGTTGCGTATTGACGCGATTGCCCTCGTTGCGGATGCCGTCGACCATCTGCACGTTGTCGCTGAAGCCGCGGAACGTGAAGTACTGGTAGATACCGTACTGACTGTAAGCGGTCGCGTTCGGTATGTACTTCAGCGCTGTCACCAGATCGTTGACGGCGTACTCGGCGAGGAATTCCGAGGTCAGCGTATTGACCGTGAGCGGCTGATCGCGCAGCGGCACGTTCACTCGACCGATGGTCGGGACGGTCGCCACGCCTTCAACGGTGACCTGCTCCTGGAACGGCGCTATGGCCAGAAGCGCCTGGACGGTCTGCTCGCCGGCCGTGATCGCGATCGTCTGCTGATGGATCCCGAAGTTCCTGGCGGCAACCTCGAGCTGGTATTCGCCCGGCGTGAGGTTCGCAAAACGGGCAAGCCCCTCGCGATCGCTGACTGCGGTCAGCTGGGTGTCGGACTGAACGTGCCTCAGGATGACAGGTGCGCCGGCAACGACGGCGCGACCGGGATCGACCACACGAACAACCAGCGAAGCGTCCTGTGCGGCAGCGGTCGGGACCAGGATCAAGAGCAGTATGAATGACGTGCAGGAAACAACAGCGGCGTGCATAGCGGCGGCACCTCCACAATTCCGCGCAAGTGCATCACTTGGCGAATGAGCCGGGACCAAGACGCTATGGCAGGCTGGATCGCGGGGCAACTTAAGAGTTCCTGAAGCCGGTCGTCAGGAAATCGCAGCTACCCGTTCAGGATTCTCGGGTCAGGCCGCGCGGACCTTCTTGCGCGCCAGCGCCCCTTGCGGCTCGGCGAAGAATCGTCGAGTCACCAGATCGCTGTCGGTGAAATGTGTGGCCGCGCGCGGCAGGTCGAGCCGCTCCACGGGACAGTTGGGAATAGACGCGTCCGCGGGCGGCGACACTGCCTCGACGTAACGGCGCGGGTACGATGCCCCCCGGAACGTCGTTGCCGTGACGCCGCCGTAGCGGGCGGTGAGGTCGGCGAAGTCGTAGTGAAGGAACTCGAGGATCTCCGGATCTGGGCTGCTGGTCAGATACTGAGTGACCATTTCCACCACATCCTGAAAAAACGCGGGACTATGGCATTTGGCCGAGAGGCTACCGTCGGCGCGCTCGATCCGCCGGATGCCCGGCTGATGGGGGTCGATGTGGTAAAGCTCATGAATGATCGTGTCCAGCTTCGCCATCCACACCGGATGCCCGGGATAGCGGGCTCGCTTTCGGGCACTCACCCGCTGCTGGTCGCAGAACCGGGGCAGTGTGAAGGACACCATGTAATCGATCTGGTTCGACCCAACGCGCACGACCGGCGACTTGGTGACGAACCACTCTGACCGGCGCGTCAGGGTTCCCGTCGTCTGATCGCGCCAGAAGTAGTAGCCCGGTTCGCTGGCGGGAAGACACACGCAATGACAGGTAGCGTAGGGTCCTTCACGGTCGGCTCGACCGGCGCGTGCGAACACCAGGATACGGTTCATGTCCAGGAACGACAGCCTGGGCACGCGTAACACGATGTCTGACATGAGCCGCCGGACGTGCTCGGTGTAATTAATCATGTGAGCAATTCAGCTTTTCGGCGCCAACCACTGCGAGCTTCACTGAGCCATGTGTCGCTCACGCGGGTGGGCTTACGTCGGGAGGGGGCGCGGGTTCCGGCTCGGCCGGAGCCTCGGGCTCTCCTCCTTCCTCCTCCTCCTCGTCAACGGTCAGGGGAAATTGTGGCGGCGCGGGCTCTTCAGCCTCGGCGTCGGTTTCAAGATCAGGCGGCGCTTCGACCCGCGGCGGTGGCTGGGCCCCGCTCCCCATCCGGGCAAGAATGATCTGCTGCCGGCGCAGGAGGCGGCGATTTGGCCGGGCCGGGGTCAGCAACCGCGGGTTGATGATAGCGCCCGCGAGAAGCGCGGACTGTGGCCTGGACAGTGACGATGCCGACACACCGAAGTAGGTGCGGGCCGCGGCTTCCGCGCCCCAGACCCTGTCACCCCACTCAATCACGTTGAGATAGAGCTCGAGGATGCGCGTCTTCGACAGCGCGACCTCGAGCCGCCGCGCGATGATGAGCTCTTTGATCTTTCTCAACGGGTCGTAGGACGGTGACAGATACAGGTTCTTGGCGAGCTGCTGCGTGATCGTGCTCGCCCCGCGAGGCGCCTGTCTGCGCGAGACGCTGTCCTCAATCGACTTGCGTATCTGCTCGACGTCAATCCCCTCGTGATCCCAGAACGCGCTGTCTTCGGCTACGAGCACCGCACGCTTCAGGTTCGACGAGATCCGCGAATAGGGCACCCACCGGTACAGATGCCTCGGCTTCAATCCTTCATCGACAGCCTCGCGCGCGCGTAACTCCATGAAGGCCGTCGTCGTCGGATTGTTCGTCGCGAGTCGACGCACGTCTGGCAGCGTGACGTAGACGTAGGACACCACGCCGAATCCGAACGCGGCGACTGCCGCAAGCACGCGCAACGGGCGACGAGGCACGCGCGAGGGGCGCCGTGGTACATAGAGAGGTTGCACTCTAGCTCTCCACGACGACCTTGATCCGCGACGTGCGGCCGAGTTCGATCTCCTGTGCCTCGCTCATCAGCGCGAACTCGCGCTGTCCCGTCACCGGGTTGGTGGCGCATGACGCGCCGAGCGCGGTGATTGCAGGCGCGGTGGCTCGCAATCCGCGGCCTCGATCGAACACACTGACCCTTTCCAACTCACGCGAACGCCAGCGCGCCCGGCTGAGCTGCCCACGCGCCCACGCTCGACGAATCTCAGGCGGTCACGAGCGCCGAGCGCAGCCACGCCGACGCTGCCGCCACGCCCGCGCCTTCGGGCACAGAATGCCCGTGCGCTGCCAGCGCGACCTCACACGCCGCCAGAAACTGCAGCAACGTCTGCGGCGTCGAGCTGGCGCCCATCAGTCCCACGCGCCAGATCTTGCCCGCCAACGGCCCGAGTCCCGCACCGACTTCGATGTTGTAGTTCGTCAGCAGCGTGCGACGCACCGCGGCCTCGTCCACGCCGGCCGGGGTTCGCACCGCATTGAGCGTCCATAGCCGCTCGGACTCCGGCGGCAGCAGCGACAACCCCATCGCCTCGATCCCGGCAGCAAGCGCGTGGTGATGGCGCTCGTGACGGGATTGCCGCTCCGCGAGTCCTTCCTCTTCCACCATGAGCAACGCCTCACGCAATGCGTAGATCAGCGTGCTCGACATGGTGTGGTGGTACTTGCGGCCCGCCCAGTAGTCTTCGAGAAGCTTGAGATCCAAATAGAAGCTGCGGCACGGGATCAGCCGTTCGCGTGCCTGCCCCGACACCGCAATCGGCGCCAGCCCCGACGGCGCGCCGATGCACTTCTGCGTGCACGAGTACGCGATGTCCACACCCCATCCCGCGAGATCGACGTCATGCCCACCGAGAGAGGTCACCATGTCGACGATCGAGAGCGCGCCATGCTCGCGCGCAATCGCTGCGAGCTCCTTCACGGGATTGCGAACACCGGTCGAGGTCTCTGCATGGACGAAGCCGACAATGTCCGCGCCTTCGCGCTTCAGCTCATCGCGCAGTCGCTGTGGATCGACGGCTCGTCCCCACTCGACATCGACGCGACGCACGTTCGATCCGTAGCGCTGAAAGATCTGCGCCAGGCGATCCCCGAAGTAGCCGGTCACGATGACGACGCTGCGAGAGCCTTCGGCAACGGCGTTTGCCACGGCAGCCTCCATGGCGGAGCTGCCGGTACCTGAGGTGGCGATGGTGAGCGCTTTGTTATCCGCGCGGAAGACACGCTGAAGCGATGCGCGAACCTCATCGAGCATCGGGACGAAATCAGGATCGAGATGGCTGAGTACAGGCGCCGCCATGGCGCGCATCACACGAGGAGCGATCAGGCTCGGACCAGGTCCGAGCAGAATACGTTCAGTTGACGGTAGCGGCATAGGGCAACGAATCAGCGCAGCACTGCAGGCTGGTCAACAAGGCGCGGGTCACGAGCCCCGGCAGCATCAGGAAGCACTCCGAGTGCGTCGAGCTGACCACGGATGATATCGATGGTTGAAGGAACCGCGGGACGAAGAGGCGGCCGCGGTGGTCCGCCCGCAAAACCCAGTAAGTGTATCGCAGCTTTGAGTCCCGGTACCCCATAACTTCCACCGACCGACTTGGCAATCGGCAGCAGCCGCCGCTGCAGAGTTCGCGCCTCATCCAATCGACCGTCGCGCACGAGCGTCAGCAGTTTGCGGCATGCATCAGGCAGCAGCGCCGCAAGTGCCAGGATCGCACCATCGCATCCAGCACACAGCGCATGCACGAACGTAGTTGCTGATCCTGCGAGCGCGGTGAAGTCATCCGGCGTCCGCCCAACCAGTTCCGCGATCTGCCCGATGTCGCTCCCGGACTCTTTGATGCCGACGATGTTCGGATGGACCGCAAGACGCTCGACCGCGTCTGGTTGCAGGTTCACGCCCGTAAACATCGACACGTTGTAGAGCAGCACTGGAACCGGCGATGCCTCTGCAACCTCGATGTAATGCCGCACGAACACATCGGTCGTCATCTGCGACTTGAAGAACGATGGTGTACGAACGAGTACCGCGTCGACACCGGCGGCAGCCGCTCGCCGCGTGGCTGCGATCGTTGCGCGTGTCGATTCGCGCCCGGTGCCGGCAATGAGCGGCCGCCCTGCGGGCACGTGCTCGCGCACGATGTCGACGATGCGATCGCATTCCGAGTCGTCGAGCTGCGCCGCCTCGCCATTCGAACCAAGGACGACCAGGCCATCGAGCGACGTCGCCATCCACTTCACGACGTTGCTCTCGAGCCCAGCTTCGTCGAGTGTGTCGTCTGCGAGCAACGGTGTGACGATGGGGGTGTAGATACCGGTGAAGCGCTTCATGGCTCCAATTGTACCGGCGCCCGACCTTCGCTCTGCGCAAGCAGGTTGACGCCCAGAACCACCATGAAAATCCCCACCGCGGGCGCCAGCGACCACGGCGCATCGCCCAGCAGTGCGACGTTCGACGCGTCCTGCAGCATGGTTCCCCACGTGGGAACCGTGCTCGGGAACCCAAGCCCTACATAGGACAACGTGGCCTCGGCGAGCATGAAGGCGGGCACGAGAAGAGAGGCTTGTGTCTTCAGAAAGCCAGCCGTGGCCGGCAGCAGATGCCGGATCAGCACGCGCCCCTCACCGGCGCCGGCCGCGCGCGCGGCTACCGCGTATTCGCGCTCTCTCTCGGCAAGCACGATGGCGCGCACGCCGCGCGCGACGATCGGCCACCCGAGCAACGCAAAGATGCCGACCAGCAGCAGGAAGACCGTCGATGGCGGGAGCACGAGCGGGAGCACCGCGCGCAGGACGAGCGCGACGTAGATCGCCGGCAACACCAGCACGAACTCCGAGACGCGTGACAGCACACCGTCGAGCCAGCCGCCGAAATAACCGGCAATCCCGCCAACGGCTGCACCGATCATCGTTGCCAGCAACGCCGCTACGAGCGACACGGCAAGCGTGGCGCGCGCGCCGTGCAGCAGGCGGGAGAAGACGTCGCGGCCGTAGCCATCGGCGCCAAGCAGAAGGAGCGGCGCGGCGTTGTCTGGATCCGCAGTGACGATCGTGCCGGTGCTGAACCAGCGCAACGTCACAGGCCGAAGAGTGTCGGATTCGAATCGCCGCTCGATGCGGCTGACCACGCGCTGCGAATGGATGAACGGCGCGGTCAACCCGTCCCGCCAGATGTGGATGTCCGTCGGCGGCGCGTAGAGCAGATCGTCGAAGCGGCGATTGGGTGGATTGGGCGACAACCACGGCGCGCCAAGCGTGGCGACAGCGATCAGCAGAAGCAGCGACCACGCGGCGCGCTTCATGCCGCGGACTCCTCTCTGATACGAGGGTCGGCAGCGGCGAGCAGGACGTCTCCAACCATGGTCCCGATCGCCAGGAAGGCCGCACCGGTCGCGGCACACGCCGCCACGAGGTACACGTCGCGTGCACGCAGCGCCTCGAACGTCAGACGGCCGAGGCCCGGCCACGCCGTGACGTATTCCACGATGAACGATCCCGAGAGCAGCGCACCGATTGCCAGCCCGTAGACCGCGCAGATCGGTCGCACCGAGGCGGGCCATGCATGACGCAGGAGGACCTGGCCGGCCGGAACGCCGCGCGCGATCGCCGCGAGCACGAACGGCTGGTGCACTGTTTCCGCCATCGCCTGTGACTGCAGCCGCTCGAACGTGGCGGCCATCGGCAATGCCAACGCCAGCACGGGCAGCGGCAGATGCCACAACACGTCGAGGATCCACGAGGACCAGCGCGGATCACTCGCGGCCGATGACACCATCCCGCCGGCTGGAAGCCACCCGGTTCGCGCGGCGATGAACACGAAAGCCAGTGAGGTCACCAGCGGCGGCAGCGAGACGCACACGAGCGAGATGCTTCGCACGAGCATCGGCACCGTGCCCGATCGCGCGCCGGTGAAGATGCCCAGCGAGAGACCGAGCACCGTCGCCGTCACCAGCGAGACAACGCCCAGCAGCGCCGTGTTCGCGGCCGCACGCGCCACGAGTGGCGCCACCGGCCGGTTGTAGAGAAACGAGTCTCCGAAGTCGAACCGGATCACCCGGGACACCCACAGCCACCACTGCGACAGCGGGCTGCGATCCAGGTTGAAACGCGTCCGCGTGTTCTCGACCTCGACGCTCGACGCGAACGGACCCAGTTGAGCCGTCAAGTCGCCCGGTGCCAGCCGCGCCAGCAGCAATGCCGATGACGAGGTGATAGCAATGAGGACGATGGCGAAGAGAAGTCTGCGAACGAGAAATCGCGCCATCAGCGAGCGGTCGTGACGCTGAACGAGTCGGCGTTCCACAACACCGGCGGGCGCGTGATCGACGGCACCACCCCACGAACGCGCCTGCTGTGGGCGTAGTACAAACGCGGAGATGCGAAATAGAGCACAGGGACGTTCTCGGCAAACACCTTCTGCACTGCGGCAAAGATTTCCTGCCGGCGCGCGGGATCGAGCGTCGTCGCCTGTTCTCGCATCAGTGTGTCGATCTGCTCCTCCCACTCCGTGCCCGGCGCCTTCTGCTGCATGTTCCACAGGTGAGCGCCGCCGGAACTGAGCCAGTAATCGAGGTTGCCCGCCGGATCGAGATCGGTGGCGAGCGGACGCATGTAGATGGCGTCGTAGTCGCAGGCCAGCAATCGAGTCAGCATCGCAGAGAACTCGAGCGGAACGATGTCGAGCGCGATCCCGACCGCCGCCGCGTGCTCCTTCAGCACGGTCGTGCCACGCTCGTAGTAGCCGATCCCCTGCTGCGTGATCACCGTGAAGCGCGCTTCGGTTCCCGCCTTGTCTTCGGCAACGCCGTTGCCATTCCGATCGGCGAGGCCGATGCTTTCGAGCAGGACGCGGGCGCGCGCCGGGTCGAACGGATAGCGCGGAACGTTGGGGGAGAACCAGAGTCGATTGCCCGGCGTGACCGGACCCCAGATCGGTACGGCCTCGCCAAGAAAGACCGTCTGCGCAAACTCCTCGCGGTCGACTGCGTGCGAGATCGCCTGCCGGAACTCGCGCCGGTTGACGAAGGCAAATCGCGGGTCACGAACCTTCTTCTCTGGCTTCAGACAGAACCAGAAGGCGTCTGCATCGGGCCCGACGCCGAGTTCGACCATCGTGAGGGTTCCCGCCTCCTCGGCGCGACGCACGGGAATGTAGTCGTCGGGCCGGAGCTCGCTGTGCGTGAGATCGGTTGCTCCCGACTGGAGACGAAGCAGTTCAGCGTTCTGATCGGGCACGAGCTCCAGGACCAGCCGGTCGATGTAGGGCAGTGCGTCTCCATTGGCAGCCTTGCGCCAGTAGCGGGGATTGCGATCGAACACGAGACGCTGACCCGTCTGGTACTCGCGCAGCAGGAATGGGCCGGTGCCGACGATCTCCGCCGGTGGCGTGGCCGGGCCCCATGCCTGCGCAAGCGTGCCCGCCGTCAGGGCGGACTCCAGCTTGTGACGCGGCAGGATCGGCAGCATATCCAGCAGCCGGAGGCCCGGACCTGACGGGGCGGCATAGGTCAGGACGACAGTCGCATCATCCGGCGCCGTCGCAGCAATTGGCTGGCCTCCCACCATGAGGCTCGACGCCACCACGCTCTTGACCGTCGGGTCGTAGACCGCTTTGACGGAGAAGAGGACGTCAGCCGAGGTGAACGGCGTGCCGTCGGACCAGACGACGCCCGGCCGGAGGTGCAGCGTATGGGTGCGGCCGTCAGGGCTCGATTCCCACCGTTCGGCGAGCCACGGCTCCAGCTCAAAGGTTGACCGGTTGATGCGGACCAGCCGGCTTTGCATCAGGGTGGCAAGCGTATCGGTGGTCTGGTCGCTGGAAACGAGGCGGTTGAAGGCTCGCGGCTCGGCGCGCAGCGAGGAAACGATCTGTCCACCACGTTCGTGGGCCTCGCTGCTCGATCCGGTCACGCCACGTTGCAGCGGACCGGGACTCTCAGGCGGGCATCCCCTCCACAAGACGACCATCGCGAGAAAGAGAACGCCCATGATGACAACGCCGGGGAAACGCGAACGGAACATCGTCAATCTTGGCCACCCCGGCCAATCCGTTGGCCGGTCAAAATTTTTCGTGCAAGCCTCGACATATCGCCCCTGAATTCATCGTGCACGTTCGTGTCAGTCAAGCCTCTGCCCAGGTAGACAAATCTCGCCCCGCTGACTCGACCCGCGCGCCAGATAGAAACCCGTGCACATCAGTAGCTTAAAGGATTTGGCCCCGTAACTCTTCGTACTGGCACCGCGCCTGCTCTAAGGGAATTCCCGTAGGAGCTTTCACACAATGATGGTCGAATCCCCCCAAATCGAACCTTCCGTTTTCGAACCCAAACTCGGTCGCAGCGTCACGATTGACCAGGCCGCGGCTCTGCTCGGTGTCTCTCGTCGCACTATCTACAACCGCATTCGCGATGGTCGGCTGAGGACCATCCGCACTCTAGGCGTCTCACAACGGGTGTTGGTGCAGTCACTTTTCGAACTTGGGTTCAGGCCCCAGGCGTTTTCGACCTCCGCGTCGGGCGCGTCCCTCGGGGTCAGCCCGGCCATCCGACTTTAACTCGCAACAAAAAGAAGGCTACCGTCATGGCCATCGCTTCTTTTTCGCCCGCCCGGACCCTTCGGCTCGCACTGGTGTTGAGTGCCGCGGCCTTCCTCTTATCGGCCGACATGGCGTCGGCCCAGGGGCGGCACGCGCGGCTGTCCAAGGATCTGGACGCGCGCCTGCGCGCCGGAGACGCCCGCGAAACAAGCGTCATCGTCACCGGCACTGACGCGCAGGTGAACACGCTGGCAGCGCGCCACGGGCTGCGAATCAAGAAGCGACTGGCCACCGGGGCGGTGGTCGACGTTCCTGCGGGAGGGCTGGCGGCGCTGGCCAGCGATCCCCAGGCTGATCAACTCTCGAGCAATCACGAGGTCGCGGCGCAGATGGCCGTGACCAACCAATCCATCGGCGCCGACATCATCCACGAGGGTGGCTGGGCGCAGGGCATCGGTGCGCTGACCGGCAAGGGCATTGGTATCGCGGTGATTGATTCCGGCATTGCGCCGTTGGCCGAATTCCGCGGCCGGATCGTGGCAACGCGCGACTTCACCGACGATCGCGGCCCCGGGCTGGACTTGAACGGACACGGGACGCACGTGGCGGGCATCATCGCCGCGGCGGGCCGCAACCGGTTCGACGACACCGAGGGCGTCGCGCCCGGCGCGAACATCATCAGCCTCAAGGTCCTCGATGCGAAGGGTCGCGGCGTCGTCGGCGACGTGATCGAGGCCCTCGACTGGGCGGTCGCGAATCGCAAGCGCTTCAACATCAAAGTCATCAACATGTCGCTCGGCGGGCCCGTGACGCAGGGGTGGCGCGACGATCCGCTGTGCCAGGCGGTCGAGCGCGCCTACCGATCGGGCATCACGGTGGTCGCGTCGGCGGGCAACTTCGGCAAGGCCGAAGACGGCCGGGCCATCTACGGCGGCATCACCACGCCGGGCATCTCGCCGTTTGCGATTACCGTTGGCGCGCTGAATACCAAGGGCACGTCGTATCGCAACGACGACGAGGTCGCGAGCTACAGCTCGAAGGGCCCGACGATGTATGACCACCTGGTCAAGCCGGACCTGGTGGCGCCGGGCAACAAGATTCTAGGGCTGGCGGTGCCGGGGTCGACGCTGGTGCGCGAGCATCCTGAGCTGGTCGTGTCGCTGCCAGAGGGCAGGCGGCTGCAGCTGTCCGGGACGAGCATGGCGGCAGCCGTCGTTTCGGGTGCGGTGGG
>JALDXQ010000205.1:0-12530 GCA_032156805.1 Acidobacteriota bacterium
GCCCAGAGCCCAGAGCCCAGAGCCCAGAGCCCAGAGCCCAGAGTGCCCGAACTTCCCGAAGTCGAAACCGTCCGTCGTCAACTGCGCCGCGTAATGGAAGGCGCACGTATCGAGCGTGTTGAAACACGGCGGGCCGATCTGCGATCGCCGTTCCCTTTCGACTTCGCCGCACGCCTGACAGGCCAACGCGTGACGATGCTGAGGCGCCGCGCCAAGTATCTGCTCGCGGATCTCGAATCAGGTGAGACGCTGCTGATGCACCTCGGCATGTCCGGTTCCTTCCGCGTCCTGAAGGGCCGGCGCGACGAGGTCCAGGGCGGTTTCTACTTCGAGCGCGGCCGTCTCGGCGCGCACGACCATGTCCTCTTTACCATGTCGTCGGGTGCGACGGTCGTCTTCAACGATCCACGGCGATTTGGTGTGATGTCGATCGTTGCCGTCGAGGCACGCGACAGCTATCCCGCGTTGCGTGCGTTAGGACCAGAGCCGCTCGATCGTGGTTTCAACGCAACAACACTGGCTCGTGCGTTGAAGGGCAAGAAGACCAGCCTCAAGGCGGCGCTGTCGGATCAGCGTGTCGTTGCGGGTCTCGGCAATATCTACGTGTGCGAAGCGCTGCACGTCGCCCGGCTTTCGCCAAAGCGGCGAGCCTCGACGCTGGTGACACCGACCGGCACGCCGCGGCCGTCAGCTGCGGCGCTGGCTGATGCCATCCAATCGGTGCTGAAGGATGCAATTGCGAAGCGCCATCGGCCGGGTGGTGAGGATCGCTTCAACGTCTACGATCGCGAAGGTCAGCGATGCCCCCGCCGCGGGTGTCCGGGCACGATCAAGCGGATCGTGCAGACGGGCCGCTCGACGTTCTTCTGCCCGGTCTGTCAACGATAGGTGCATACATTCGGTCCGATGGGACGACGGTGCGAGGGTGCGAGGGTCCGGTCCGAGGGTCCGGAGGTCCGGTACGAAGGTCCGAGGGGCAGCCCAGCGCCGTACTATCGCACCATCGGACTGGACCGTCGCACCCTCATACCGGACCTTCGCACCCTCGCACCGTCGCCCCATCGAACCGGAGTGACTCATCCGAGATATATATGGACTCCCGTGATCATTCGTCGGCACTTCCTGGACGGAATTCAGAAGGGCACCGTGACCCTTGCCTTTCGCCGCTGGCGGCGCCCGTCGGTCAAGTCGGGCGGCACGTTGCTGACGGCCGCCGGCCTTCTCCACATCGGTGACATCGAGATCATCAGCGTGGAGGACATCTCGAATGCCGACGCAAAACGTGCCGGCTATGACAGCCGAGCGTCGTTGGTCGAGGAACTGAACGAGCGGAGAGAAGGAGAAGTCTTTCGCATCGAGCTTGGCCGGCTCGAACCCGATCCACGCATTGCCCTGCGCGAAAGGCGGGCGGACAAGACCGAGCTGCAGGGGCTTGTCGGTCGCCTGGAGAAACTGGACGCGCGATCAGAGGAGGGGCCATGGACCCGGCGCGTGCTGGAGATCATCGATGCTCATCCCGCCGTGCGCGCCGGCGACTTGTGCGGCATGGTCGGCCAGGAGAAGCTGCCGTTCAAGCTCAATGTCCGCAAGCTGAAAATGCTGGGGCTGACCGAGAGCCTGGAGGTCGGGTATCGTTTGTCTCCGCGCGGTGTGGCGCTTCTCGACAGGCTACGACGCGGGGTCCAGGATGAGTGAGATGAATCGTCGTGAGTTCCTCCACGCCTCGGGCGCGACGGTGATCGCTGTCAGTGTCGCCCGCGGACACCTCGAGGCCCAGGGAGGCGGCTCGTTCGATGTCGCGGAGAAGAGCATTCGTGAACTGCAGGCGGCGATGACTGAGGGGCGTGTGACCGGCGAGAAGTTGGTCGAGCTCTACCTGGAGCGCATCGCCGCCTACGACCAGAACGGCCCGCGCCTGAACGCAGTGATCCATGTCAACGCGAACGCCGCCCGTGACGCGAGGGAACTGGACGCCGAGCGCAAGGCTCGCGGCCCGCGCGGTCCGTTGCACGGCATCCCGGTCCTGCTCAAAGACAACTTCGAGACGCGGGACATGCCGACGACCGGCGGGGCGCTCGCGCTTCGCGGAGTCGTGCCGCCGCGCGACGCGTTTCAGGTCGCACAACTGCGGCGCGCCGGCGCCGTTCTCCTGGGCAAGGTGAATCTGCACGAGCTCGCGCTCGGCCTGACCAGCATCAGCTCGCTCGGCGGCCAGACGTTGAACCCCTACGACGTGACGCGGGCGCCCGGCGGCTCGAGTGGCGGATCCGGCGTTGCCGCGGCAGCCTGCTTTGCCGCGTTCACGCTTGGCACCGACACCAGCGGATCGATTCGTATTCCCAGCTCGCACAACTCGCTCGTCGGTCTTCGCCCATCCGCCGGCTTGTCGAGTCGCGCCGGCATCATCCCGTTTGGTCACACCCAGGACACCGGCGGTCCGATGGCTCGCACCGTTGAAGACATCGCCCTCGTCCTGGACGCGACCGTTGGATACGACCCGGCCGATCCCACCACGCAGGCCAGCAGCGGCCGAATCCCGCGCAACTTCACCACCTCGCTGAAGGACGGTGCGCTGAGCACGGCACGCATCGGGGTGCTCACCGAGTTCTTCGGAAGTGCTCCCGAGGATCAGGATGTTGCACTCGTGGTTCGTCGCGCGATCGACGAGATGAAAACGCGAGGCGCCACGCCTGTGGATATCGTCGTACCGGATCTCGCAAAGCTGGTGGCCGCCGCGAATCTGCTGACGCAGGAGCTGAAGGTCTATCTCGGAAACTATCTCAAAGGTGCCGGCGGTCATGCGGCTTCCCTCGAAGAGATGCTCGAGACAGGTCTGCACACCTCGGGAATCCAGGGAATCCTCGACGCGGCGAATGGAATGCCGGACGACTATCTGACCGGCGAGGACTATCGAAACCGTCTCCTCGCTCGGGAGACGCTGGCCAAAGCGGTCCTCGATGTGATGGATGCGAATCGCCTCGACGCGATCGCGTATCCGACGGTTCGTCGCATCGCGCCGCTCGTTGGAGGTGCGCAGGCGGGCAGCAATGCTGCGCTTTCTGCGAACACGGGACTTCCCGCGATCACGGTGCCGGCGGGTTTCACGCCGACAGGATTCCCTGTAGGAGTCGAGCTCATCGGCCGCCGCTTTGCCGAACCGACGCTGCTTGCGCTCGCCTACGACTACGAGCGCGCCACGCACCATCGTCGCCCGCCGGCCATGACGGCTGCGCCTGCGCCGGCGCGGCCCACAGGCGCCAGCGTGGAAGTAACCGCGGTTGGATCGCGCTCGGTGCCGGCGTCACAGGTCGCCTACCAGGCGGTTGTGCGATGCACGTTCGATGAAGCGACCCGCCGGCTTGGATATGACATACGCGTGACGGGAACACGCGACGATGTCGATGGAATCTACTTGCACAGGCGGGCGACCCGGCAGAACGGAGGTGTCGCCTACGTGCTGGCGAAATCACCTGCGCCGGCCATCACCGGAGTCGTGTCACTCACAGAAGCCGAGGCGGGTGATCTGAAGGCAGGGAAGTTTTACGTCGCCGTCCTCAGCAAGAGAAGCCCTCGTCTCAGCGCGAGGGCCGATCTCGTGTTTCCGGCGACGTGACGCGGCGGGTTTGCCTTCACGTGGCAGGCCAGGAAGACCCGCCTCTACTTGCTACTTCCCTGCGGCTGCGAGCGCGGCGCACCGTTCATGATGGGCTCCGCATGGCCGTCTTTTCCCACGAGATGATGAATCGACTGGTTGTTCTCCAGGCAGACCATCTCCATGATCTCGGTGTCGGGCATGAGCTGCCAGGTGAGGCGTGTCGTGAACGGCCGCGTGTAGGCCTTGGGATCGTCGATAGTCTGCTCGATCTCGATCGTTCCGAAATTCGGTCGCCGGAATCGCTCGATGGTGCGACCCTGCTCGGTCAGCGGGCTCCCGTTGATATCGAGCCAGCCACCATCCTTGAAGCCGGCTGTTTCAACGACGAGCGTGTCACCTTCCCAGCGGCCGACCGAGTAGCCGTAGAACCACGGCTGCGGATCGTCCTTGGGTATGGACCGTCCGTCGGTGAATACCTGCCGAATGCCTTGGTGCGTTTCGTATAGCAGCAGGAGGACGCCAGGCGTCTGGATCACCTTCCTCGGAAAGGTGTGAACGTTGAACTGTTGATTTCCGAGCGGCAGACACCACACGTCGGGGTTGTCCTTGCTGTTGTCGGCCACGCGCTGGTCGAGCAGTTCCTTGGCCCATGGCCTGAGCGGCAAACCGTCCTTGAAACCCGCGCCGATGTCGCGAAACGTTGCCAGCGGTTTTTCGTCGAGGCTCAGGGCTTCGCGAGGTGAGTTCGGGGGACGACCGACGTTGCGCCAGGTACCGGAAAAGTCCGGCTTGCCGTCGGGTGTTCGCGGCGTTGGTCCGTTCGGATCAACCTTGCCGTCTGCTCCCCGCGGCGCTCGCGGGTCCTTGTGATCTGGCCACTGGGCCGATAGTGCAGCCGGAATGATGGCGAGTGCAGCGATGAGAACGAAGACGCGGTTCAGTATGGTCATAGCACCTGCAGGAGTAGGGTGGAAGTGTAGCCCGAGGTGTGCCGATTCGGCTAAGCTCCTGTCCGTCCACGGCAGCTCGGATCAGGAGAGACCTACGTGCGGAAGCTGATGAGTGGCCTGCTGCTGTGCCTGGCGACGACGCTCACGGCCGACGAGCCGCGATTCAGGCTGAAGCCGCTCGATGCGGGCGGCGCGATTCCCTATTTCATCGCGGAAGCGGCCGATCGATCGCAGTTCAGGGCCGGTGACGATCAGCTGGCCGCGTGGGCGCTCGAAGAGTGGCAGCGCACGGTGACCGGCATCGTGCGGTTCGAGCGCACCGAGAGCGAAGAGGCTGCGCTTCTTCGGTTCGACTGGCTTCCCTGGGCGGATGACGCCGCCCTTGGACGCATGGAGCCATCGATCGTCAATGGCCATCCTGCCGCGTCGATCGTGGTGCGGCCGGACGAGAATCGATTCAGACCGAGTATCCGGCGCAGTGTTCGTGAAGATGCGCTGATGCGCGACGTCGTGCTGTACTACGTGTGCCTGCACGAGATCGGTCACGCGCTCGGCCTCAGTCACAGCAGCAATCCGCGCGACGTGATGTGGCCGGGCAACAACGGCGTGACCCTGCCGGTGTACGAGCGGTATCGCCATCGCCTGCACGCACGAGATGACATCCCGCGCACCTCGTGGCTGTCCGACGGCGACGTCGCGCGATTCAGGGAAATCTGGCTCAGCTCTCCGTAAGCTGCGTGCCCTATACTTGCGCGCATGAATCGCCCGCTCGCGCGTTTGTCGCTCTGCGTGTTCGCCGCGGCGGCCCTGCACGTAGTGTCTGGCTTTAGCCGGACCGTCTCAGCCGACCAGCAATGCGTCGATCATTCCAAAGACCCCGCCGGCTGCCAGCCGAGCACGTTCGACACGCCGATGGCGCAGATGCCGTCCGTGCGCGTCAATCGCCAGGGCCAGATCGATCCGCACTCGTCGGAAGCTGATGCCAAGGCCGGCGCGTTCGAGGTCGAGAAGCGGCTCTTCCTGTTTCGCAACCTGGAGCACATTCACTGGGTACCGCTGATTCCGTCCGAGCGCGATCCGGCGACCGGTGCGTGGCGCGGCGGAGACCTCGATGGCTCGGGCGATGGACGCGGACTCGGCGTTGCCGGCAACTGCATCTTCGTCGGGCACGCCAACGGTGCCGGCGTCAGGCGCGCGGTCAACATCCTGAAAATCCAGCCCGACCCGGCGAAGCAGCCGCCTGTGGTCGTGGGCGAGATTCCGGCGATGGTCGAAGGAAACGAGGGCTTCGACGATCGCGAGCTGCGGTCCCTTGTCTACAAGACATCGCGCGGAGAGGACCGCTACATCCTGGTGCGCAACGCCGGCACCAATACGCTCGGTCGGATGCAGACGTATCGCATCGACATGAACACGTGCCTGCCGACAGCGAAGAGCGAGGTCGTCGACTTCTACTCGCAGTCGCACGAGTTCTTCCTCTGGCACGATCCGGCGAATGCGAACCGTGTCCTCGTTTACATGACGAACTGGACCGGCGGCGTGCCCGATCCCACGAGTCCCGGACTGAAAGTCCCGGACCTCCTCGTCATGGCGGTGACCGACGAGGACACCGGCGAGATGCTGACGAAGCCGAAGTTCCTCGCCGGCTTCACGCTGCAGGAGGTCGGCGGTCCTCCGATCGACGAACGTCCGGATGCGACGGGACTCTTCTCTGATGGGCGCTTCCTCGACTTCAGCGACTCGAAGAACGGACTCGGTCAGGCGGGCAACTTCCAGAATCGCGAGCAGAACCGTCTGCACTCGGTATCGGTCACCGACGATGGCGAGCGCGTGTATGTGGCGGGGACGACGGCCGGATTCTACGTGCTCGACTCAGAGAAGATCGCGCACTCGCGCGATGCGCTGCTGGCGGCCGGATCCGCGGGCTGCAACCAGCGCTCGACGATCGTCTCGGTGAATGGCGTCCTGGACGCAGCGAAGATCCCTCAGATCGCGAACGACTGCCTGCACATGGTCGTCAACAACGATCCCGGCCTGAAGGCATTTCTCGCTTCGAACGCGTCACCTGAAGCCAAGGCCGCACGCTATCTCGTGCTCATGACGAGGTCGCGCTTCGATGTCTATCCACCGGTGAACGCATCGCCAACGGGCACGCACAGCGCAGTGTTCGTGCCGGGCAGACCGGCGAGCGTGCGTGGCAACACGAAAGGTCGTCCGGCGTACGTCTGGTTGAGCGACGAGAACGGCGGCTGTCCGCTTAACTACGCGCGCATGGTGTCGGTCGAGTCCGAGATGGTGCCGATCATGGTTGGTGCGTTCGCGATTCCCGATAACCAGGTCGAGGAGTGCCTCACGCAGGCGACGACCGAGCCCAACGGTCAGCCTCGTCGCCGCATCCCGCAGCAGAACCACAACCCGACCATCTTCAGGAACCTCGTGTTCACGACGTGGTATGCCCACGGCTTGCGCGTCATCGACATCTCGAATCCGCACACGCCGCGCGAGGTGGGTCACGCGCTGACCGTTCCGCAGGGTGTCGCGCGTACCTATCCCGTCTTCAAAGACGGCCTCATCTACTGGGTGGACAACGATACAGGTCTTCATGTGGCGCGCTACACGGGTCCGCGCGCCGACGAACTGCCAGGCCCTGGCACGGGTACCTACGAGGGGAATGCGACGAGCCCGCATCGCTGATCGCTGGAAGGATCCTCTGCTCCATTCGCGGCTCGGACATCCTGTGTTCGCCGCGATCGCCATGCTGACGCTCTGCCTGCTGGTCACGCTGTTCGTGCAGGCGCAGCAATCGCCGACGCTCAGCGATTCGCCAGACGGTGAAACCGCGTTCGTGTGCCCGATGCATCCTGACTACACGCTCGACATCGCAGGCACGTGTCCACGCTGCGGTATGGCGCTCGTCCGCGGTGCGCCGTTCGACGTCCGCGACTACGGTCTCGACCTCACCACAGAGCCTGCCGTCGTGCAGGCTGGCAAGCCAGCGAGGTGGCAGTTCCGCATCTCTCATCCAGGTACAGGTGAACGGATCCGCAAGTTCGAGACCGTCCACGAACGACAGTTTCATCTGTTTGTCATCAGCCAGGACATGACCCACTTTCAGCATATTCATCCCGAGCTCCAGCCAGATGGGACGTGGGTCATCGACGTCACGGTGCCGAAGGCGGGCTACTACAAGGTGTTGTCCGACTTTCTTCCTGCCGGCGGTGCATCACAGTTCATCGCGCGACCGCTGGTGACCGCTGGCCACAAGGGCAATCTCGTCGAGGGCTCGGCACGGCTGATACCGGACGTGAACAACAGGCAGACGGTCGACGGCCTCACCGCCACCGTCAGCTACGACCCGGCCCCATTCCTGGCCGGGCTCTACGGTCATCTGCAATTCGAGCTGACGGATGCGGCGACGAAGCAACCAGTCACGGATTTGCAGACCTACCTCGGGGCGTTCGGGCACACGCTGATCATGAGTGAGGACCTCAACGAGTACGTGCACTCTCACTCGCTCGACATCGTGCCAGGTGGCAACGACGACGAGGACATGCCGCAGTTCCTGATCCCGCCGGGTGCGGATCTCGAGAAGCTGCGCGGGGGACCGACGGTGATCTTCGACGGACTGATGCCGAAACCGGGTCGGTATCGTGCGTGGACGCAGTTCCGGCGCCGCGATACGGTCCACACGTTCGTCACGACGTTCGAGGTGCGGGAGAGATGACACGGGCTGTCGGCCCTGGGCTCTCGACTCTCGGGTCTGGGCTCCTGGCTTTCGGAATTGCGCTTGCCATCGCCTGGCCGCAGCAGGTCCAGTCGCACGGCTCGCTGACGACAACCGTGCTGTTCGATCGGGAGATCGTGCGGATCCTGAATCAGCGATGCGTGATGTGTCACATGGAGAAGGGACTGTCGTTTCCGCTCGAGACCTACGAGCAGACGTGGCTGCAGGGGCGCGCGATGCGCACGTCCGTACTGCGTCGTCACATGCCGCCGTGGCCGGCGGTGGCTGGCTACGGTGAGTTCCTCAACGACAACCACCTCACCCTGCGCGAATCGCAGTTCCTCGTGTCGTGGGTCGAGGGGCTGGGACCACGAAATGGCGGCAGGGTGTTCCTCAACGTGATCGACCCGAAGGCCGCGGCGACCAAGGAGATCCGCGCAACGCCACACACAGATCACTGGCAACTGGGTGAACCGGATCTGGTCCGGCCACTGCAACCGATTGCGATCGATGCGAAGGCGAGCGACACCACGGAGAAGGTCGTGGTCGATCTTGGCCTCGCCGCGGCGCGCCAGGTCCGAGCGCTCGAGTTCATGCCGGGCGATCGTCGTGTCGTGCGAGCGGCCACCTTCAGCCTCGAAAGCACCGGACAGTGGCTTGGAGGCTGGACGCCGTGGCACGGCTTCGTGAGCCTGCCCGACGGTGTCGCCTACCGCCTGCCCGCGCGTTCCCGCATCGTCGTCGACATCCATCTCCGCGGGACGGACGAGCAGACCACCGACCGCAGCACGCTTGGTGTGTTCTTTGCGGCCGCGACGGACACTCGCGCTGCGACGGACCTCGTTGTCGACAAGCCGGTCAGGCTGACGCGTGAGACGCGTATATGGGCGATTCAGCCGGAGAATATCGCTGGTCTCTCGGCGCTCGAAGTATCCGCCCGGCGGCCCGATGGTGGCACTGATGTCCTGCTGGCTCTGACCGATCCGCCTGCGCAATGGCCCACACCGTTCTTGCTCAAGACGCCAAGAATTCTCAGTCGAGGAACAGAAGTCTTCGCCGTCGCGCGATCCTCGACGGCGCAGCCTCGTCACGTGAGGGTGCGACTCAGTAGGTACTGATCTATGTCAACGATTCTCTGGAACCGGAACATCGCGGACGAAGCTCACCAGAAAATGATCGAGCTCAGGTCGGCAGGCCACGAACTGGTGTGGTTCGCATTTCCACCGCCAGGCGGCAACCGCTGGAGCCTCATCACCGACAAGACGTTCTTCAATCGCAACATCCCGGACGAATGCCATGACAAGATGGTGGAACTCCGCAACGCGGGGCACACACTGCTCTGTGTAGCCTTTCCGCCCGCTGGTGGCAACCGCTGGAGCGTCATCACCGACAAGACGTTCTTCAATCGCAACATCCCGGACGAATGCCACGACAAGATGGTGGAACTCCGCAACGCCGGCCACAAGCTGCTCTGCGTGGCCTTCCCGCCCGCTGGTGGCAACAGCTGGAGTGTCATCACCGACAAGACCTTCTTCAATCGCAACATCCCCGACGAGTGCCACGACAAGATGGTGGACATGAAGAATGCCGGGCACAAGCTTCGCCTGGTGGCGTTCCCGCCGCAGGGTGGCAACCGGTGGTCGATCGTCTCGAACACGTCGTACTACAACCGTAACGTGGCGCCTGAGTGCCACATGATTCTCGGCGAGATCTACACCTGTCACGGTCCTGTCCGGTGTCTTGCCTACGACCCGGACAAGAACGGCTGGTCGGTACTCGCGGCCGCCAAGTCTGCCGTGATCTACCGGCTTCCGTTCGCTGACGATGGAGCGTGGCAACTGTCCAACGGCAACTGGGACGACCCCGATCCGGGGCATGGCGGAAATCCGAACGGACTTCAGGCGTTCGCCTTCGATTTCAATCACGCTGAAGGAGGTCAGATTCGCGCCGCACGCGGCGGCATTGTCCACGCCCTCGTCGAATCGGAGTCAGGCAACAGCTGGGGGAGCCGCGATCCCTGCAATCCCGGAGTGGGGAACTACCTGGTCATCAAACACAGCGACGGCACCTTCGGCGTGTACTGGCACATGAAGAAGAACGGGATTCAGGTTGCTGTCGGCAACACGGTCTCACGCGGCGACAATATCGCGCTCTCCGGCAACACTGGCAACTCGAGCACGCCGCATCTGCACTTCGACGTGCGGACAGGCTGGGACCTCAAGTATTCGTGCAGCAACCTGTCCGAGTTTCCCAGCATCAGGATCCGGTTCGAGGACAAGAATCACATCTGCTGGATTCCGAGAGTCGGAGATACGCTGGCTTCGAACAACGAGTGAAGCTGTCACGCCAGCTGCCGGCGCCATCCCAGGCTGCCGCGCCGGCTGATCGCTTCAGTTGTTCGCTCGTGACAGTCCCGTGAACGTGAATTTCTGAATCCGTCTGTTCTCCGGCTTCAGTGGCGTGACTTCCGTCACGTACAGATTGCCCTTCGAGTCCGCCGCCATGTGATGCAGGGTGCCGAAGTCTCCGGGCGCTGAACCCCACTGTCCAAACGAACGGAGGAGCGACAGCGACGGGCGGTCGAAGATCATGACCTTTGCCTGGCTGCGGTTGCCGACATAGAGGAAGCGCTGCTGCGGGTCGGTTGAGAACGCCGTGCTCGCCGCGGTCGTCCCGTTGCCGCAGTCCGGTGCTTTGCATTCGCGGCCGATGAACACCTGGTTGACATACTTTCCGTCGAGCGTGAAGACCTGGACGCGTTTGCCGCCGCGGTCCGACACATACACCATCCCGTCGTTCGAAACCCGCGCAGCATGGACCGGCTGGACGAACTGTGGTGCGCCCTTCGGGTCGGCGTCGGCCGGCGCGGGATTGGGCGGAGCATCGGTTGGCACGTTGCCGAACGCGCCCCACATCCGTTTGAACTTCCCGGTATCGGCGTCGAAGACGATCACGCGCCGGTTGCCGTAGCCATCGGCCACGATCAACTCGTTCGTCTTGGCGAACAGGAACGCGTCCGCGGGTTGGTTCAGGTTCGCTGTGTCAGCGTTCCCCTTGCTCTGGCCCGCACGGCCGATCTGCATGACGAACTTGCCCTGCCTGGTGAACTTCAGGATCTGGTGATCCTTGTCACCGTTGCCGCCGATCCAGACGAAACCTTTCGGGTCCACGTAGACGCCATGCTCCGAGTTGGGCCACTCGTATCCCTGGCCCGGCCCGCCCCACGCCTGGATGAAATTGCCGGCCGCATCGAATTCCAGGACCGGTGGTGCCGCGCGTCCCTTCTCCTCGGGGCTCAACGTGCCCGGACGTTGCAGCACCCACACGTGATCCTGGGCGTCGATGGAGACGCTCGCGACCTGCCCGAACTGCCAGTTGTTCGGGATCGTCGGCCAGGCGGGATCGACCTTGAAGGCCGGTGCTTCCGTACTCGGACCGACCTGCGCGCTGACCACGGCGACGGCAATCAATACAGCGGCGACGGGTGGAATTACTCGCGTCATGGTGGCGATTCTAGTGCCACGAGGGTCATGACGATCACGAAAGATCGTGATGGTTCACAGGCGTGCCGCGCCGCAATGCCCGCCAGAGGTGAGACAATGGCACACGTGGATTGTCCGCGCTGCGGCACCTCCATGCAGGAGGAGACATTCGACGGTCATCTGGGGAGGTCGGTGGCCATCGACATTTGTCACGCCTGCCAGTCGTTCTGGTTCGACACGCGCGAGAGCGTTGCGCTCACGCCCGGGTCCACGCTGGCGCTCTTCCGCCTCATCGGCGAGAAGCTGACGCGGCCGGCGCACACCAACGCCGATCTCGCGAAGTGCCCGCGCTGCAAGAGCCGGCTTCGACGTACTCAGGACATGCAGCGCTCGACGCGTTTCGAGTACATGAATTGTCCGAACGGGCACGGACGGCTGATCAGTTTCTTCGACTTCCTGCGTGAGAAAGACTTCATCCGGCCGCTGACGCCGCAGCAGATCGCCGAGCTCCGGCAGAACGTGGGCTCGGTGAACTGCGCCAATTGCGGCGGTCCGGTCGATCTCGCGCAGGGCGCTGCCTGTTCGCACTGCGGCACGCCGCTGTCCATGCTCGACATGAAACAGGCGGAGAAGCTCGTCGTCCAGTTGCAGAAAGCGGAGGATCGCGCGAGCCAGCCGGTCGATCCCGCGCTGCCGCTGGAGTTGCTGCGCGTTCGACGCGAGACCGAGCGTGCCTTCGTCGGCATTCCCGACGAACAGATCTGGTTCAGGGACGTCGC
>JALDXQ010000206.1:0-12491 GCA_032156805.1 Acidobacteriota bacterium
GGCTATTGGGTCTCGCTCATCACCGACGACTGGCGATGGCGAATGGTCACACCACCAAAGGGTGATGTCCTCTATCTCCCGGTCAACGACGAAGGCAGGCGAGCGGCCGAGGCGTGGGACCCGGCCAAGGACGAGGCCGCCGGCGAGGCGTGCCGCGCCTACGGCGCCGGCGGCATCATGCATCTGCCCGGCCGTCTCCACATCACCTGGGAGAACGATACGACTCTCAAGCTCGAGACCGACACGGGGCAGCAGACACGTATCTTCAGGTTTGGCGGAGATCCGTCAACCGAGGATGCCACGTGGCAGGGCTCCTCGTCTGCGAGGTGGGAGTTGCCGGCCGGTGGCCGTGGGCGTGGTCGTGGTGGATCGGAGGCAAGTCCTTCTCGACCGGGAACGTCATTGCGCGTCGAAACCACGCACATGCGGCCGGGATACTATCGCCGCAACGGCGTGCCTTACGGAGCGAAGGCGAAAATGACCGAGTGGTTCACCACGGTGTCCGAGCCGGACGGAAACACGTATCTGCTGGTGACGAAGATCCTCGAAGATCCGCAGTACATGAACGGTCCGTACGTGCGGACGGTTCAGTTCAAGAAACAGCCCGATGCGAGCGGGTGGAATCCTACGCCCTGCTCGGCGCGCTGACCGGAAATGAACCATGCGCCTCTGCCGCTTCGATGACAATCGCCTGGGCGTCGTTGATGGCGCGATCGTTCGAGACGTAACAGCCGCTCTCGACGTCGTGCCCACGCAGGGCTACCCGTATCCCACGCACGATGCTCTCGCCGAACACCTCGATCCAGTGTTGCACCGCGCTCGTTCCCTCATGCCGAACGCGCGGACGGTCGCCCTCGATTCGATCAAGCTCCTCAGTCCCGTTGCGAATCCCGGCAAGATCATTGCCGCCCCAGTCAATTACGAGAAGCACCGCATCGAGGCGAGCACCGATCCGGGCCTCCATGGGAACAATCCAGGAAGCGCCTTCAACATTCACACCGCGGGGCTGTTCCTGAAGTCCACCAGCTCGCTCGTCGGTCCGGGCGAGGGCGTCGTGATCCGTCGTCCCGATCGACGCACGGATCACGAAGTCGAGCTGGTGATCGTCATCGGCAAGAAGGCGGACCGCATCACACGCGACGATGCGATGGCGCACGTCGCCGGTTATGCCATCGGCCTCGATATCTCGATCCGGGGTTCCGAGGACCGCAGCTTTCGCAAGTCACCGGATAGTTACTCAGTGCTGGGACCGTGGCTCGTCACCGCGGACGAGATCCCAAATCCCGGCTCGCTCGACTTGCAGATCACGGTCAACGGCGACGTGCGTCAGCAATCGAACACCCGGCTCATGATCCTGGGAGTCGCCGAGTTGATCGAGATGGCGTCTTCCATGTACACGCTTCACCCGGGAGATCTCATTTTCACGGGCACGCCCGAGGGCGTCAGTCCGATTCATCCTGGCGACAACATCGTGGCGACGATCGCCGCCATCGGAACCATGGCAGTAGCCGTGCGAGCCGATCGGCCGACCACCGCGCCGGCCATGAGTGCATCGTCGACCGGGGCATAGGGACCACATCATGGATGGCGCGAGCACAACGTTCTACACGAAGCCCACACTCACGGCGGAGCGCAAGGAGTTTTACGGTCGCCTCGCGGCGAAGAGTGCGGCCCCGCTCTGGGAAGTGCTTGGTGCAATCATCCCGCCCGAGCCCAGGCCCGAAGCCGTCCCGTTTCTCTGGCACTACGACGATCTCCGTCCGCTCTTGATGGAAGCCGGGCATCTCCTCACAGAGAAAGAGGCGGAGCGGCGCGTGCTCGTCCTCGAGAACCCGGGGCTTCTCGGCAAGTCTCGGGTGACCGGCAGCCTCTACATCGGATTGCAGCTGATTCTGCCCGGCGAAGTCGCACGCTGCCATCGTCACGCGACGTCGGCATTGCGTTTCGTGCTCGAAGGCGACGGTGCCTACACCGCCGTCGAAGGCGAACGGACGACGATGCACCCGGGGGATTTCATTCTGACGCCGTCATGGACGTATCACGACCACGGTAATCCGAGTGACGGGCCCATGGTCTGGCTCGATGGTCTCGACATCCCGATCGTCAATCTGTTCGACACGAGCTTCGCAGAGCACTATCCGGGCGAAGTGCAGCCCAACACGATCGCGTATGGGGATTCGCTCGCCCGCTACGGCACCAATATGCTGCCGGTCGACTATTCACCGACGCGACCGTCGTCGCCGATCTTCAACTATCCGTACTCGCGCAGCCGCGAGGCGCTCGAGCAGTTGAAGCGAAACAGCGAGCCGCACCAGTGTCACGGCATCAAGATGCGGTTCGTCAACCCGGTGTCGGGTGGGTACACCATGCCGACGATCGGCGCATTCATGCAGTTGCTGCCCGCGGGATTTTCGGGTGCGCCTTATCGACAGACGGACGCCACGATCTTCGTCGTGGTCGAAGGGCAGGGTCGCACGCGAATCGGTGATCAGGTGTACGACTGGCGTCCACGCGATATCTTCGTAGCGCCGTCATGGGCGCCGATCGCGCACGCGGCGCAGCACGATGCGATCGTGTTCAGCCTGTCCGATCGCCCTGCGCAGCAGGCGCTCGGCCTCTGGCGCGAACAGGTCCCGGTTGTTTCTACCTGATCGCTTTCTTGACCGAGCGAGCACCGAATTCCAGCACGATTCGATTGCTCGAGCATGAGGCGTTTCCTGTTGTCGTGATGGCGTACGCACTCGATGCCGGAGTGACAACACCATCGTCCTCGCGCACGAGCTGGGCAAAGTACAGGTCGTGTGTGTCAGCCCGGGGTAACGTCAGCACCTGATTGGTGCCGATGTGCCCGCCGCTGGATCCGAATCCAGGCCCCATGATTCGAAGTTTGAGATTCTGCGCCTGCTTTGGGTCCTCGTTCACGACCAGCGCGGTGACCGCCAGGTAGCTGCAGGGCGCGTAACTGTCCGTCCGCGGGACGGGGCGCTGCAATTCGTACGGCATGTCGACGACTTCCGAATCGTCGACTGATTCGGCCCCGAATGGATTGGACGAACACATCTCGGCGGCAATGTGCCGCTCCAGTGGTTGATCGCGTCCGAGGCTCGGATTCTCGCGCCCCTGATCACGCAGTTGGATTGCCGTGAACAGCTCTGCTGCCTTGGCGTCGAAATCCAGCTCCGGTGATGCCGATCGTCCCGGCCGGCGGTCGCTGGCGCCGGCGCAGAGGTACGCCAGGCCCAGCTCCCAGCGAATCTCATCGTAGAAGGGATGCCTGGGCGCGAGCCTGACGGCCTCTTCGAGTTCCCGGTAGGCCTCGTGCCAGCGTCCCTGCATCATGAGGGCCTCGCCCAGCGTCGAGCGCATGGCCGCCGCGTCGGCCCGATCGGCGGCGCCGACGGCGAGCCTTGCTGCATCCCGTGCGTGGCCTTCAGCCACCCGGACGATGTCTCCCGGCATTTCCGATAGCGCGCTGCGCCCACTGTTCAAGTACCACTTCCACACAGCGTAGCTGTAGCCGTTGCGGGCGAACAGGTTCTGAGGATCGAGCTCGAACGCCTTCTGGTATTCCTCGAGCGCCAGCTTCAGCCGCCCCGCGTCGTCGACGTCGACGAGCGATTCAGCGAGCAAGCGATGCGCCTCGGACGACATGTTCATCGCTTCCATCGGAGTCCGGTTCCGCATGAAAGCCGCTTCAGCGCGCGTACACAGGATCGTGTTGTCGTCCGGCAACAGGGTAGTGGCGCGATCGTAGTACCTGACCGCATCGTTGGTGTACGGACTCTGTTTGAGTGTGCGCCTGGTGACGATGCCGTCCTGGTCGATCTCGAGGCTGTCCTTCGAGCACAGCCAGCTATCGTCGGTGACCTCGTAGGTTGTCCGACTGCTGTCGTTCAGGATCCAGCCGGTCATGAACCACGCCCATCCTTCAGCGGTTCGGACATCGAGCGAATCCCGCACCGCGGACGGAAGCGTTGCGAACAACTGCAAGGCGCGATGGCAATGGAAATAGGCGATGTAGTGTCGGATGTACTCCCCGGCGGGAGCGCCAGACTGCTCCACACCGGGACTCTCGTAGATCAGGCGGCAGAGCCCGGCGTGCGCGTCTGCCTGCGCCAGGACAGGAACCTGTCCACGAGGGAATCGCAGGAGTTGATGCCAGAGCATCTGGGCCTGGACCTTGTCGGCAGCTCCCTGATCGACGGAAGAGAAGTCGACCGGGCTCTCGTGCGGCGTAGCGCCGGAACTCCGATTGAAGTACAGATGCGAGGCGAGCGCGTGATATCCGAGGGCGAAGTTCTTGTTTGTCTGCAGGCTCTTGCGGAGCGCATCGGTTGCCACGAACGGCTGATTGTCGGCGGTCAGCGCCAGACCGAGACGATGATGGGCCAAGGCGAAATTCGGATCGAGCTGCACCGCCCTCCGGAAGAAGACGATTGCTTCGGTGAGCGCGTCGTAGTCGCGTCCCGTCTGGAACTGCTTCCACTTCTCGAGCCCGTTCGAGTACGGCTCCACGGCCTGCCAGGACTGTGTCATGCCGGCGCTCGACATTTCCGGTAGCGTTGAAATCAGCTTGTACGCGAGTTCATCGGCGAGGACATTGGCTGCGATCGTCCGATCGAACGACTCGCTTTCGTCAGCTGGTGTCTGATTGGCTCCGTCCTTTTGTGCCGGTGCCGCCAGAGATTGTGGGCCTGACACGCGGACCCGGAACGTGCCGCCGTCGGAGGACTGCGCGAGCAGCAGGTATCCGGTCCCCTCCTTCTGAACGCTGCCGGTCACCACCCGGACGCCGAGCAGCGTGCGCATGGGCGCCTGGATCCATGTCGTGATGAGACTGACGGGAATCTTCACTGTGCCAATCTCCAGGTCACCGCTCACGACCGCTTCAGGACGATCGGCTGTATCCCCGGAGGCGACGAGATTGAGCGGCTGTCCCTTCGACTTGTCGGCCGAGGGGCGCACGATCGCGACCTCAGGCTCCAGATCGCGCGCGAGCGTGGCGAATCGATCGACGACGCGATTGGAGATCATGCGGCCGAGATGCTTGGCTTCCTCGTCCGAGAGCCCGAGCTCGGCGAAGGGGACGATCACCGTCTTGCCGGCATTCGGAAGTTCGGCGATCGCCACGAGCGCGGCCGCGAGCATCGCGATTCGCAAGACGCCAACGCCGACCGATCCGAACGTGAAGAACGCTCTGATGCCGTCGCCAAGCCCGGTCAGTGACGTCACCCCGAGCTGCCGAATGTGAGACCAGTGCCCGGCGACGAGTTGCTTTGCAGATCTCAGGCTGTGAAGAAGGGGGCGATTGACGAAGTCCGCGAGTGGGCCGCCAGAGATGACCTCGACGAAAACGGCCCAGCTCACGAGCACCGCCACGAGATCCCACACTGGTGACGCCTGTCGAAGATACAACCCGTCGGCCAACCCCAGCACCATCAACAGAAGTGCGCCGACGGCGGCGGCATCGTCCCATCGCCCTGGCTTACCGAAGTCAGGCAGTCGCAGTTCACCGGCTTTCCAGCGCCGAGTGAGACTCTGGATCCAGAACACAGCTGCCAGTGCCGACGTTGCCGCCCACAGGAACCACGGCCTGAGTACGAGAGGCAGCGTGCCGCCGTTCAGCCATGAATAGCTGCTGAAGAGCCCGAGCAGTGCGGCGAGGATGGTGAAGCCCGCGTGCCATCGGACTCCGAGGCTCTCGAGTCGTCGCCAGGCAGTCAGGGCCACCAGTGTGGTGGTGCCCATCAACACCGGGAGCCCGACGTACAGAGCGGCGCTCCACAAGCCGGCAGACCGTGGATCTGCATAGTGAAGTTCGCTTTGAGAGCGGGTGATCGCCCACAGCGCGAGGCCCAGCCCCAGAGCGGTCGCGACCAGCATCCTGACCGAACGCCTGTTTACGCCGGCAGCGAGAAGTACGGACCAGACGAGACAGATGCCCACCCAGATCGGGAGAATGGGCCACCAGATGTCGTACGCGCGTATCGGCGCAATCAGATCGACACCGGCCGCGAGTTGCTCGACGCGCGAAACGGTGACGGCTCCGACCAACGCGCCAACGATGACCGGCCAGGCCCAGCGTGGAGGACGGCCGGCCAGAGAGCGGCTGACGTGGACGGCGACCGCCGCTGAGATGGGCAGGCCAAACAGGACAATCACGAGCGCGGTCCCTGCCGCCGTGCCCTGCACCAGCACGATGCCGAATTCGAGCCCGAAGACCATCGCTCCCGACGCCAGCAGGAAATGCGACGAGAACCCAAGAATCGCGAGCAGGACGGTCAACACACCCAGCGACCTGCGATAGCGGGAGATGCCCGATCGTCTCCACGTGGAGATACCCTGCAGCAGGAAGAGCAGCGAGACGACTGCGGCCACGGCGGTGTTCGTCCAATCCATCGCTGTTGCCTCCACGGCGCGCGCGGAAGCGCGCGTCCAGGTAAATGCCACTCACTAAAACGAGCGTGCCGGGAGTGGAGAACACATTTCGCTCCCGGAGGGCCGATTGGTCCGTCCCTCTTCCGGCTCGAGAGATTACATCGGGGTATACTCCCCAGCTGATACATCAGTCCTGCGAGGTTTCATGGGTATCCAGGTCGTTCGGATCTCGGCGCTCGCCGTTGCACTGTGGGCCGTATTCTCTGCTCCGGCTGCCGCACAAGTCGACTTCTCTGGCGAGTGGGCTCCACGCATGTGGGAGGACCAGCCGGAACGGGTTCCCGGGCCCGATCTTGGCGATTACCTGGGCATTCCCATCAACGACGCCGCACGGTTGCGGGCCGAAGCGTGGGATGCGTCCATTCAGACGCTGCCGGAATGGCAATGCCGGCCCCATTCGGCCGATTACATCTGGCGCGGACCGTCACAGTTACGCATCTCCAAGGAGATCGATCCCGTATCGCGTCAGGTCGTCGCGTTCCACGCCGAGTGGCTTCGCTCGGTCGATCGGGCGGTCTACCTCGATGGCCGGGCGCACCCGCCTGCCGACGCGCTCCACACGTGGGCAGGATTTTCGACGGCGAAATGGGATGGCGACATCCTCACGGTGACGGTCACGCATCTCAAGGAAGGGTATCTGCGGCGTAATGGCCTGCCGCGCAGCGACAAGGCCACGTTGACCGAGCACTGGATCCGCAACGGCGACTACCTGACCATTGTGAGCATCGTGCACGACCCGGTCTACCTGACCGAGCCGTTCATCCGCACGACGGACTACGAGTTGAATCTCAATCAGCAGGTCCCACCGTATCCCTGCGGCGTGGTCCAGGAGATCGACCGCAAGGAGGGTGACGTGCCGCATTACCTGCCAGGCACGAATCCCTATACAAAGGAGTTCGCCATCCGGCATGGTCTGCCGGTCGAGGCGACTCGTGGTGGCGCCGCCACGATGTATCCGGACTTCAAAGAGAAACTGAAGACGCTGCCGCCGGCCAAACAGGACGGCAAGTGAGTCGGAATCCGTAATGCAGAATTCAGAATGCAGAATTCAGAAGGCGGACCCATGTCGCGCTGCTTCCGCTTGCTGCTGATCGTTACTGCCGCCCTCGTCATCGCCGCACCGCCCGCTCGCATCACGGCGCAGCAGGGTGGTCAGTCGCAGCCTGCCGCGAGCCGGGTCGAGGGGCCTGCCCCGAGCTCGGTCGATGGGCTCCAGTTCCTGCCGGTGCGCGGCAATATCTACGTGCTGCAGGGTGCTGGCGCCAACATCACTGTCTCGATTGGCCGCGACGGCGTGCTGATGGTCGACAGCGGTCTGGCGTCGATGGGTGAGCAGGTGCTCGCCTCGATTCGCCGCCTGCAGGCTCAGCTCGATCTTCGTGAGAAGCCGGCCGGCTTTGGCCCGGAGACGCGATCGAGCGTCGCGGATCGTCACGTGGAGAGCCCGGCGAAACCGATTCGCTACATCATCAACACGCACGTGCACCCGGATCACGTTGGTGCGAACGAGCGGCTTCGTCGTGCCGGCGCAACGTTCACGGGCGGCAACGTGGCGGGCAACATCGCTGATGCGAGCGAGGGTGCTGCAATCCTGGCGCACGAAGCCGTGCTGCAGCGGATGACGTCCGGCGCTGAAGGCGCGACTCCTGCGCCTGCGGATGCGCAGCCGACCGATACCTACTACACCGATACGATGAAGCTCAGTCACTTCTTCAATGGCGAAGGCGTGCAGCTGATTCATCAGCCGTCCGCGCACACCGACGGCGACACGCTGGTCTGGTTCCGCGGCTCCGATGTCATTGCGGCCGGTGACGTGTATTCCACGGTGACCTACCCGATCATCGACACGAAGTTGGGCGGGTCGATCAACGGTGTCGTGAGCGGACTCAATCGAATCCTGCGGTTGTCCATCGCCGAATTCCGCACCGAAGGCGGCACGCTGGTCGTCCCCGGTCACGGACGTTTGAGCGACTCGGCGGATGTGGCCTATTACCGTGACATGGTCACGATCATCCGCGACCGCGTGCAGGCGATGGTTGCGAAGGGCATGACGCTCGAACAGGTCAAGGCGGCCAGGCCGACGCTCGACTACGACCCACGGTACGGCGCGACCAGTGGTCCATGGACGACCGATCAATTCCTGGAAGCTGCCTATGTGTCGCTGGGCGGAGGGAAGGCGGCATCACCGCGCACCCCGCAGGGGCGATCGAAATGACCCGGATCGGGATGCTCGTCCTCTGCGTCGTCGTCCTCAACGGGGTCAGACCCCTTGAGTCGATCTCTATCAAGGGGTCTGACTCCAGCTCAAATTTTGCACAGCGAGGAGGTGGTCCGCCTTCAGCTCGTGCCGCCGCGCCTGTCGATCTGACCGGTTTGTGGATCTCTGTCGTCACCGAAGACTGGCGCTGGCGCATGCGGACGCCACCGAAGGGCGATTACGCGAGCCTGCCGCTGACGCCGGCGGCGATCAAAGTGGCAGACAGTTGGGATCCGGCAAAGGATGCGGCCGCAGGTGAGCAATGTCGTCCGTACGGTGCGGCGGCAATCATGAGAGTGCCCGGTCGAATTCGAATCAGCTGGAGCGACGACACCACGCTGAAGGTTGACGCTGAAGCCGGGACGCAGACCCGCATGTTCGTATTCGGGTCTGCACCGGCTGCGGAACCAAGCTGGCAGGGTGTCTCGGTCGCGAACTGGCAAATGGCTGGCGGCGGCGGACGCCGCGGGGGAGGACCTCCACGCGGTGGCTCCCTGCAAGTCATCACCACGAATCTGCGGCCCGGATACCTGCGCAGGAACGGCGTCCCCTACAGCGCCAACGCGCGCGTCACCGAATACTTCAATCGCGTCAACGAATCCAGCGGCGACTCCTGGCTCATCGTGACGACGATGGTCGAGGATCCGCAGTACCTGAACGCAAGGTTCGTCACCAGCTCGCACTTCAAGAAAGTCGCCGACGACTCAGCCTGGAAGCCGACGCCCTGCGAGTAGCCACCGTGAAGTATGCTCGTTGAACGATGACCAACGCTCTCGAAGCGCTCATCCGCTTGCGCAACGGCAACCACCGATTCGTGACTGGCAGGACTTCGACGTCCTCTCTCTCGAATGCGGCCCGGGAAGCACTGGTCGCGGGCCAGGAACCCTTTGCCATCATCCTTGGATGTTCTGATTCGCGCGTTCCGGCAGAGCTCGTCTTCGATCAAAGTTTCGGCGACCTCTTCGTCATCCGCGTCGCAGGCAATATCGTTGCGCCGTCGCAAGTCGGGAGCGTGGAGTTTGCCGCCTCTCGCTTCGGGACGAGGCTGGTCGTCGTGATGGGGCATTCGCAATGCGGCGCCATTGTCGCGACGGTGGAAGAGCTGCAGGGGCGAGCGACGAACCAGTCGAGGAACCTGCGGTCGATCGTCGATCGCGTGCGCCCGTCGGTCGAAACACTGCTGGCGGGCCGGGGCGACGTGGATCCGGACACCCTTCTGCGCGAAGCGGTTCGAGCCAATGTCCGCGCCTCGGTCAACCATCTGCGGCACGGCTCTGAGTTGCTGGAGCGGTTGATTCGGGAGACGGGACTCCTGGTGGTCGGCGCCGAATACTCCCTCGAAACCGGGGTTGTCGAGTTCTTCGAGAATGTGCCGCTGACGGCGCAGCAGGGCCTGTTCGCCCTGTGACCGCCTCGCCGCCGCTGCGCTGAAGCTTCGTGTCGAAAGCCAACCCCTTGGCGTAGAATCTCCCCACAGGAGGCGGGCCCATGGACTTTCGCGCCCATCGTTCCCTCGTCATTCCGGTCGCTCTCATAGTTGCCGCGTTGTCGCTGTCGACGGTGGCCGGCCAGGCGCCACGGGCGCGTGACGGCAACGCCACCGGCTGGACCGTTCCGCGAACGATTGACGGTCATCCGGACCTTCAGGGCTACTGGACCAATGACACGGTGACCCCGCTCGAGCGTCCCGCCGAGTTCGGCGACAAGCAATTCGTCACCGCCGAGGAAGCCGCCGCGTACGCCAAGAAGCGGATGGATCAGTTCCTTGCCCAGCCGAGTGACGACATTCACTACGACGATGCGATCTGGCAGGCGGAGAACTACAACAAGCAGACGACGCTGCGCACGTCGCTCGTGGTCGACCCGAGCAACGGCCGGCTTCCGCCATTGACGCCGGAAGGGCAGGCACGGTCAGCGGAGCGGGCCAAGCGAGGCGGAGCAGGTGGACCGTCCGACAGCGCACAGAGCCGTACGCTCGCCGAGCGCTGCATCTCGTGGGGCAACGTCGGGCCCCCGATGATCCCGCCGACCTACTATGCCAACATGCAGATCCTTCAGTCGAACGATCACGTCGTGATCCGGCATGAGCTGATGCACGACGTGCGACTGATTCGGCTCGACGCGTCGCCTCGCGCGAATCCTTCGGTGCAGTGGATGTCGGGTGATGCCCGCGGTCGATGGGAAGGCGACACGTTCGTGGTCGAGACAGCTAACTTCACGAAGGAGACCCCCTTCCGAGGGCCGCCGCGGACGACCCGTCAGGACATTACGACCAGCCCGCAGCTGCGCGTGACCGAGCGCTTCACGCTGGTTGACCGCGACACGATCCGGTACGAGTTCACCGTGAACGATCCCGGCACCTGGACGCGGTCCTGGTCCGGCGAAGTGCCGATGCGACGCATCGACGGACCGATCTACGAGTACGGCTGTCACGAGGGCAACTACGGACTCGAGAACATCCTGCGTGCCGCGCGAGTTCAGGAGGCGAACGCACGATAAGATAGTTGGCATGCAGGACCTTATCCGGCAGCTCTTGGTCGAGCTGGGCGAGGACCCGGCTCGAGAGGGGCTGCTGCGCACTCCTCAGCGGGTCGAGAAGGCGCTGAAGTTCCTCACGAGCGGTTACCACGCCAATATCGACGACGTCCTCAACAACGCGCTCTTCACGGTCGACTACAACGAGATGGTCATCGTGAAGGACATCGATTTCTACAGCCTCTGCGAACATCACCTGCTTCCGTTCTTCGGGAAGTGCCACGTCGCGTACATCCCGCAGCGTCACGTCATCGGCCTGAGCAAGATTCCACGACTCGTTGACGTCTTCGCGCGACGGCTCCAGGTGCAGGAGCGCATGACCAACCAGATTGCCGAGACGATTCGTCAAAAGGTCGATCCGCTCGGCGTGGCCGTCGTCTGCGAGGGCACGCATCTGTGTATGTCGATGCGCGGCGTGGAGAAGCAGAATTCGTATGCCGTGACGAGCGCGATGCTCGGCTCCTTCAGGGACAATGCCCGCACCCGGATGGAGTTCCTCGAGCTGATCAGAGGACGGGCAGGTGGATCAGCGCTGATGCCCAATCCAGCGGGGCTGGCTTGCGTCGCGGACTGAAGGAGATATCAGGGTGCGCACCGGAGTTGTTCTGCTGATCGCCGCGCTCGCGGCCCAGGTGCCGATTTCGGCGCAGACCACGCGTCCACCGGCGCGTCGGCCCGCTCAAGTCCCGCCAAAGATCGAGCCCGCGATGGTCAACTGTCCGACCGTGCTCGGCGAAGGCGCCAGGACGGCGCGGATGTTCTGTGACGTCCTGATCGAGCGGGATCCCGGCGCCGGCATCCTGATTCAGTTTCCTCCGCACACCGGGGACGTGACGCTGACCTTCGAGCTCCACAATCGGCACACCTACTCGGAGGACGAGATCCGGAACAAGCGGGCGTACCATCGCTACACGGCGTCGATCGGTGTGATGGCTCTCGACAACACGCTGCTCACGCGCGCCGTCGTGCAGACCGAGTTTCGCAACGCCGGCGACCTGCTCGATCGAGTGCTCGGCGGAAGCGGCCCTGGCGGATTGAAGGCTGTGGCGCCGATTGGGTCCGAGACGATCGTCGTCACGATTCCCGCGATGGAGCAGGGCGTCAGCATCATGGGAGAGAAGCTCAGCGTCCTGCATGTGGATGGGAAGGACGACTTCGAAACGCCGGGCCGCCCGATCGCCGTCATCAGCAACGTGATGCTGGAGTACAGGCCCGGCCCGCCGCCCCGATCGACATCGAAGCCGACACAAAAGCCGACACA
>JALDXQ010000207.1:0-12461 GCA_032156805.1 Acidobacteriota bacterium
GATTCACTGCCTGACACCCAACTCCAACTGGTAGCCTGTAACCAGTGAGCGGTCCCACACCTCGTTCGACGCGTCTCGTCCGCGTTCCTGATCTGCGTGCCTTCCGCGATACGGCGGTGCGGCTTGCGACAACTGGAGCTCCGGTCGAGGCGCGCGATCGGATCGTTGTCGTGCCGACCCGGGCGGCCGCCTCGCTGTTGACTCGAACGATCGAGGATTCGACGCTCGACGCGACGACCCAGGCGGTCGTCCTTCCCGACCTGGTCACGCCTCGCGAGCTCGTGCCGCGGCTGGGCGAACGTCTCGGCAATTGGCGACCGATCCTCACGCCGGCGGAGCGCGAGGTTCTCCTTGGCGTCGCCTGTCGAACGGCACGCCAGGATGGCGCCGAACCGCCATTTCACCTTCGGCCCGGTCTGATCGCGGAAATCCTTCGGCTGTACGACGAGCTGAAGAGTCGTCAGAACAGCGTCGATGACTTCGAACGCCGGGCACTGGGCGTGCTCGAGCCAGGCGCCGCCTTCGATCGCGGCGCAGAACGTCTCGTGCGGCAGACGCGATTTCTGGTTGCCGCATTTCGTGATTTCGAACGCCGCTCAGCCGCCTGTGGCGACGATGAGCACATGCTGCGGGCGAGGCTGGTGGCGGAGACGGCGCGCCGGCCGTACCGGCACATCGTGTTGACGATTACCGACGAGGCATTCGAACCGTACGGGCTGAGTCCGGCAGACTGGGATCTGCTGGCTCGCATCCCCGGTCTCGAACGTCTCGATGTCGTGGTCACCGACACGGTGCTTGCCGGAGCGCTCCACGAGCGCATGCACAGGATGCTGCCCGGCATCGAAGAGGTTCGCGACGAGGCGCCACTCGATCGGCAACTGCCGATGCTCGTCATCCCGGCCACGGGCAAGGCCGTGCATGTCGCCCGCGATCGCGAAGAGGAAGTGGCCGGCGTGGCGCGGCGCATCAAGCATGCCGTTCGACGTGGTGAACTGTCGTCGCCGGGCCGGGCCGCTCTGATCGTCCGGCAGCGGCTTCCGTACGTCTACGTGGCGCGCGAGATTCTTCGCTCGGCCGGTGTGCCTTGCCAGACCTTCGATGCGCTGCCGCTCGCCTCGGAGCCGTATGCGGCCGCGCTCGATCTGGTGCTGTCGTGTGTGAGTACAGACTTCGCGCGTGTGCCGGCAATGGCACTGCTGCGATCGCCGCACTTTCGTTTCGCCGACATTCGTGACGTCTCCGCTCTCGATCGAGCGCTGGCCGAATCGGGGTATCTGGGGGGTATCGAGGCGCTCGAGCGGCTCCTCGATGCGTGGCGCACGGCGCGAGAGGTCCGGCTAAAGCCGGACACAACGTCGGGAGGGTCGAGAGCGAGCCATGGCGAGCGGGCGATTCGGGCCGGGGAGCGGCTGCTCTCCATTGCGCGGGAGCTCGTGTCACTCCGGTCGGCCGTACCAATGGCCGACCATCTGCAATCGCTGCTGACATTCCTCCTGGCGCACGAATCATCTGATGTGCCGGACGAGTCACTCCGTGCCCGCCATCTGCGCGCCAGAGGCGCGGTGCTGGCAACATTAGGTGCGCTTCGTGATCCGTACTCCCGTTTCGATGCCGAGCCGGTTGACGGTGATGAGGTCGCCGCCCTCGTACGTCGCTGGATCGAAGGGCAGACCTTCGCGCCACGCACCGGTGAAGAAGGCGTCCACATCGTCGACGCCGACAGTGCGCGCTTCGGGCAGTTCGATGACGTTCACATTGCCGGGCTCGTCGAAGCCGAGTGGCCGGATCGCGCTCGCCGGAACATCTTCTATTCGCCGGCCGTCCTCAGAGAGCTCGGCTGGCCGAGCGAGGTCGATCGCCTGGCCAGTGCGCGCGCCGCGTTCACCGACTTGCTCACGCTGCCCACCTCACGGTTGTTCGTCTCGACGTTCCTCCTCGAGGGTGATGCCCTGGTCAGTCCGTCCCCATTCATCGACGAAGTCGAGCAGAGCGGTCTCGACTCACTCGAGGAAGTCGAGCCCTCGACGCGCATCTTCGAGTCAGAAGCGCTTTGCCACGAACCAACCGATGCCACGCCGCTGAGCGCCTTTGCCCGCCAGTGGCTGCCACGACGACTCCGTGTTGCCGAACTTCCGCTGGCGCGCTTCCGCGGGTTCACGGAGCCTCCGGCGGGCCGGCCGTATTCGTTGAGCGCGCTGGAGCGCTACCAGGACTGCCCCTTCAAGTTCTTTGCGGCTGACATCCTGCGCCTCGAGGAAGTTCCCGAGGACGAGTCGACGATGTCGCCACGGGCGCGGGGGCGTTTCATCCACGAGGTCTTTCAGCGCTTCTACGAAGCGTGGGACAGCCGCGGTGGTGGCGCCATCACGTCCGATCGCCTTGACGACGCGCGTGCGCTGATGGTGGAGGTGGCCGAACCGTTGCTCGCGCGGTTGCCCGAGGCCGATGCAGCTCTCGAGCGTGCGCGGCTCTTTGGTTCGGCGATCTCGACCGGATCGCTGGAAATCGTTCTCGGGCACGAGGCATCGGCGCCCGTCGATGTTCGTGAACGATGGCTGGAGTACCGGCTCGACGGGGAGTTCGCGCTCGGATCCGAACAGGGACGAAAGGTGGCCTTGAGAGGCGTGGCCGATCGTATCGACCTGCTCGCGGGCAATCGCTTGCGAGTCGTGGACTACAAGACGGGAAGTGCGCCGAATCCCTCTCGTGCCCTGCAGGTCGCCATCTACGCGCTCTGCGCGCAGGAACGGTTGCGCGATCGTGACGGGAGCGAGTGGCCGATCGCGGAAGCAATGTACCTGGCGTTCAGCGGAAAGAAGTCGCAGGCCGATGTTGTCCGGGCCGGGGACGATCCGGCGGAAGCGCTCGAGGCTGCGCGGACACGGCTGCTTCGTATCGTCGATCGAGTGGGTGGCGGCGAGTTTCCGCCGCAGCCCCACGACGAGATCCTGTGTGACTTCTGCGCGTACGTCGCTGTCTGCCGCAAGGACTACGTGCATGATTGAGCCGCGGCTGCCGTTCGACGAGGAGCCCGAAGAGTCGCGGATCGATGCGCGTGACCGGGCGGGCCGCGAGCGCGCGGTCGATCCTCGATTCAACGTTGCGCTCGAGGCGTCGGCAGGGACGGGCAAGACGCGTGTGCTGGTCGATCGCTACGTGAACCTGCTGCGCGAAGGCGTCGACCCTTCCGAGATTCTGGCGCTCACCTTCACACGCAAAGCCGCGGCCGAAATGCGCGAGCGCATCATCGCGACGCTGCGCAGCGCGGGTGCGCGGGGAGAGTTTCCACCGGCGCGCTGGCGTGAGCTGCGCGACCGGACGGCCGATGTCGAGATCAGCACGATAGACGCCTTCTGCTTGTCGTTGCTGCGCGAGTTTCCGCTCGAGGCCGACCTCGATCCCGGCTTCCAGATGGCGGACGAGACCGAGGTGCCACGTCTCGTGGACGAAGCGCTTGATCGCGCATTGCGCATCTGCCGGATCGTGGCGCGCGAGGACGAGCACGTGGCTCTCGTGTTTGCGCAGCTTGGCGACCGTCGTGCGCGCGCCGGGCTGGCAGGCCTGCTCGCCCGCCGCATCGTTGCGCCGAGCATCCTGGGCCGCTATCTGACGGCCGGACCTCGTGACCTTACCGTGCGTGAAGCAGCGCGCCGCGGCGCTGTGTCGTTGCTGTCGGTCTTCGAGTCGATGCGTGGAGGGCTCGATCGGTTCCTGGACACGGGTCCGCTTCACCCGTCGTTCCGGCTCCTGTTACGGCCACTGCGCGATCTCGAGGAAGCGACAGCGTCCGGCAATGGCGTCGATCCCGTGATGGTGCAGGACGCTTTTCGAAAGGCGCGCGAACACTTTCTCACCAAGGAAGGGGAACCACGCAAGCAGTGTGCGCCAAAGTACAAGAAGGCGCTGTTCGCGTCAGCGGCCGACTTTCAGGCGCACAAGGACCTGGTCGTTGGTCATGCGCAGGCCGTTCTCGACGCGCACCGGACGTGGCGTCGCGACCTCAACGTCCTGGTCTCGCGCGGTGTCTGGCGCATGTTCCGGATCGCTGAAGCGGAGTACCGACGGACGCTCGATGCCCGCGCGCTGCTCGATTTCCCCGACGTGCTCCTCAAGACCATCGAGCTCCTGCGCCAGATGGAAGAGTTCGCGCGCAGCCGCTTCCGCCTGGAGTCGCGATATCACCACGTGCTCGTCGATGAATTCCAGGACACGAGCCGGGCACAGTGGGAGCTGGTGTCGCTGCTCGTGCAGGCATGGGGTGAAGGCGCCGGGCTGGCCCATACCGGGGCCTTGCCGCCGTCGATCTTCATCGTTGGCGATCGCAAACAGTCGATCTATGGCTTTCGCGATGCCGACGTGTCGCTCTTTCGCCAGGCCAGCGAGTACATGTCGAGCCTGCGGCCCGGCGGAGACGTCCGCCGATCCATCTCGCGCAGCTTCCGGTCGGTCCCTCCGCTCCTGGCCTTCGTCAACGATCTGTGTGAGGGGGTCGTCAAGCTTCCCGATCGTCGCGATGCCTTTGCGTTCGAGGAGCAGGATCGCTTTCCGATCGACGTTGCCGCCGAAGACGATTCCTCGCAGGTGCTGGGAGTCTTGACGGGCGACTCGTTCGAGTCGTGCGCGCGCACGACTGCTGCTGAAGTTGCGCGGCTGGTTCATGAGGGAGTCCTGGTCCGAGATCGCGATACCGGCATCCGTCGGCCCGTTCGACCCGGTGACGTGGCCATCCTCTTCCGGACGCGGGAAAGCCATCGCGAGTACGAACGTGCCTTGCAGGATGTGGGTATTTCCGCCTACGTCTACAAGGGGCTCGGATTCTTCGACGCCGACGAGGTCAAGGACGTCCTGGCCGTCCTCTGGTATCTCGCAGACCCGGTTTCGAATCTGAGGTCAGCCGCGTTTCTGCGCTCGCGATTCATCCGCGTGTCGGACGAAGGGCTCAGGCGGCTCAGTCCACATTTCGCCGAAGCGCTCGGATCAGAGACACCGCCGTCGGTCGCGTTCGACAGCGACGATGCCGACGTTCTTCGTCTGGCGAGAGAGTCAACAGCCAGATGGCGCGCTCTGGCTGAATGGATGCCGCCAGCCGAGCTGCTCGATCGCGTACTCGAAGAGTCTGCCTACACCGCCGAACTGCGAGGGCCTCGCCTCGCGCAGGCGCGCGAGAACCTCAAGAAGATCCGAGCCATCATCCGTCGCATCCAGAATCGCGGCTATTCGACCCTCGAACGAATCGTGACGCATCTGGACCATCTGGCCGTTGGCGACGAGGCCAATGCCGTCATCGACGCCACCGATGCCGTGAGCCTGATGACGGTTCACGCCTCGAAGGGGCTGGAATTTCCCATCGTCTTCGTCGTCAACCTGTCACGGGGCACGGGCAACTGGCGCGATGCGATTCGCATCGCAGGCGAGACCAGCGACGATGTCTCGGTGTCGGTTGGCGACTTCGAGTCGCGCGCGGACGAGGACGAGCCGGAAAGGGATCGCGAGGAAACGAAGCGTCTTCTCTATGTGGCGCTCACACGCGCACGCGATCGCCTGTACCTCGGCTCGGTCGTCAAGGAAGGTCGATTCCAGCCGACTCGGGGAAGTCTGGGTGAAGTGCTACCGCCCTCGATGCATGCCGTGTTCATGGAGGCGGCGGCCGGTGCCACGTCGGTTTCATGGGTGGGTAGTGCCCGGTCTCATGTGATGAACGTCTGCGCGTCCGAACCGGCGGTTCGGAGGCCGACCGAGCTGGTGGGACCGAGTACGCCAGCCTCGAACGGTCTCGACACCAGCACGGTGCCGGACAACGACTTCCTGCCGTTGGAGGACAAGACGATGCGGCGTGTCACTGTGTCGGAGATGTCTGAAGCTGATCCTGGCAGGCAGGTGCTGATGCCGGGCGGCGGTTCCGGCTCCGATCGGTTGATTGGGATCCTCGTGCATCGCCTGCTGCAGCGGGCCGATTTCGCGTCAGGTATGAGCGACGAGCAGCTTCACCAATCGACAGTTGCGCTTCTCACTGCGGTCCCACCTGTTGAGCTTGGAGAGAGGGACTCGCTGATCCGAGAGGTGATGGCTGGGTTTCGTCAGATCGCTTCGCGAAGTGACATCCGGGAGCTCTACCTGTCGGGCCGCCCGTATCACGAGCTCCCGTTTACCCTGCAGGCCGACGGCAGGATCGTACGAGGCACAATCGACTGCCTGATTGCCTCAGAGCACGAGATCACCGTGCTGGAGTTCAAAACCGGCCGCCCACGCCAGGAGCATCAGGCTCAGATTGAGGTGTATTGCGCGGCCGCGCGGGCGCTTTTCCCGGATCTGCCGGTCGAGAGCCGGCTGGTGTATATGTCGGATTCTTTTGTCACGTAACCGAGGTCTGCTCGATTCTGCACCGGAAATTGCCAAGTTTCAGATGGGCCCGTGGTCCCGTTCCGCAAGAAACTGCAATTCTGCATTGCGCCTGCTGGAGTGCTCCCATAAAATCAAAAGTTGGGAGCTGAAAGATTGACGACGAAAGAGGATATCCGCGTGGCGCTGACCTGTCCCAGCTGTGGGAACGACCAGAACTTCCTTGTGAAGACGCTGCAGATGCACGTGGTGCATCTCGAGGACTCGAGAGTCGAGGTGTCCGAGGAAGGGCGTCCGGCCGTGCTCGAAGTGCAGTGCGACGAATGTGAGACGGCGTTGAATTTCGATGAGGTCGACGAAGGGGTCCGAAGAGAGCTGTTACTGACGCTAGGCGCCCGTTGAGGTGCGCGTCGACTACCCGCCTTTAATGTCCTCGGCTTCCGCCTCCTCGAAGTAATCGCATTCCGGGCATAGCCACTCGAAGGTTTTCGTGGTCTTCGTTTGCAGTGTGCCCGGCAGTCGATCGGTGACCTGCGTTTCCCGCAAATGCATCAATTCACCGCACATCGGGCACTCTTTGGTGACCATTGACTTCTCCTCAGTCGATACCTATCGTACCAGCACTTCCGAATGACTGGAGATGCCTTCCGTCCCCTCGGTGAGCCCGTTGCTCTCGTGGCAACTGACGATGGTCGTGTGGACGTCAGCTGCTTCGCCGATGAAGTGGTGATCGACTTTCCGTCGGTGGCCCTTGCCGTGGACCGCATCCGCCGAGGATTCCTCGTGGACGAGCCACCGCGCTGGCACACGACGGTCCATGTATCGGCCTCCGACGCACGGCGCGGCGTGACAATGCCCGTCGAAGTCCCGGTGCGACTCACGTGCCACCAGTGCGGCGGTCGTGGGGAATCCTGGACGGAGCCGTGCCAGCGCTGTGAGGGCACGGGCACGCTGCTTCTGCATCATGTCGTTCAAGTCACCATTCCAGCTGGCGTCCTCGACGGAGACCGTTTCCATTTCACCGTCGTCCCGCGTCACCACGCATCCACACGCATCGAGCTCCAGGTTCGCATCGAACTGCCTCGCTAACCGTGGAGCGCCACGTCCGGCTCCTGCGCATTCTGGTGGGTCTCTGGGGCGGGCTTGCGATGCTGGTCGGCGTCTCGATGCTGCTGCTGGCCGCCGGTGCCTGGGCTGAACTCCGGCAATCGCTTGGCACGACGGTGGAGTTTGCCGCCGGATTGACCACGCTGGTTTTTGCCGCCATTGGGGCGTTTGCGATGCTCTGGGGCGGCACCCATGTCTGGGCAGCGAGGCTGATGAGACGCCGGCGGCCCCTCGGCCGGGTCCTGACGCTTGCCTTGGCGCTGGTCAATCTTCTCGTGCTGCCGTTCGGGACCGCGCTGGGCGTGTATGCTCTGTGGGTTTTACTGACTCATGAGGGGCGTCGCCTCTTCGAGCCTACGCGGTAAAATCACTAGGATATGGCTGCCACGCTGGACCGGGACGCGGTCCTCCACGCGCTTCGCGTTGTTGTCGATCCCGACATTCGCAAGGACATCGTCTCGCTGGGCTTTGTCAAGGATGTGGTTCTATCCGGCCCTCGAGTCTCTTTCACGATCGAGCTGACCACACCGGCCTGTCCGGTCAAGGATCAACTGCGGGACCAGGCGGCCGCGGCGGTCCGGGCGCTGCCCGGTGTCAGCGACGTCGTCGTCAAGCTCACCGCGAACGTTCGCTCAGCCTCTGCTCCAGAGGCCGGCCGTCTTCCGCTCGCGGGCGTGAAAAATGTGATTGCCGTCGGTGCCGGCAAGGGTGGCGTCGGCAAGACGACGGTTGCCGTGAATCTGGCGCTCTCGCTGGCACGATGCGGCAGCCGCGTCGGCATTCTCGACGGGGACATCTACGGCCCCAACGTGCCGATCATGTTCGGTCTCAACGCGCAGCTCACGACCGACGGCCAGAAGATCGTGCCGGCGGAAAAATACGGTGTGCAGGTCGTGTCGATCGGGTTCATGACCAACGACGATGCCCCGATCATCTGGCGCGGACCGATGCTGCACGGCGCCATTCAGCAGTTCTTTCGCGAGGTGGCCTGGAAAGATCTCGACTATCTCATCGTCGACATGCCGCCGGGAACTGGTGACGTCGCGCTCAGTCTCAGTCAGACGGTACCGGTCGTCGGCTCGATCGTGGTGACCACGCCGCAACAAGTGTCGCTGGCCGACAGTCGCCGCGCCGTGCGCATGTATCAGAAGCTCAATATCCCGACGCTTGGTGTGGTCGAGAACATGAGCTACTACGCCTGTCCGAACTGTCACCACGAAACGGACATTTTCGGGCATGGCGGGGGTGAAGGGCTCGCCACCGATATGGGCGTGCCATTTCTGGGTCGTCTCCCGATCTATCAGCCGATTCGCGAGGGCGGCGATACAGGCGTGCCGCTCGTGATCGGTGAACCCGGATCAGCCGCAGCGCGCTCGTTCCTGACCGTCGCCGAACGAGCCGCAGCGCAGGTGTCGATCGCGGCACACAAGACGGCCGAAGCCAACAAGGGCAAGATCCCACTCATCCCGGTGCGATAGCGCTCCGGCTGCGACAGCGCCTCGATCATGACGTCTCTCGACATCGATCTGCCGTTTACCAAGCGCACGCTTGCCAACGGGCTCGACGTGATCGTCCACGAAGATCGACACGTGCCGATCGTGGCGGTGAATGTGTGGTACCACGTCGGCTCGAAGAACGAGCGTCCCGGCCGCACCGGATTTGCGCACCTGTTCGAGCACCTCATGTTCGAGGGCTCCGAGCACTACAATGCCGGCTACTTCCCGCCGCTGCAGCAGGCTGGTGCGCTGCTCAACGGATCGACGAACGCCGATCGGACGAACTATTGGGAGGTCGTGCCGACCAGCGCCATCGATCGCGCGCTGTGGATGGAATCGGATCGCATGGGATATCTGCTGCCGGCGCTGACCCGCCAGCGCTTCGAGACCCAGCGCGACGTGGTGCTGAACGAGCGTCGTCAGAGCTATGAAAACCGTCCCTACGGGATGGTGATGATGGCGTTGTCGGCGGCGCTCTATCCTCCCGATCATCCGTACAGCTGGATGACCATCGGCTCGGCGGAAGACATCCGCGCGATGCAGCTCGAGGACGTGCAGGAGTTCTTCCGCACGTACTATCACCCGTCGAATGCCTCGCTCGTCCTGGCCGGCGACGTGGAGACGGAGCGGGCGTTCGCGCTGGCGGAAGCGTACTTCGGTGACATACCGTCCGGTGTGCGCCCGAAGCCGATTTCGTATCAGGCCGAGCTGTCCGCAGAGCAGCGGCTCGCGCTCGAGGATCGCGTCGAGCTGCCGCGCGTCTACATCGCGTGGCACTCACCGGCAATGTTTGCCGCGGGTGACGCCGAGATGGATCTCGTCGGCGATCTGCTGGCCAATGGCAAGACCTCTCGGCTCTACAAGACGCTCGTGTACGACCTGCGCATCGCGCTCGACGTGTCGGGGTATCAGAGCTCCCGGGAGATCGGCAGCTTCTTCCTGCTGGTCGCCACTGCCGCACCGGGGCACACACTGGCGGAGATTGTCGAGCGCATCGACGAAGAGGTGCGGCGAGTTGCCGACCAGGGACCGACCCCCGAGGAGATGGACCGCGCGATGGCACAGGCCGAGGCGCATTTCATGTACCGCGTGCAGACCGTTGGCGGCTTCGGCGGCAAGTCAGACCAGTTGAATGCCTACAACGTCCTGAAGGGGACGCCCGGGTATTTCGTCTCCGATCTCGATCGCTATCGCAACGCCAGGCCAGAGTCAGTGCAGGATGCGGCGCGCCGGCACCTGCGACTGGATCGCCGGATCGTCCTGAGCGTGATTCCGCGCGGCCAGCCCACGCTGGCGCTGCCTGGGTCCACGCCGGTAACGGTGTCGTGATACGCATCGATCGATCACGGCTGCCGGAGGTGGGTGCCGATCCCACGTTTACCTTCCCCGCGATCGTGCGCCACACGTTGGGCAACGGCCTGCGCGTGTGCACTGTCGAGCATCACAGCGTGCCGGTCATCACGTTCAGCCTGCAGGTAGAGGGCGGATCGGGCGCCGATCCGGCGGGGCGAGAAGGGCTCGCCGCCATTGTGGCCGACATGGCGGACGAAGGGACCGGCTCGCTGACGGCACTCGAAGTCTCCGACGCGCTCGCGAGGATTGGCGCCGACTACGACGTCGATGTCAGTGGCGATGTCACCGACTATTCGCTGACGACGCTGACCCGGTTCGCTTCGCGTGGCGCGGCGCTGCTCGCCGACATGGTGACGCGGCCCCGGCTGCTCGAGAGCGAGTTCACGCGCATCCGTCAGATGCGGCTGGACCGTCTTCGGCAGTTGAAAGACGTCGCCTCCGCCGTGGCTGAACGGACGTTCCTCCGGCTCCTCTACGGATCGCACCCCTACGGGCACCTTGCGATCGGGACGGACGCCAGCCTCCGGCGCGTGACGCCCGATGACGTGGTCTCGTTTCATGCACGATCGCTTCAGCCTGCGCGCGCGACGCTCGTTGTCTGTGGCGCGATGCGCCACGATGAACTGCTGCACGAAGCGGAGGAGGCGTTTGGCGGGTGGTCTTCCGTTGCCGGAGATGTGGCTGGCGGTCCGCCGCCGTCGGACATCGCGCCCGCAAGTGGAGCCGTGACCAGGCTGGCCGTCGTGCAGCGCGAGAGCGCGGCACAGTCCGAACTCCGTATTGGACAGTTGGCGACCCGCCGCGTCACACCCGACTACCCGGCCTTGCTGGTCATGAATGCCGTCCTTGGCGGGCAGTTCGTCAGTCGCGTCAATCTGAAGCTGCGTGAGGAGAAGGGGTTCACCTACGGAGCTCGAACGAGCTTCGACTGGCGGCGCGGCATTTCGCCCTTCGCGTTGCAGACGAGCGTGCACACCGCGTCGACGGCAGACGCTATCTCCGACTCGCTCGCCGAGATCGCTGCGATCAGAGGCATGCGACCGCCGAAGGATGAAGAGATGCTGCTCGCCAGGGCGTCGTTGACGCGCGGATATCCGCGCGGATTCGAAACGGCCCAGCAGGTCGCGCGATCGGTCGCCGTGCTGTCGATGTACGGGTTGCCCGACAGTTACTTCGAGCAGTTCGTTCCCAGGGTCAACGCGGTGACGAGCGCTGATGTTGTCGGGGCCGCGGAGCGCCATCTCGATCCGGCGAAACTCACCACGCTGATCGTCGGCGATCACTCTGCCATTGCAGAATCACTGCGGAGCCTGAACCTCGGCGAACCGCAGCTGCACGCGGCGGACTTCTGACTTTGGGCTCTTGGCTTTTGGCTCTGGCAGGCTCTTGGGTCTGCCCAAACCCAGAGCCTAAAGCCCAGAGTCCAGAGCCCTTCGTCGCACCTGCGTGCTAGGCTAGTTCCAGCCGTGCCCGCCGAACTCGAACACGCGCCGCCGGAGCACGATCTCGAGCGCGGCTTCGACCGTGTAACGAGCGTCGCTATTCTCATCGGGATCGTCGCAACGCTCATGGCGGGCGCGACGATCTGGTTGGTGCTGACCGATCCTGTGACGGTCGCCAATGCGCTGGACGATGGTGAGATTTCCCCACTCGTTCGGCGACTCGCCGAGGTGATCTACAACGCGCTGTCGGGGTTGCTGGAGTATTTGTAGCGTAGGCCGGTCTTGTTGGTCAAACCCGGCGTGATCCACCCTACAGGTTCTGGCGCAGGAACTTCGTCAACACGTAGCCATCGACGTACTTGAACGGCGCGGCGCCGGTGCTGTAGTGCCCGCATCGCAGCGCGCAGACCTCGTGCGGGAGTTGTCGCGCACGGAACTCGCGCACGAGCAGCTCTGACAGATCGACCGGGAACGTGAGGTCGTAGCGCGCGTAGACGAGCAGCGTCCGCTTGTCGCGAACCCGTTCCAGGTACTCGAAGGGGCTGATCGGTCGCCATAGCGCGCGCAGCCGTTCGAGGTTGACGTGACCCTTGAGCCCTTCGCGCACGTGGCGTGTCGAGAGGCCTCGCCACACCACATCAGCGAACCAGGGAGACACATGGTTGAGTGCCTGCGCGCGGATTCGAGGCTCGTGCGCCGACGTCAGCATGGCCAGGCACGAGCC
>JALDXQ010000208.1:0-12459 GCA_032156805.1 Acidobacteriota bacterium
AGTCTAGCCGACGCCGCTTTTCGGCGATAAAAAGCGCCTCAACGACGGACTTCATTTCGGCCACCAGTCCATCAGGCGAAGGAGGAGATGCCTCCTTGGCGTGAACAATTACATGAATATGGCCGTTTATGCCATGTCCTGCCGTTGAAGTCGTCCGCCCGGATCATGGGGACGCAGATTTGCTTACATGCAAGCGGACGTTGTGTCTGTTTTTTAGGCGGGAGCACAAGCATGCGATCTTTGAAGTCAGTAGTATGGTTGCTGGCTCTTGCGCTGGCAGGTTTCGCAGTTCCCCGAGATGCGTCGGCAGGTTCGCTTAGGCTCCGTGTCGAGGACATCACTTCGGGCAAAGGTGTCGTCTTGTCGGACGCCAGCGGTACCGGTCTCGTGACCTGGGCTGGCTTCGTTGGAACGGTTTTTACGCTGTCAGGTGGTACGTCCGTAACTACCGCGGAATCGACGACGATTGACTTGTTTGGCCTCACTATCTCCACAACGGGTCCCGCGAAGTTGCGGCTGTCGCTCCAGGATACAAGCCTGCAGTTTGGGACTCCGGGACGGGAATCCACACTCATAGGGATGATTGGCGGTACGCTGGCGCTCCTGAACCCGATTTCAACGTCCGGAACGTCGGGTATCGAGGCGCAGGCATGGGCCAGCCCGTCGAACTCAGTACCAAACCTCGGCGCGGACACTGGGTGGACGGCGACGACGTTGGCTCCTCTTGGAAGCAATCCATCGGATGCGGTTGCCGCGTTCAACCCGATCTTCACCTCGGGCCCCGGTGCGTTCAGTGCCACCGGTTATGCCAACTTCGTGAACGCCGGTCCGTACTCGCTGTTCTCCACGGTGACGATTACCCTGGCCGGCGCCGGGATTACCTCGTTCGATCTCATGGCAATGGATCCCATTCCAGAGCCAACGACTCTTCTCCTTGTCGGGAGCGGACTGCTGGGAATGGCATATCGTGCCCGGCGCCGCCGTTTGGCGCGCTAGACCAGCCCGCCCTTTGCGAGTTAGAGGTGGCGCACACGCGAAACGCAAATTGCGTGACTTGCCGCTTGGTATCTGAGCAGGCCGCGAGGTTCGGGACCGCCAGGCTTCTGTCGGATTGTCGCCCTTCCGTCAAGCGCACGACTGGGCTCGCCCGTCGGTCCCTGGCTCTCGCTTGACGGGTTGACGATATCGACGGCGGACTGGGGCCGGCCTTGACCGGCTGGACGAGAAACGCTCTGAGAAGTGCCGGGATGAGCAAGAACGGTACTATCGCGAACCGCCCTTCTGGAACTTGCGCAACATTGCAGTCAAGTTCATAGCGAATATCCTCGGCTCCCGACCAGCCTCTCCGAACGTTTTTTAAGGCAGACATCTGGCGAAGAGGCTGTCCCGTGACGACAACTAAAGCGGGCTAGTCTGGCCGGCGCTTTGCTGCACGCATACTCGCTGAATCATGTACTCGTTTGATTGGGACAGCATTTTTGGCCGCACCAGCACGCCCGCAAAAGCGAAGGTCTCGGAGGCGGGCTCGAATGAGGGCGTCAGCGCCGTCGTCTGGTCGCTCGGATGGACCAGCCTGTTGACCGATATCTCGTCCGAGATGGTCAGCAGCATCCTCCCCATCTATCTGGTGCTTCACCTGCGAATGTCTCCTCTGGCGTTCGGCACGGTCGACGGCATCTACCAGGGATTCGCCGCGGTGTTGCGATTTCTGTCTGGATTCGCAGGGGACTACCTGGGTCGGCACAAGACCGTCGCCATCCTCGGCTACGGACTCTCAGCCTTCTGTCGGATCGGACTGCTTGCCGCGGGCAACGCATGGGGGGCGATTGCGGCAATCGTCGCCCTCGACCGTACTGGTAAGGGGATCCGCACCGCGCCACGCGACGCTCTCATCTCGGCCGCGAGCCCCCCTGGCCAGTTGGCTCGAGCCTTCGGCGTCCATCGTTCTTTAGACGCCGCTGGCGCGATGCTCGGTCCGCTCTGCGCCTTCCTGATCCTGGCTTGGATGCCGTCGCGCTTTGATCTCATCTTCGTAATCAGTTTCTGCATTGCCGTCGTCGGTGTTGGGGTGATTGGGCTGTTCGTGCGAGAGTCATCGGACGAGAAGGCTCCGTTTGAGGCTCGCGTTTCGCTGAGGGATGCGGTAGGACTCTGGAGGCATGGGCAGTTTCGTTTGCTTGTCATTGCCGCGGCGTTGCTAAGTGTCGCGACCGTGAGCGATGCCTTCATTTTCCTGTCGCTGCAACAGCAGGGTGAGTTCAGCGCAGGGATTTTTCCCTTGCTGTTCGTCGGCGTATCGCTGACCAACTTCGTGCTTGCGGCGCCCGCGGGGCGGCTAGCCGACCGGCTGGGGCGCCTGCGCGTGTATGTGGCAGGACACGCGCTGCTCGCGCCGCTCTACGGGATCCTGCTCGTTTCTCATGCGAATACATCGCTCGTTGTTGTGGCCCTTGTGCTTCTGGGCGGGTACTATGCCGCGACCGACGGAGTGTTGTCAGCTCTAGCAGCGAGCAGATTGCCGACGAGATTGCGGGGGAGCGGACTCGCCATCCTCGCAACGGGCACTAATGTCAGCAGACTCGTGTCGTCGCTGTTATTCGGTGTGCTCTGGAGCTCTCTGGGTCGGGCCGCCAGTGTTGGTGTCTTTGCGTTGGGGCTCATGATTGCACTATTGGTGGCCGTAAGCGCCCTGCGCTCGTCAGCGCTCCGGACTGAAACTCATGGCGTCTGAACGCGCCGCGGTCGCCTTTCTGCTGTTGTGCGCGGCCTCAGTGTCGGTGGCTGTGGGCTACATCGTCTGGACCATGCCCGGACCGACGACAAGCGACGACGTGGATGACATTCGCATCGAGGCGTCCGATTCCAGCCGGGCCTCCACCGTCGAGCCGACAGTGCATCCGGGTCAACCCGCATCGATTGAAGTGAATGCCTCGAAGGGACCTCCCGAGCATTCAGCACGGCCAACGGCCGCGGGCCGGCAGATGCTCTTTCGCGATACGAGTCTTGGAACGAACCACGGCCGCCTTGTATCTGAGTGGGTAGAGGAAACCTCGAGACCTCGACAATGGACGGGGTTGCGCTGCGAGCGGGTTCATTTCGCGAGTGGTCGCGGCGTTTGCCTTATAGCAGAACGCGGGTTCACCACGACCTATGGCGCGGTGGTGTTCGATTCCGAGTTCAGAATTCAGAGGCAGTTTCCTCTCGTCGGAATACCCAGCCGCGTGCGAGTGTCACCTGACGGTACCCGGGCTGCGATCACGGTCTTCGTGAGTGGCGACTCTTATGCTGCCGGTAGCTTTTCGACTCGAACGACAATACTCGATACGGTCACCGGGGAGCTGCTGTTCGACCTCGAGCAGATGGACGTCGAACGGGATGGCGAGCCGTTCAAGGCGATCGACTTCAATTTCTGGGGCGTCACATTTGAGAGTGCAGTGCGATTCTATGCCACCCTGGCAACGGGAGGTCGCACTTACTTGGTACTCGGCAATGTGAATACGCGAAAGGCCACGGTTGTGCACGAGAACGTCGAGTGCCCTTCTCTCTCGCCGAATGGCACTCGGGTCGCATTCAAAAAGCGCACGCAGAGTGGAGGACGACTCGCTTGGCGCATTCACGTGCTGGATCTCCTGACCGGCGCCGAGACGGCGCTCGGGGAGACCCGAAGCGTCGATGACCAAGTCGAGTGGGTTGACGCAGCACGAGTTGCGTATGGTTTGCCCAGCGAATCAAGGCCCGGATCCACCGATGTTTGGAGTGTGCCGGCCGATGGAACAAGCGCGCCGTCACTGCTCCTGGCAAACGCTTGGTCGCCGGTTGTTGTGCGCCAGGCGGCATCCGAACCATAGCGAATCTCCCCTCGTTTTCTTCTCTTTTGTCGCGTTCAGGCTGAGCAAAGTCTCTCTTTGGGTGGAGTAATGAACGTTACTCCGCAATCCACCCGAACGGACGATCCTCAAGTCGTTCGTTCACAGTCGCTTTCGGTGAGGGTTCAGCGGCTCGAGTTTGGAAAGGGTGTTGCTGGAATTCGGAACGAATGCCGTTCATTCCAACGCACGGCCGCTACTGGGGGATTGCAGCTCTTGGAGTCGCGTTAGCGACTACCTACGGGGGCATTCTCGTCGAGCTTGCCGGAGACTGGACACGCGACGACAACTACTCGCACGGTTTCGTCGTCATCCCGGTCGCTCTCTATCTCGCGTGGAACAAGCGGGCCACTCTGAGAGCAATGCCGACCGCTCCGTCCGCCGCTGGCGTGCTCATTGTGACCGGGTCGCTCGCTGTTCTATTGCTGGGGACGGCGGGCCTCGAGCTGTTCCTGACGCGTGTGTCGATGCTGGGCGTGCTGGCCGGAACCATTGTGTTCTTGTGCGGGTGGAGCCACCTGAAGGCTCTTGCGTTCCCCCTCGGCTTCCTTCTCCTCATGATTCCCCTACCGGCGCTCATCTTTAACGAGATCGCATTTCCGCTTCAATTGCTCGCTTCGCAGCTGGGGGTCAGCCTGCTGAGATCGATCGACCTACCCGTGCTGCGTGAAGGCAACGTGATCGTTCTGGTCAACAGCACGCTCGAGGTTGCTGAAGCGTGCAGCGGGATCCGGTCGCTCGTATCACTCCTGACCCTGGCCTTGCTATTCGGGAATTTCGCCGGGCGCCGCACTACGGCGCGAGTGCTGATCGCCCTTTCGTCGGTTCCGGCGGCGATTCTGGCGAATGCGCTCCGAGTGGCCGTAACTGGAGCCGCCACGCACTACTACGGCCCTGAGGCCGCGAACACCGTCCTCCACGGATTCTCTGGTTGGGTCGTTTTCACAGCGTCGTGCGGCATGATGGCCGTGATGGATCAACTAGTTCGCACCACCGCATTTCTCACTTCGTCCCGGATTCCCTGGCAGGTGACTCGCGCATGAATCGCCGGTCGCTGATCCTCGCGGCGCTGATCCTGGCTGCGTTCGTCGGGCGGCTGCAGCTGCGGGCCGTTGAACCAGTTCAACTCCGAAGCAGTCTGGAGGAGTTTCCCCAAGTGCTCGACAACTGGACCGGGAAACGTCAACTGGACTTCGATCCCCGCGTCATGAGCATTCTGCAACCCGACGCCTACATGAATCGCATCTATCACAGTCGTGGCGTGATGGCTGGTGTCTACATCGGGTACTACGGGTCGCAGGGACAGGGCCGCTCGATCCATTCGCCGCTGAATTGCCTTCCCGGCTCCGGGTGGCAGCCGATACGTACCGATCGAGTGGCGTTACCCACCCGCGGAACGGCCCATCGCGTGATCGTCCAACGGGGAGAAGATCGGCAGATCGTGCTGTATTGGTATCAAACCCAGACTCGAGTGGAAGGGGATGAGTATCGCAGCAAGCTGCATCTCGTGATGGATGCTTTCACATCCCGGCGAAACGACGCCGCGCTTGTTCGGATCGTCGTGCCGATCAACCCGCGACTGGAGAAAGGCGAGATGGCTTCCGAAGTGGCCGCCTTCCAGCTGGCGGAGCTCGTGGCACCTGAGGTGGCTCGCATTTTGTTCGCGTCGACCGCGGTAGAGGACCAGACTTGATGAAATCGCTTGGCCTTCGCGTCTTCGGGCTCGCGCTCGCGGTGGCCGCAACTTTCGGATGCTCGGGCGATCCCGAACGGCTCAAACGTGAGTACGTCGAGAGCGGCGATGCGTACGTCCGTGAAGGCCACCACAATGCCGCGATCATCGAGTACCGGAACGCCATTCAGCAGGATCCGCGTTTCGCGGAAGCGAGACACAAACTCGCGAACGCTTACATTCAGGCCGGCGACGGCGTCAACGCGCTGAGGGAAGCCGTTCGCGCGGCCGATCTGCTGCCGGACGATGTCGAGGTACAGCTGCAGGCGGCGAATCTGCTGATCCTCGCCGGTCGTTTCGACGAGGGGCGGCAACGCGCGAAGGCCGTGGTCGACAGTCACCCCGGGAACGTTCCCGCACAGATCGCGTTGGGCAACGCGCTGGCGGGTCTGAGAGATCTGGAGCGTGCCATCGCGCAGATCGAGGAAGCCATCAGGCTCGATCCAAACCGGTCGGGCAGCTACACAAACCTCGGGACCCTGCGCGCCGCAGCGGGTGACGTCGCGCGAGCCGAAGAAGCCTTCACTTTCGCGATCGACAAAGACCCTGGCTCTGTACCAGCGCGTCTGGCGGCTGCGCAGTTCTACTGGCTCAGCTCCCGCACGGCGGAAGCCCAGCGTCATCTGGACTTCGCGCTCGAAGCGGCTCCGCGCGATGCGACCGCGAATCGCTTTGCCGCCGCATACTACCAGGCCACCGGGCGCCCAGAACGTGCTGAACACCACCTGCGCACCGCCGTCGACGTCGAGAGCTCGCCGACCGCCCGATTGCTATTGGCTGATTACTACCTGGCAACGGCGCGTTCGGAAGCCGCCGCCCCCGTTCTGCAAGAGTTGATCGACGATCCCGCACTGGGAAGACACGCCAGAACGCGTCTGGCGACGATCGAGTATCTCGCCGGTCGTGTCGACGCCGCTATCGCAGCACTCGACGAGATTCTGAAAATCCATCCTCACGACGTTCAGGCACTGATCGCGCGAGCCAGCATTTCCTACGATCAGAAGCAGTTCGCTGAAGCTCTCGCGTACGTCCGCACGGCAACGGCGGCAGATCCGGGATCCGCGCAGGCGCACTTCGCCGACGGCCGTGTCCTCGCAGCGCTCAAGAGGCCTGAGGACGCCACCGCGGCTTTTAACGAGGTCCTTCGCCTGAACCCGCACGCGGCGGCAGCGCAAATCGAGCTGTCGCGTCTCCATCTTGAGGGTGGCGTGCCGGACACTGCCGTTCGGCTCGCTGCCACTGCAGTAAAGACCGAGCCGACCAGGGTTGACGCGAGGCTCCTGCTTGCCCGGGGCCTGATGGCGCGCCGCGAACTGTTGCAGGCAGAAAGCGTCCTCGAGCAACTGGCCTCGGCCCTTCCAAACGTGGCAGCTGTGCACGCGCAGCTCGGCGTCTTGAAACAACTTCGGAAAAGACCGGCTGACGCCACTGCGTCGTTCGAGCGTGCGCTGCAGCTGGATCCCGAAGAACTCGAGGCGATCTGGGGCCTGGTTGGTCTCGAGATCTCGGGAGGCCGGATGGACGCGGCAAAGACCAGGGTTGGTGCAGCCGTCGCGAGGTCACCGCGCAACGCTGGTATCCTGACGATCGCGGGACGGACTCATCTGCTCATCGGAAACGCGACGGAAGCGGAGTCACTTCTCACGCGGGCCATTGTCGCGGACCCAAACGAGCAACGCGCCTATCCACTACTTGCACAGGTGTACCTGAGGCAGCAGCGTGTGGATGAAGCCCGCCGGCAATTCGAGCGGCTCGCCGAGCGCCAGGCGCGCCCGGTTGCGGCCTTGACTATGGTGGGTCTGATCTATGAGATGCAGGATCACATCCAGGACGCGCAGAAAACGTACGAGCGTGTGATCGACCTCGACCCGCGTGCCGCCGTCGCCGCTAACAATCTCGCTTCGATCTACACCGAACATGGGGGAAATCTCGACGTCGCCCTCCGCCTTGCTCAGACCGCCAAGGCGGCGTTACCCGAGAACGCCGAGGTGAGCGATACACTGGGCTGGATCTATTGCAAGAAAGAATTGTGGCCTCTTGCCATTACGGCGCTGCGGCAGGCTGTCGAAATAGATCCGGGAAGCGCGATCTTCCAGTACCACCTCGGTATGGCGTACGCGCGAAGCGGCGACACGGTCCAGGCGCGTCAAAGCCTCCAGGCAGCTCTGAAGCTGCAGCCGGATTTCGAGGGCGCTTCCGACGCCGCCCGCATCCTGGCAACGCTCTGAATCTGCCAGAGCTCCCGCCCCTCGTTACCGTCGCGGATGCCTCCTAGTATCAAGGTCGCCGCCTGGCGGCACGCTTAGCTGTTCTATCTGGCGGCAGGAAGGCCGCACAACTCATCCACCGTCATTTGGACGGCGGCGACACGTGAGGCTCGCGCACCGGTTACGGTCCACGCGGCAACTATGCCCTGCGCGGTTGGCACCACCACTGGAGACGCACCCGCACCGCTCGAATCGAGCACGATTGGTGGTGCCGGGCGCATCCAGTCGCCGTCGAGGCCACCCTGCCCACCGGGCGCGCCGAGGGAGTGCCTGATCATCACGTAGCGCCGTCCGTTGCGCATGCCGTCCCACGCGAGCGTCAGCCCTCCGTCTCGCTCTGCGGCGAGCTGGGGGTGTTCGGCTACTGCGAACGCAGGTGTGTCGATATACGTGCGGGGACGAAACGTCCTGCCGTCGGCGGACCGGTCGGTGAACAAGCTCGCTCCCCCGGGCGTGGTCGCGCGAAACACGAATCGGATTGCCCCGCGACTGTCGACCAGCAGGGAAGGTGCGGCGTCCGGACAGCCCTTGAAACCCCAGGCTTCACGGCTGACGCGAACAAGCGGCCCAAGCGACCGGGGCCCGGCGCCTCCGACGCGAGCGTAGGCGAACTCACTATCGCGCGAGGTAAACGCGCGAAACCAGAAGATCGACGCTGTGCCACCAGCCGCCGCAACTACTGCGATGTTGCAGGCGCTCGCGCGGTCGTCGATTTGCGTCACCGACAGAGTCGACTGACCGGTGGTTCGACCGTACAGCAGTTGCGTCCCCGCCAGCCACAGCACGTGCAACTCTCCCGACGGTTCGATGGCAACCGACGTTACGCGGGCGCCTCTCGGCAGGTCTGCAGGCGGCACGAGTAAGGTTTTCGTGAAGGACCTGCCGCTATCGGCAGACGAGGCGAAAACAATGTCCGATCGTCCGCCGCGCGCCACCGGCCATGCCAGGAAAATTCGGTCGTCGGCCTTCCCCGATACTGTGATCGCGAGCCCCCCTGCTGTTATCAGCGTGTCTTGATCGCCGACAGGCACCGCGGCACCAAACTGTCGGCCGGCGTCGCGGCTGACGGCAATGGTCGCCACACCGCCACCGCCATCCGGCGCGGACGCGATCCAACCGAGTGCCACGACGGAGTTGCTCGAGTCGGCCGTCAGGGACCCAGGGAGTACGCCGGGCGCGCCGAGGTGCACCTCGGTGCGCGGTAGCTGCGCTCGTGCCGGCAGTGCGGAGATCGCAAAGAGGCTCACAAAAATCGCCGGCGCACTCCATAGAAACCGCTGAAAACGCTTTGTCGTCATCAGCCTTGCGTAGATGAGGCGCCTCCGGTGATCAGCTCGATCACCTGGCGTGGCCGCCAGTTGTTTCCTCGAAGAATCTTCACGATCACGCCGTCCCGATCGATCACGACCGTCGCCAGACGGTGTGTGATGAACGCCGGATTCCGGGAATCCCGTCCCGCTCCTACGCCAAAGCGCATCGACAATCGGTCTGCCTTGGTGCCGTCGGGCCGAAGAAACGTCCACACCGACGCGTCTGCGCCGACGCGCATCGCGTGGTCGAACAATACCTCTCTCGTATCGAACTCTGGATCGATTGTGATCGACATCAGACGAACCTGCTCCGCCAGGCGCGAGTCCTGTCGGATTGTCTGCTGAATGGCTCGAAACTGCCGATCGAGCAACGGACAGAACGTCGGCAGCGGACAGCGCGTGTAAATGAACGTCATCACGGTCGTCTTGCCATTGCTGGGCTCCCAAAGCCGATGCGCCCGACCCTTGTGGTCGACGAAGGCGGCATCGGGAACAGTGTCGCCCTCGAGCAGGAGGTCGTCACCATCACTGCGCACGGCTTCGCGCGCCTGCGGCCCAAGGGTCTGGCGGCCAGTTCTCTCGACCCGCTCGAGGAACGCGTCTTCGTCCGTAACGACCAACGTCCCACGCACCAGGTCGCCCGGGGCGAACCGCGCGATGTCGACGTGCTGTCCTATCGAGAACGGCATCGTCATCGCGTCCATGTAGCCGACGATGGCATCGTGGGCGATTGTGATCTCCTGGACGGACCGATCGACCGCGATCACCTGTCCTGAGACGGCGAATTCACGACTACTGTCAATCGAATCAGTGCACGCCACGGAAATCGACGAGGCGATCAGCAGTGACGCGAGCCGGGATGTCATCGCAACCATCAGTGCTCTCGAAAGGCTCTCTCCCTCTTATTATCGGCCATGTGTCGGCTTCTTACAGACTGAAGTCGTCAGAAAGAGAAACTCTCGAGATCACAGAGATAGTTCGTTTGTTCTTGGTTGCAAGTTGCCGCCGACCGTAATGTCCACGATGCCGTGTCGCCAGCGGCAAAAGCCTGAAGAGTAGACCAAAGTCAGTTCGAGGGAAGCCTTCTCGACGCCCTGATCTGTGGGCTTCGTGAATGCGGCCAGTATTCAAGTTGTCTTCGTCAGAGAGTTCGACCGAATCCCTGGCGATAGCCTTGCTTATACGTTGTCAAACCAAGGGCAGTAGGAGCTTTGAAATTCACATGTTTGACTTCGTTAGCAGCCTGTCTGAACCGATCTCGTTGGCAATGTTGGGAATTGCACTATCGACAGCAGCCTTTCTGGCCGGCCGTGCGCGCTCCCGCCGGTCCGCGGCAGTGAATACGGGCCAGTCGTTTCGTCTCGGGAAAGAGCAGGACGTGCTCTGAACTAGAGTCCCGCATCTGAGATTCTGAACGAATTCGCCGTGCTCCTCGTACTTCAGGTACAAGGAGGCACGGATGGCCCGACGGGGACGCCCGACCGAACGCGTGACGATCAGCCCAAGCGAGCGGTGACGCCCCAGCAAATGGGTGCGGCGCCGGACCACGGCGCAGGGCTTGGCTCAGCGCGCGCAGATCGTTGTTGGCGTGTGTGGCGGGCCGATCGAATTCGGAGATCGCGGCGGCCTTGCGGATCACGGGCAAGACGGCCGGTCGATGGCGTCGGCGCTTCGTGCAGAAGCGGCTCGACGGGTTGGTCGACGAGCCGCGTCCGGGATGTGCGGCCTAGGGAGCCGCATCGGGTCCTTCGTCGACCGGTGGTCGGTATCCAGGACAGTTGTAATCGAGCTCTCGATCGTCCGGAGGTACGTAAGCTTCTTCAGCAACCTACGAGGTCAGTTCAGCGTACGTGCGAGACTCTCACAGATCCAACCTTGGACATCGCGGGTCATCCCGGAGAACAAGGGCAGTATCAGGCCTCGTCGAGTGCACTCTTCGCTGTTAGAGAGGGACTGCAGTGCTGCCGCCTGCGTCGGCGACGAGTAGGCAGCTTCCAGATGGGAACACATTACGCCGCGACGGGTTGCGATTCCCGAATCCAGGAGGAGCTGCATCGTTCGCTTCTGGTCAACGTGGTGCGACAGCCTTACACAATAGCTTTGCCAGTTGCTTCTTGCCCACTCTGGCTCTCGGGGAAGCTCGAGCCCAGGTACTGAGCCCAGAAGCTCTTTGTAGCAGTTGGCCAGGCGACGGCGCTCTTCGACTAGTTCACGAATCCGCTGAAGCTGCACTCGCCCCATTGCTGCCTGGATGTCGGTCATGCGGTAATTGAAGCCGACCTCTGGATACGATTCGAAGATGACCTCGTTTGCGCCGTGACGGACAGTGTCCGGAACGTTCATGCCGTGTTGGCGCCAGAGCCGGAACTTCTTGTCGTACTCGGCATTGGCGGTGGTCAGCATGCCTCCGTCACCAGTAGTAAGGACCTTTCTGGGATGAAACGAGAAACAGGCGATATCCCCGTGCGGCTTCCCGATGCGCTGCCAGCTGTCGGAGATCAACACCTCGCTCCCGATAGCACACGCCGCATCTTCGACGACTGCAAGACCGTGGTCCCGCGCGATTTTCACGATGCTGGTCAGGTCGCAGGGCATCCCGAGCTGGTGCACACACAGAATGGCCCGTGTGTTCCCCGAGATCGCGGCCTCGATTCGCGCCGGGTCCATGTTGTAGGTGTCCGCTTCGATGTCGACGAAGACGGGGACGGCGCCGCAGTAGCGGATCGCGTTGGCCGTTGCTATAAACGAGTGGCTGACAGTAATGACCTCGTCGCCTGGGCGAACCCCCGCCGCCAGCAACGCCAGGTGAAGCGCGGTCGTGCAGCTTGAAACTGCGCAGGCATGCGGCGCCCCGACGTACTCTGCGAAATCTCGCTCGAAGGCGGCCACTTCCGGTCCCTGTGTTACCCAGCCGGAAAGTATCACGCGCCTGACGGCCTCGACCTCGCGGTCATCGAGGACGGGCTTGGAAATTGGAACCCGCTGAAGCGACTGCAGCATACTGCTCCCTTGCCCGCTCATGCGACGACGTGTTGGTCCTGCCACCAGTGAACGAGGCTGCCCAGGCCTTCGGCAAGAGAAACCGAGGCCTCGAAGCCGAGCAACTCGCGAGCCTTTTGCGTGTCCGCCAGCCGTCGTGGAACGGGATTCACCTTTCGTTCCTGAGCGTGCTCCGGCTGCGCAGCAGAGTTCATGACTCGCAATAACTGCGTCGCCAGCGTCATCAGACTGGTCTCGGTTCCGCTCGCAACATTGATCACCTCGTCAGTGATCGGGGACTTTGC
>JALDXQ010000209.1:0-12317 GCA_032156805.1 Acidobacteriota bacterium
AGATGGGGAATGGCGGTCGACTTGGATCGGTGCGATGGATGCGCCGCCTGCGTTACGGCCTGCCACGCTGAGAACAACATCTCGACCGTCGGTGCAGATCAAGCGGCACGAGGCCGCGCCAAGCACTGGATTCGCGTCGAGCGCTACTGGGAAGGCGAGTTTCCCGACGTGCGGCTCAAGTTCCGTCCCGTCATGTGCCAGCACTGCGAGAACGCGCCGTGTGAGCCGGTCTGCCCGACCTACGCGAGCCATCACACCGAGGATGGCCTGAACGCACAGGTCTACAACCGCTGCATCGGCACGCGCTACTGTGCGAACGCGTGTCCGTACAACGTCCGGTTCTTCGACTTCTTCAACCCCTCGTGGGACAAGCCGCTGCACCTGCAGCTCAATCCCGACGTCTCGCTTCGCGAAGTCGGCGTGATGGAGAAGTGCACGTTCTGCGTGCAGCGGATCAAGTCGGCACAGACCCAGGCCAAGGCCGAAGAGCGGCCACTGGCTGATGGCGAGATCAAGCCGGCGTGCGCGCAGGCCTGCCCGGCACAAGCGCTCGTGTTCGGCGACCTCGACGATCCGGAGAGCGCGGTCTCGCGGCTGTCGCGGTCCTCGCGCGGCAGCAAGCTGCTGGAGGATCGTGGTACCGAACCGAAGGTGACGTATTTGAGCAGGCAGTCATGACGCCTTCTCACGCTCGCATAAACAGCGACCTGCTCAAGCCGCTGCTGCAGACGTCGTGGAAGTTCTACGTCGTGGTCGCGATCCTCGGCGCCATCGTGCTGGCCGCGCTCCTGGCGTGGCTCTCGCAGATGTTCTTCGGTTTCGGAATCTCCGGCATCTCGTGGCCGGTTTACTGGGGCTTTTACGTCACGAGCTTCGTCTTCTGGATCGGCATCAGCCACGCCGGGACGCTCATCTCCGCCATTCTTCGGCTCGTCGACGCCGGCTGGCGTCGCCCGGTGACGCGCTGCGCCGAGGTGATCACGGTGTTCGCCCTGATGATCGGCGCCATGTTCCCGATCATCCATCTCGGCAAGCCGTGGCTGGCGTTCTGGCTCTTCCCGTACCCGAGTGAACGGTTGATCTGGCCGAACTTCAGATCGCCGCTGGTCTGGGACTTCTTCGCGATCAACACCTATCTCACCGGCAGCGTGCTGTTCCTGTTCCTGCCGATGATTCCCGACTTCGCCGTCGTCCGCGACAAGTCCACCGGCCTGCGGCGCCACATCTACACCCTCTTGGCGCTTGGGTGGCGCGGCACGCCGAAGCAGTGGCACCGCCTCGAGTCGGCGATGGCCATCATGGCGATCGCGATCGTGCCGGTGGCCGTCTCCGTCCACACCATCGTGTCGTTCGACTTCTCGATGGCGCCGGTGCCCATGTGGCAGACCACGATCTTCGGCCCCTACTTCGTCGCTGGCGCCATCTTCAGCGGGATTGCCGGTCTGCTCATCGCGATGGCCATCCTCCGTCGCGTGCTGCACCTCCAGGAGTATCTGCACCCGATTCACTTCGAGAATCTGGGCAAGCTGCTGCTGGTGATGGCGCTGCTGTGGGGCTACTTCGTCTTCAACGAGCGGCTGGTCACCTACTACGGGAACGAGCCGTCCGAGATGGCCGTCTTCTGGCGCACGCAGCGCGAGGAATTTGCACCGCTCTATTGGACGATGGTGGTCGGCAACTTCGTCCTGCCGCTCGTGTTGATGGGAATCAGGCGATTCCGCACCATCACCGGCTGTGTCATCGCCTCTATCGGCGTTGTCGTCGGCATGTGGCTCGAGCGCTTCCTGATCATCGTGCCGTCGCTCGGGCACAAGTACCTGCCGTACAGCTACGGCCGCTACGAGCCTCAGCCGGTGGAGTTCATCATTGCCGGCGCAACGTTTGCCGCGATGGCGCTCCTCTACGTCCTCTTCGTGAAGGTCGTGCCCATCATCTCGATCTGGGAGCTCAAGGCCGGCGATCATCAACCGCCCACCGTGCCCCGAACCGGGACTGAGGAGCCGCGGCTCCGGGAGCAGCACTCATGACCCTTCGACCGCCTCAGGCGATGTACGGCCTCTACCCGGACGGGCACTCGGCGCAACAGGCGATCGGTCGTCTGCATGCCGCGGGCGTGTCCGATCGCGACATCACGATTCAGTCCGCCCAGCCGATGGAGGATTTCGAGTTCGGGCACCGCGACAAGGCGACCTGGATGTGGTGGATTGCCTGTGGTGGCGGGTTGATTGGGATGGCGTCGGCGCTTGGTCTTTCCTGGCTGACCGAGACATCGTGGCCGATCGACGTGGGCGGTCTTCCCATCTTCGCGTGGTGGCCGAACCTGATCATCACGTTCGAGTTGACGATGCTCGGCGCGATCCTGGCCACGGTGATCACGCTGGTGATAGCCGCGCGGCTTGGACGTGGATCTGCGATCTACGATGCCGAAGTTTCAGATGGGAAGATTCTCGTCGGCGTCGCCAATCCTGCCGAATCGGCAGTGGCCGACGTGAAAGCTGCGCTGGCGGCACCGGCTGGCGCCGAGGTCAAGACTGTTCAATAGCCCTTGCGGTCCGATGGGGCGGCGGTGCGAGAGTGCGACGGGATAGTGCGACGGTCGCTAAAGTCCGACGGGACGTCGGACGGGACGTCGGACTGGACGCTGGGACCATCGGACCATCGGACCGGACCCTCGAACTCCCGCACCGTCGCCCCGCCGAACCGAATGATCTCTATCTGTCTACAGTCCCGGAACAGGCCCGACGTAAGCGATCAAACGACCAGCCACGATCGCGCAGAACCAGCATCCGAGCGATGCCCACGCCAGAATCTTGGCGTTCCCGGGGACTGGCCCGGAATCAGGGGCGGCATCACCAAAGACCTGCTTGCGAATCTTCGTCAGCAGCAACACACCCGCGGCGACGAACACCAGTTTCACGTACACATCCGGGTTGCGTCCGTAGATCGTGGCGTCCTTCACGAAGATCGAGACGCCGCTGAACAGGTTGATCCAGAACCCGAACCACATCACCGGGTACAGGCGTCCGAGCGGCTTGATCGACGTCCGCGGCCACATGCCGAGGAGCGCCATCGAGATCACCGCCGACCCGCCAGCGACGAGTGCCATCCCCAACGTATGAATGAAGAGCAGTGCAGGGAACGCCAGCAGACTTGGGGACTCACGCACCCATGTGGCGTACGACAGTGACTCGAGCCATTCCAGAAAAGCCATCGTTAGCGACCCTCAGCGCGCTCGTGATCGTCGGCGCTCCTGTCGATGAAATACCCGGCGATACCCATGAGAACGGTCACCACCAGGACGACGGAAAATACGGTGAGAGCTAGCTGCATCGTGTGATCACTCTTTCGACTCTAGACTCCGGGCTCAAGGCTTTGGCACGGGTTCATACGTCTTCCGAGAGTCCAGAGCCTAGAGCCAAGAGCCGCTCAGAATGCATTCCCGATGAACGGAAGCATGCTGCCCCAATACATCACGCCCACCCACAGCACCATCGCGCTGACCGCAGCGGCCTTCGAAATCATCGAGGCGTCGCGTCCTGGTTCATTCGCCCAGGAATGGTCGAACGTGAAGTAGAGCGTGTTGGCTCCGGCCGCCACCAGGAAGATGAGTTTCCAGAAGAAGGCTGGGTTGTTCGTGTACTGCCCGTAGGCTGCGGCGAAGAACAGCATGCCCGTGAAGACATTGAGCGCGAAGCCGAGCATCGCCCAGGGCAGCAGTCGATCGAGTGCCTTGAAGGGCACCCTGGGCATCAAGCCGAGCACGCGCAGATCGATCAGCAGGATGACGCCGATGAGCAGCGACAAGCCAATGAAGTGGAGCGTCTCGGCGGCGATCCAGGTCCACGGCGTATCCCTGACGTAGTCGCCCACGGTGCGGGCGAAGTGCCCGATGAAGCTGGTGGCTTCCTCGCTGCCGCGTATCTCCGGATGGTTGATCAGGCCGCCGAGATTGGCCGCCTGCGCCATCAGGCCGAGCGTCAGCAGCGACAGGATCAGGATCGTCCCGCCCATGCTCCACGACATCGTGGATGTGCGCCTGAACTTCCAGAGCGCGAGCCAGGCCAGCATGCCCGTCAGCTCCATGAAGCCGAGCGCGAGATACGCCGCCCCCTCGTGGGTCTGGATCAGCGAGAGCGTCACCATGGCTTCGGTCGTGCCGTCGCCGACCTCGCCTCGGTCCTCCAGCGTCATCTGTGCCATGTTGCCGGTCGTATAGGTGGGAATCGAGACGAGGGCAATGGCGACGATGACCGTCAGGCTGGCCAGTTTCAGATCGCTGCTCCGCGTGAACAGGGCGAGGGCGAAGAGCGCGACGCCGATGCCGAAACCCACGGTCGGTACGTGATTGAGCAACAGGTGAAGATGTGTTGGATCCATAGAGTCTGATTTTGTTACGGTCGTCGCCGGACGACTTCGATGCTGTCCAGGGGAGAGGAGCGAGGACTGGACCGGATCAACGTGGACACGGGCGCGACAGACCGACTCGGGAGTCTATTGCCGATTCGACAAAAAGTCTACACAGCACTAAGATTTCCGCGAACAGATATATCTGCTATGCGAGGACGCGCCATGACGCGACAGCATTCGCGAATGCTCGTGTGGACCTTTGTGTTGAGTGCGGTGTCGTCCCCCGCGTTCGCCCAGGTCGATCTGACCGGGATGTGGGCGCCCATTTTCCACGAGGATCAGGTTGAGCGCATCCCAGGTCCCGATGTCGGCGACTACGCCGGCCTCCCAATCAATGATGCGATGCGGCTGCGCGCCGACAGTTGGGATGCCTCGCTGCTGACCCTTCCCGAGCATCAGTGCAAGCCGCATCCCTCGACCTACGGGTTTCGCGGTGTCGGCAACCTGCGGATCTCCGCCGAGGTCAACGACAAGACGCAATCGATCGTCAAGCTGCACACGCACATCCAGTGGCAGGAACAGAAGCGCGATATCTGGCTGGACGGCCGGCCGCATCCACCGGAATACGCCGCGCATACCTGGCAGGGCTTCTCGACGGCTCAATGGGAGGGCAACGTCCTCGTCGTCAAGACCACCCACCTGAAAGCGGGATGGATTCGTCGCAACGGGCTGCTCATCACCGATCAGGCGACGATGACCGAGCGTTTCATCCGGCATGGGAACTACCTCACGCACGTCTACTTGATCGAGGATCCCAGCTACCTCACCGAGCCGCTCATCAAGACGAGCGGGTTCCAGCTGGTGCAGAACCCGGCGATGCAGCCGTATCCGTGTTATCCGACCGTCGAGGTGCCGCGCGAGAAGGGTGACGTGCCACACCACCTGCCGGGCGAGAACCCGTTCCTCACCGAGTTCGCGAAGAAGCACAACCTCCCTCAGGACGGTGTTCGCGGTGGCGCGCAAACCGCGCTGCCGGAGTTCATGGCGGCCGGCGCAAAGGCACCGGAACGCACGGCCGGGACGGCGACACGAAAACCGGTGGCCGCTCCTGACAACGACGTACATGCGCTCCACGTGCAGGGGAATGTATGGATGCTGACCGGTGGCGGTGTGAACGCCGCGGTCCAGATTGGCGACGAGGGCGTGCTCGTCGTGGACACCATGGCCAGCGGACTTGCCGACAAACTGGTTGCCGAGATCAAGAAGCTTGCGGGCGACAGGCCCATTCGCTGGATCGTGAACACCCACGTCGACCCGGATCACACTGGTGGCAACGCGAAAGTCGCCGAAGCTGGCGAGTCCATCATCGCGGGCAACTTCGCCAATCAGGCCGGCGGCCAGGTGGCGGCGAATTTTGCCAAGATCCTGACGCACGAGAACGTCGAAGCGCGCCTGGTGAAGGTGCAGCCCGCATTACCGACGTCAGCGATGCCGACCGACACTTTCTTCACCGACGAGTTCGAGATGCACTTCAACGGTGAGGCGGTGCAGTTCATTCACGTGCCGAACGCACACACCGACGGCGACGTGATGGTGTTCTTCCGGAAGTCGGACGTCCTGGTCGCGGGTGATGCGTTCAATACGACCAGCTTCCCGGTGGTCGATCTGGAAAGCGGGGGCAGCGTGAACGGCGTCGTCAAGACGCTCAATCGGATGCTCGATATCACCGTGCCTGAGGACAAACAGGAAGGTGGAACCTACGTCATCCCCGGCCACGGACGCCTCACCGACGAAGCCGACGTCGTCGAGTACCGTGACATGATGACCATCATTCGCGACCGCGTGCAGAACGCGATCGACAAGGGGATGACGCTCGAGCAGGTGAAAGCCGCGCGGCTCGCCCGCGATTACGAAGGACGCTACGGTGCGGCCACTGGTACGGCGACCACGGATGCCTTTGTCGAGACGGCGTACAGGAGCCTCAAGGAAAGTTCAAAGTAGGGAAGTTCAAAGTGGAGAAGTAGGTGGAAAAGTACATTCGCGTCTTCATTGGCGCCATCGTCATTCTTACTTCGGGCACTCTACTAACGGCGCAACAGGGGCAGCGTGGCGGTGGTCCGCCGCAGCCGCCGCCGACGCCACAGGCCGCCGCACCGATCGATCTGACGGGAACGTGGGTCTCGGTCGTGACCGAAGACTGGCGCTGGCGGATGGTGACGCCCCCGAAGGGCGACTTTGCCAGCGTGCCGCTCAACGCAGAGGGGCAGAAGGTCGGCAACTCGTGGGATCCCGCGACAGATGGCTCGTGTCTGGCCTACGGTGCGGCCGGCCTGTTGCGCAACCCGACGCGGGTGAGGATCAGCTGGGAAAACGATCGAACTCTGAAGATTGAAACTGACGCCGGCGCGCAGACTCGAAGGCTGAATTTCGGCGAGTCGAAGCCGCCGGCAGCGCGATCGCTACAGGGTTACTCCGTTGCCGAATGGGAAGTGGCCGGTGCAGGCGGACGTGGCGGCCCGCCGCCCGGACCGCGACGGGGCAATCTGAAAGCGACCACCACGATGTTGAGCGCCGGATGGCTGCGCAAGAATGGAGTGCCCTATAGCGAGAACGCGACGATGACGGAGTACTTCGATCGCTTTGCCGCACCGAACGGCGACGAGTGGTTCGCGGTCACCACGATCGTCTCCGACTCGAAGTATCTGAACACCGACTTCGTCACCAGCACGCACTTCAAGAAGGAAGCTGACGGTTCGAAGTGGGCTCCGAAGCCGTGTAAATCCTGAAGTGCGGTGGTCGGCACGCCAGCAGCGCGGCCGCGGCAGTGACACGGCGCCGAGGGTGCAAGTGAGGGCGGGGCGGGTGGCGGGCTACTTTGACGCGGCTTGAAATCCGCGGCGGACCCACGCGAGGCTGAGGCCAAACCCATAAACCGCCGCGACTGGCACGATCCACAGCCGCACTACGAACAGGGCCTCATTGGCGCTCGGGACAGTCTGGTCGCCGTCGAACTGAAGAATCCCTGCAAGTAATAGGATTACAACCGCCCAAAGAATCGAAGCTAGTAGCCAAAGCCGTTGCCAGCCGTTGATGCGCATGGGGTTGTCTCCCAATCGTAAAACCTAGGGTGTGGTTTCTCACAAGATTGATCACTGGAAGCGTTGGACCCCACCGCACCAGTTAGGTTCCCAGCGAGTGGGACATGGACTGCTAGCCAGGCAGCAGCGCGACGTCGTAGTCGCGGAATGCCTTGTCGTAGCTCACGATCGTTAGACCTTCCGCCTGCGCCTGCGTGACGAGCAGGTGGTCGAACGGGTCGTCGTGGTGGCGGGGCAACGCCGCTGTGGCTTTGGCGTGACGCCACTTGATCGCCAGCTCGATCATGGCACGACGTATAATCCGCCACCGCATGACACATGCCGTCACCGGGCCGCGGTTTGCGCCGCCGCGCGTGGAGGTCGAACATCGCCCCGGCGGCGTGATGGTCCTGCGCTCTCCCGAGCCACTTGGCGCGTTCGACCGCGCGGTTGGTGAGTGGCTCGTACGATGGGCGTCGCGTGCACCGCAGCGCTGTTTTCTCGCGGAGCGTTCGGGCGACGAGTGGCGTCGCGTGAGCTACGGCGAGGCGCTGGAGGCCGCGCGACGAATCGGCGGCTCACTGTTGGAGCGTGGGCTGACGGCATCCACGCCGGTCGCCATCCTCTCTGACAACTCCATCAACCATGCGCTCGTGGCATTGGGCGCGATGCACGTCGGGATTCCCGTCGCGCCGATCTCGCCGGCGTACTCGCTGGTGTCGAGGGATCACGCCAAGCTCACAGGCGTCTTCGAGCTGCTCCAACCGGGGCTGGTATTTGCCGAGCAGGAGGCGCGATTTGCCGCTGCGCTTGCAGCCGTTGGCGCGACGGCCACGCCGATCGATGCGCTGCTCGATGCCGATTGCAGCGCGCGTGCCGATGAGGCATTCGCCGGGATTGGGCCCGATACGGTCGCGAAATTCCTTTTCACGTCGGGTTCGACTGGAACGCCCAAGGGCGCGATCAACACGCAACGCATGCTGTGCTCGAACCAGCAGATGTGGGCGCAGGTCTGGCCGTTCCTCGAAGATGCCCCGCCGGTCCTCTGCGAGTGGCTGCCCTGGAATCACACCTTTGGTGGCAATGGGACGTTCAACCTGGTGTTGAGGAACGGCGGAACGCTCTACATCGATGGCGGCAAGCCGACGCCCGATTTGATCGCGACGACGGCCCGCAACCTGCGCGAGGTCTCGCCGACGCTCTATTTCAACGTGCCGCGCGGCTACGACCTGCTGCTGCCGCTGCTCGAATCGGACGAAGGTCTGTGTCAATCGTTCTTCTCACGGCTCGATGGTTTGTTCTACGCCGGAGCGGCGCTGCCGCAGAATCTCTACGATCGCCTCGACGCGCTGCGGCCGGTGGACCGCGGTGGCAGGCCGTGCATGCTGTCGGGGTGGGGTTCGACCGAGACGGCGCCGCTGGCCACCTGTGTGCATTTCCCGATCGATCGACCGGCGGTCGTCGGCAACGCGGCACCGGGTGTCGAGCTGAAACTCGTGCCCGCGGGCGGCAAGCTCGAAGCAAGAGTCAAGGGACCGAACGTGACGCCCGGTTATCACGGCCGGCCCGATCTCACACGCGCAGCGTTCGATGAGGACGGCTTCTACAAGATTGGCGACGCGATGCGTTTCGTCGATGCCGACCAACCGGCGAGAGGGCTCGCGTTCGACGGTCGCGTCGCCGAGGACTTCAAGCTTCAGTCGGGTTCGTGGGTGCACGCCGGGTCGATTCGCCTCCGATTGATTGCCGAATGCAATCCATTGGTTCAGGACGCGGTGATCACGGGCCACGATCGCCCCGAGGTCGGGGCACTCGTGTGGATCAACCAGGGCGCGGCTCGAACGCTTGGCCTCGATGAGACCGGGGTGCAGGCCCGTCTGCAGACGGCGCTCGCCGCACTGTGTGGTCACGCGACCGGCGGCTCGACCGCGCCCTCGCGCCTTCTCGTACTCGAGCATCCGCCGTCGATCGACGATGGTGAGATTACGGACAAGGGCTACATCAATCAGCGAGCCGTTCTTGAACGGCGCTCGATTCATGTCGAGCAGCTGCATGCAGGTGGGCCTGGCGTGATCTGGCCGCGCTGATCTCTCCCGAGTGGTATTCTGGGCCGCCAATCGTCATGCTCGCCCACGTAGCTGGAGCGCCATATGAGCGAACAGAAAGACGTCCTGATCGAAGCGCAGTTGAAAGAATTGTACGAGGATTTCGCCGCGGGTCACGTGACGCGCCGTGACTTCATGCGACGGGCCACCGCGATGGGCGTGGCCGGTGCGGCGGCCGCCGCATTGGGGCCGTTGGTGTCGTCTGCCGAAGCCGCAGGTCTTGCCCAGCAGACGGCTGCGGCGTCCACGAAGATTCCGCTCGACGTCGCCGAGTGGAGCTACATGTGGGTCAACGTGAAGCGTGCCGAGACGGCGCGCGGTGCCTTCGTCGGCGGTCAGCAGATGTACGTGGAGTACATGATTCCTGCCCAGGTGCGGCATCCGTTCCCCGTGGTGCTGGTGCATGGCGGCGGAGGCCAGGGCACGGACTGGCTCGGCACACCCGACGGCCGTCCTGGCTGGTTCCAGTACCTCGTGCAGGAAGGTTTCAAGGTCTACGTCGTCGATCGGCCCGGCCACGGGCGGTCGCCGCTTCATCCTGAGCTGCACGGCGGATTCCCCGCGCAGGCGCTGACGCTCGAGAGCATTGCCGGGCGCTTCACGCCGCCGAGTGCGAATCCGGCAAACCCGCCGAACGAGTACCAGAAGAATCACAATCAGTGGCCCGGTCCGGGCAATGTGGGATCCGACGACCTCGGCCGGCTGACAGCAGGGATGGGCGGGAGCTACGTTGTGCAGGCGCCGCCAGCGGGAGGTCGCGGCGGTGCACCAGGTGCGCCTGGCGGCGGTGCCGGCGCGGGACGAGGTGCTGCTCCGACAGGTCCCCCGACACCATCGAACCAGCAACCAGCTGGTGCACTCAATGTGCAGCATCTCACGTGGCGGCAGGCCGGCGCCGATCTGCTCGACAAGATCGGGCCCGCGATCATCATGACGCACTCTGCCGGTGGTCCTTTCGGCTTGCTCGTCGCCGAGGCGCGGCCGAATCTCGTGAAGGCGACGATCATCATCGAGGGTGCCGGTGGCGGCGCGTTCGGCTTTGGCAATCGCTGGGGCCTCTCGACGATCCCTGTGACCTACGATCCGCCGGTCAACGATCCGTCAGACCTCAAGGCGAAGTGGGTGGCCAACCCCGAGCCAGGCGTGGCCGGCTACTTCATGCAGGAAGAGCCCGCGCGCAAACTGCCAAACCTGAAGAACACCAAGGTCCTCGTGGCGACGGCAGATGCCTCGTTCGCATCACCGGGAAGTCCGGGCTCGGTGGCCTTCCTGAAGCAGGCCGGCGTGCAGGCCGAAGAGTTGCGGTGGGGCAAGCTCGGGATCAGCGGCAACGGCCACGCGATGATGATGGAGAAGAACAGCCGTCAGGTGCTGCAGCCTCTCATCGACTGGATGCACAAGAACGTGACTGGCAGCAACAGCCAGGCTCCGGCACCGCGACGCGCGGGCAACGACTCGCTCGCGCTCAAGCTGGCCGACACCGGCATCTTCTGGGTCGGCACGTCGAACACGAAGAAGATGCCGTACGGCACGATCCACACCGCACCGATGTTCGTGCAGTACTTCGAGCCGGTGCAGCAGCGTCATCCGTTGCCGGTCGTGCTCGTGCACGGCGGTGGTGGTCAGATGGTTCACTACTTCGGCCTGGGCGGGATGTCGGGCTGGGCCCACCACTTCGTGCAGGCCGGCTACAAGGTCTACCTGGTCGATCGTCCCGGCCACGGCCGCTCGCTTTACCATCCCGATGCGATTGGAGAGATGGGGCCGCTCGTCACCTACGATCTGCTCACGCGTGACTCGGTGACGTCGGCGCGCACACCGAACAAGCAGTGGCCGGGAACGACAGGCGATGCGGGCGATCCGCTCGTCGATCAACTGGTGGCGGCGGCCAATTCAGCGCCGCGCGATGCCCAGCTCGCGCAAACGTTGTGGCGGCAGTACGGCGCAGAGCTCATCGATCGCATCGGTCCGTCGATCATCATGACCCACTCGGCCGGCGGCCCATTCGGGTGGCTGGTCGCCAATGAGCGGCCGAATCTCGTGAAGGCCGTTGTGTCGTTCGAGGGCGCGACCGCGCCGCTCGTCGGACCAGGCGGCACGCCGGGTACCCCGCTGCCGAATCTGAAGAACATGCCGATCATGTATTTCCTGGCGGAGAGAGGCGGACGCGACGGCCGTCCGATCTTCGATGCCTTGACGCAGTCCGGGGCCAAAGCGGAACTGATCGAGCTCAAGGATCGCGGCATCCTCGGCAACAGTCACTTCGCGATGTTCGAGAACAACCGGCGGCAGGTATTCGAGGTCGTTCGGGGGTGGATCGAACAGCGAGTCCCGCCCAATACATCTACGGCGTAGTAAGAGAACCGGCGCGGTTCGAGGGTGCGAGGGAGCGACGGTGCGAAGGTCCGGTCCGATGGTCCCAGGGTCCGGTCCCACGGTCCGAAGTCGCGTCGTACCTTCGCACCGTCGACCCGGACCGTCAGACCTTCAGACCGGACCATCGCACCCCCGCACCGTCGCCCTGCCGGACCGCTGACCGTTAGAAGTCGTACTGAACCGTTATCTTTGCCGTCCTTGCCGTCAGCACCTCCTGTGGCACCAGCCAGCTGCCCGTCGGGCTGTAGGTGAAGTTGTTGACCAGCACCGTATCGAGGTTGAGCGCGTTGAAGAGATCGAGCGCGAAGAGTGCGCGCTGCGCTCCGAAGCGCATCACCTTCCCGACCCGGAAGTCGAGGATGTTGATCCGATCGCTCCGCATCTGGTCGGGCGCCAGCAGGTTCACGGCGAG
>JALDXQ010000210.1:0-12188 GCA_032156805.1 Acidobacteriota bacterium
CCAACGGTTGGCCTGGAAGAGGGTTTGCGGAATTCGATCGATTACTTCAAGACTCGACTCTAGTGTCCGGCTTTAGCCGGACTCGGTTGCTTCGGTAATCAGCTTGCGCAGCCTGAAGAAATAATCGCAGCTCGAAACGAGTGTCAGAGCGAGCGACAGCCAGATCCCGATGTCCACGACAATCGACTGTTCCCGGCGATAGTTGAAGAACATCACGATCACGCTCGTGACGATGAACGCGGCAGTGGTTGCCTTGCCCAGGAATGACGGCCGGAACGTTCGCGGCCCGACCGCCAGATTGATGATGGCCACGACACCGACGATGACCACGTCCCGGCTGATGACGAGCACGGTCAGCCAGAGCGGCAGATGATTGGTCAGCGGAATGCCGGGCAGCGTCAGTACAACGAAGGTGGTCACGAGCAGCAGCTTGTCTGCCATCGGGTCGAGCCATGCCCCGAGGCTCGTGCGCTGGCCGGCACGCCTGGCAATGAGTCCGTCCAGGGCGTCGGTAAGCCCGGCCACGCTGAACACCAGCAGTGCGGCCCCCAGGTACCCGTAGACGACGAGCAACACGAAGGCTGGAATCAGCGCGATGCGCAGAATCGTCAGCTGGTTGGCCAGCGTCAGGTTCTTCACGGACGCGACGCGCCGAACGTGGTCGCCGCCATGACCCGCACGCGATCGATCACTTCGACGGCCTCTGCGCCCGAGACCTCCCGTCCCACCTGAAACCGATCGCCATCGACCAGCGGCATGACTCCCGCAGCAACCGTCGACATGACCGCCTCGTACTGAAGGTGCCGAGGCGGAACATCAGCGATCGTCGGACGCTGGCTGAGGCGTTCGCGGAGCGATGGATTGGAGGGGGCAATCAGCGCAATCAGCCGGCCGACGACCGTCGCGAGGTCACCGCGCCGGACCTGGGTTCTCGGCTGAAACGTGTGGTTCTCGAATGGCTCGATCACACCGGCACTCACCGTCGCCGCAATCCACTGTGCGGCCCAGTGTCCCTGAGTGTCGGTGATCACCACCTGCTGTGTCGCCGCGCGCTGCAGCAACGACTCGAGACGGACACCGATGAGCGCAGCGAGATCACCACGCGTCACCTGCGGCGCAGTGAGCGAGGCGCGGAATTCCGCGGGCAGGCGCGATTCCCTGGCGCGTTCGACCGTCGACGCAATCCGCGCGCCGAGGTCGAGACCAGGATCGATGCCGGCAGCTTTTCGATAGGAGTCCTCGGCCCCGGCGTGGTCCCCGCGCGCCTCGAGCAACTCGCCGATCTCGACCAATGCCACGGCATCGGCCGCATCCAGCTCTGTGGCGCGGCGCAGCTGCTCGAGGGCACGGTCGGCGTTGCCGGCACGCCGTTCGACTTGTCCGAGCTCACGGTAAAGGAACGCACTATCGGGCGATATCGCCAGCGCCCGCCCGTAGGCCGTGCGCGCCTCGTCGAGACGGCCCTGTTTCGCGGCGGCCTGAGCGGCGACGATCACGTCCTGGACGTTGCGAAAACGCAGGACTTCGACTCGCCGACTGAGGTCGGTCAGCGAGGGATCGACCGCCAGCGCTTTCTCGAACGCCGCGAGCGCCTCGTCCGTGCGTTCCGATGCCAGCAGCGTCTGTCCTCTCCCGACCAACGCCGGCACGTATGACGCATCGGCTTCGAGAGCGGAATCGAAGGCTGTGAGCGCGCGCGTATGGTCACGATTCACGAGCGCGACGTAACCCTGTCCCGTGCGGGCGGGATACAGGCGCGGTCCGAGCTTCAGTGCCACGCCGAACTCGAGATCGGCGTTCTTCAGGTCGTTCGCCTGCAGGTAGCGCCAGCCCACATCGACGCGCGATGCGCCAGGGCTCGTGGCAAGTGAGGCCGGGACCTGGAGATACGGAAACTCCGGATGTGCCAGCGTCGTCGGCGCGGGAGGCGGGACGCGCGTGGCGCAAGCCGACGCCGCGAACGCGACGATTACACACAGTGTCCCGAGCCGACACGTCGTGCGCCGACAGGAGGAATGCCGCGGCTCAGTGGACATCGGCCTGATCCCCGCCTCTCTCAGTGGAAGTGAGACGCTCGATGAAGCGTCTCGGGACGTCTGCCTCGATCACGATGCGCCCGTTGGTCGCCACGTGACTGATGACCCGGGCCACGCGATAGAGACGCGAGACCTGCTCACGATCGAACGCCTTGCTGCTGTCAAAGGTGATCGTGATGCGCCTGGTGTCGAGTGCCACGCGCGCTGCCACCATCTGCAGGAGCTCGTCGAGTCCCTCGCCGGTGTGCGCCGAGACCAACGCGGCAGCCGGATCCGCACCCTGCAGACGCCGACGCTCGTCCGGACCAAGGGCGTCGATCTTGTTGTACACGTCGATGACCGGCACTCCGGCGGCGCCGACTTCGTCCAGCACGCGGCGAACGGCGCTCATGTGCCGCTCGCGGTCCGGGCTCGCCGAATCGATGACGTGCAGAGCCAGGTCCGCTTCAGCCACTTCTTCCAGCGTGGCACGGAACGCGGCAACCAGCGCGTGCGGGAGCCGGTCGATGAAGCCGACCGTGTCGGACACGAGCAGCTCCCGCTGATCGCGGAGCCTGACCTGGCGTACGAGCGGATCGAGCGTCACGAACAACGCATCGGATGCCACAGCATCCTCGTTGGTCATCCGGTTGAAGAGTGTCGTCTTACCGGCATTGGTGTAGCCGACGAGCGCCACCGTGGGAACCGACCGCTTCTGCCGGCGCTCGCGAAGCTGCGAGCGGCGCGCACGCACCTGATCGATCTCGCGCTGAATCGACTGAATGCGAACGCGGATCCGGCGGCGATCGGTCTCGAGCTTGGTCTCACCCGGACCGCGCGTGCCGATACCGCCGCCGAGACGGGACAAGGCGGTTCCACTGCCCGCGAGACGCGGCAGAAGGTATTTCAACTGCGCCAGCTCGACCTGCCACTTGCCTTCGCGAGTCCGTGCCCGCCTGGCGAAGATGTCGAGGATCAACTGTGTGCGATCGACGACCTTGCGCTCGAGCTTCTTCTCCAGCTGGCCGAGCTGCGCCGGCGTGAGCTCGTTGTCGAAGATCACCAGATCAATGTCCGCCTCGGCACACGCCGCGGCCAGGCTCGCGACCTTACCGGCACCGATGAAGGTGGCAGGATCCGGCTTGGGGCGTTCCTGAAGCATGCGAAGCGCAACCGACGCCCCGGCCGCCTGTGCCAATCCGGCCAATTCGTCGAGCGATTGATCGGCGTCGACACGACGCAAGGCACTGGTGACCAGGCCTACCAACGCCGCGCGTTCAGTCGCAGATGAATGGGATGGCATCGGGAATCACGTCACGACTGCGCGTCGAAGGCACAACGCAACTCTTCGACTACCGCTAGTATCGTAGCAGTCATGAGGCGCACCCGACGCAGTACAGGCAAATCCCGTCCACGACCGCGAGTCCCACTTCCTCGACAGACGGGCGGCGTACACGAGGACAAGAGCAAACGACCGTGGCGGCGCCGCAAGCACAAGAACAAAACCGAAGAATGAGCGTGTATTCCACCTCATGACTCATCCACCGACGGAGGCGCCTCGATCGCCGGATCGCGCTCGGCCATGAGCCGCCGCACCATCAATACGATTGTGGTCAGGAGCGCCGCCCCGAGCAAGAAGACGACGCGAATGCTTCGGCCGGCCACCAGGCCGCTGAGTACCGGACTAATGGCGGAGCCGATGAGTGATGCGCTCGACAGAAACCCGAAACCAACGCCGTGCGCTTCACGAGGCACCACGGAACCCGCCGCGGTAAACGTGGTCGTCAGCGCCGTACCGAGCGCCAGGCCGAAGGTGGCCATCGTAACGGTCATCAGCCAGACACTTTGTACCAACGCGAACGCGGCAAGTGCTCCGGCTGCGCTCAGCACCGACCCGGCTATGACCGCGCGCGTCGTGCTTCGCTTCAGCAACAACGCCGCGAGTTGATTCCCGCAGGCCGCACACACAGCCAGCACCGAGAACAACACGCCGACGACGACAGCCGAATCTCTGGTGCCGAACCCAAGCTCCGTCACATGAAGTTGCAGCACCGGGCCCAGGCTTCGATCGACCACCTGCAGCCCGAAGATCACGGCCATGAGCAGCATGAAGTTCTCGAAGGCGAGCACCGTGCCGAACGACACACGGCCGCTCTCACCCGGCTTTCGGGCCGCTCGTGAGGGCTCGGTGTACATGATGGTGACCATCAGGAACGCACCCGCATACACCGCCGCGGAAACGAGGAACGCGTCGCGCAGCCCGACCGCCGCTGCCAGCAACCCGCCGATCACAGGCCCGATGGCCGGCCCGATGCGCTGCGCGGTCTGGACTGCGCCGATCGCGCGCGCCATATGCTCGGCGGGAGCCGACATGGCCGCCATGGAAATGGTGAGGGGGCCATAGCCGGCCACGAGTCCCTGCACGGCGCGGAGCGTGAATAGGTGCCACGGCTGCGCGGCGTACGCCATCAGTCCCATGACCACCACGCAACTGGCGAGCGAACGCTGCAGCAGCAGCTTGTTGCCGAATCGATCGGCGACTCGCCCCCAGAGCGGGGCGCACATCGCGCTCACGGCAGGCGTCACGCCGAGCGTCAGCCCGGTCCACAACGCGACCTCGCCGACATCGGTGACGCCCAACCCCTGGATGTAGCTGGCAAGAAATGGCATCACCATGGTGAATCCGGTGAAGCCAACAAACGAGCCGGCGGTGACCGCGACTTGATTCCGCCGCCAGGTTTCCACGCGCCGTCAGAACCGGATCTTTGCCGTGTGACCCTTCGCCTGAACGTGAATGCTGTCGATGAAGCGGATCCGATGCGGATGCGTCTGCATCACCAGCGATGTCGTACGAATGCCGTCGCCGAAGAAGCGAACGCCCTTCATCAGCGTGCCGTCGGTGACCCCGGTCGCGGCAAAGACGATGTTCGCCCCGGAAGCCAGATCTTTGGAGCGATAGATCCGCGAGGTGTCGGTGATGCCCATCGCCTGGCAACGCTTCTCGTGCTCCGGGCTGTTGACGACCAACCGCGCGTAGATCTCACCGCCAAGGCAGCGCATGGCCGCAGCGGTGAGCACACCTTCGGGCGCGCCGCCGGTACCCATCACTGCATGAACACCGCTGCCGACGACGGCCGCAGCGATACCAGCGGAAAGATCGCCATCGCCGATCAATCGAATGCGAGCGCCGGTCGCGCGGATCTCGTCAACGAGCTTGGCATGGCGTGGCCGGTCGAGCACGATGACCACCAGATCCTCGACTCTCCGGCTGTTCGCCTGTGCGATTGCGCGAAGGTTGAAGCGAACCGGCGCGTCGAGGTCGACGACGTCGCGAGCACTCGGGCCCACGACCAGCTTCTCCATGTAGATATCAGGTGCGTGCAGCAGTCCGCCGCTCTCTGACGCCGCGAGCACGGCCAGCGCGTTGGGCGCGCCGGTCGCGCAGAGATTGGTCCCTTCCAGCGGATCGACGGCAATGTCGATCTGTGGAAACGGTCCGGACACCCCGTGCGCCATCCCGACTTTCTCGCCGATGTAGAGCATCGGCGCCTCGTCGCGTTCACCCTCTCCGATGACGATGGTGCCGTCAATCGGGACGGAATCCATTTCATGCCGCATCGCTTCGACGGCGACCTGGTCCGACTTGTGACGATCGCCCTGGCCCATCGTGTGCGCGCAGGCGATCGCGGCCTGCTCCACGACACGCAGGAAGTCGAGCGACAGGTCGGAATCGAGCGATGGTGCCGCCGGATCCACCGGCACCGGTTTGGAACTCGTGGTGGTCATCATGTCTCCCACGCTGGCAGGTCGCAGCGCGTCGGTCTGTCCAATCGATAACCGAGCAGATAGTCGGCCTGCATGATCTTGTGGATTTCGCGCGTGCCCTCGTAAATGACCGCGCCCTTGCAATTCCGATAGAAGCGGCCGACGGGATACTCGTCCGAGTACCCGTTGGCACCATGAATCTGCACTGCATCCCCGGCCGCACGTTCGGATGCGACCGTGGAGAACCACTTGGCCAGCCCGGTTTCCCGCGTATTCCGGCGCCCCTCGTTCTTGAGCCACCCGGCGCGCAGCCAGAGGAGCCGGGACGCCTGGTAATCCGATTCCATCTGCGCAATCAGTTCCTTGACGAGTTGATGGGACCCAATCTCCACGCCAAAGGTCTTTCGCTGCCTTGCATAGTTTACGCTCGCGTCGCGACAGGCGCGAATCAGGCCGGTCGCGCCCGCGGCCACCGTATAGCGGCCCTGGTCGAGGGCGAACATCGCGATCTTGAAGCCTTCACCCTCCTGGCCGACCAGGTTCTCGGCCGGGACCTCGACACCGTCCATCTTGAAAAACCCGGTGTTTCCCGCGAGGATGCCCCACTTTTCCGTGAGCGTCCCGCTCGAGAACCCCTTGAACGAACGCTCCACGATGAATGCGCTCATGCCGGAGGGGTCGCGCTGCTTCTTCTTCTCGAGATCCGACCAGGCAAAGACCAGGAAGTTGTCGGCGACATCGGCAAGCGAGATCCACATCTTCTCGCCGGTCAGCTCGTAGCGATCGCCCTTTTTGATCGCGACCGTCTGGATGCCGCGGGCATCGCTTCCAGCTGACGGCTCGGTCAGGCCGTAGGTGGCGATCTTCTTTCCCTGTGACTGGGGGACGAGGTAGCGCTGTTTCTGATCTTCAGTTCCCCACGACAGCAACGTCAGCGAGTTGAGGCCGACGTGGACGGACATGATCACGCGCAGCGAGGTATCGACGTATTCCAGCGCTTCGCTGGCCAGCCCCAGGCAGATGTAGTCCATGCCAGCCCCGCCGTACTGCGCCGGCACTGAGATGCCGAGCAACCCGAGCTCCGCCATCTGGGGCAGGATGCCTCGATCGAACTTGTGTGCGCGATCGAGCTCGCGAATCCTGGGCGCTACCTCGCGGCCCGCCCATTCGCCTACCGACTGCTCGAGCAGGCGCTGCTCCTCTGTCAGATCGAAATTGAGCATCAGGCCGATGGTGCCACAGATGCGCTGCCTGTGGCTTCGGGAGCCTTCCGGAGCAAGACCTCGCGACGATTGTGCTTGAGCAGGAACTGCTCGACGATGCGAAGGGGTTCGAACACGCGCTGAATATCCCGGTTCGGGAGCGTCCGCTGTTTACCCCGCGCCGCGACATAGACCCGATGCTGCAGGTTGCTCTTGTCGACAACGACATGCCGGGTGTACTCAGGCTTGAGACCGGGCGTCGGCTCCGCAGTGCTGAAGAAGGCCAGAAGGACTCCATCGGCCCGGAGAAGACGTGCCAGCTGCTCTCCCAGGGCCTTGGCCGATGGCTTGTCCAGGTAGTCGAAGAGATCCCAGCAGAGAATGCCGTCAATGCTGCCCGGCTCCTGTGCAAACCGCTTCCCCAGAAAAGCCGGGAACTGATCGAAGATCCCGTCACGGACGTGACGGTCGATGTCCTTGGACAGATCCTCGACGATGATCTTGCACCCCAGCTCCTCGCCGAAGAAGCTGACATTGGTGCCCACGACAGGACCGAGATCGAGAAGGACGGGCTGAGATCGAGCGCTCAGGCCGGCAATGAAGCGAGCCAGCACCTTGGTCGGGTGCACGGGTGCATCCGAGGCACCGGCCTCCGACTCAGCGTGTTCCTTGCGACGACGGGAAAACAGATCTGAGAGCGCCACCAACGTGAACGGGGTCAGACTCGTTTCACCGCGGCGTTCCTGCGCCGTGAGACCCGAGCGCTGACCCCAGGGACTCTAGTGCGCGGCCGCTTGAGCCGTAGACGTGGTCGCAGCCGCTGCCGGGGTCTTCTCCGCCTGCGCGCTCGCGGGCTTCTGCTGCTGACCGGGCTGGGCTCCCTTGCGCTGCATGTCGACGCTGCCACGGAAGTGCGCGCCTTCGGCAATCGCAACACGCGGCGAGATGATATCGCCATCCACCGAGCCGCCGTCTCGGATGTCGACCTTCTCTGAAGCCGTGACGTTGCCGTTCACCTCACCCAGCACGATGACCGCCTTCGCAAAGACCTGCGCCTTGATCTTCCCGTTCGGTCCGATCGTCAGCACATGGTCCTTCAACTCGATACGCCCTTCGACGTGCCCTTCGATCGTGAGGTCCTCGCTGCCGTTCAACTCGCCTTTGATGACAACCGACTTGCCGATATTCACAATGTCCCTCTCGATCCGCCGGGCCTCCGGCTGCACCGCTGCCGGCGAGTTCGCCGACTGAGTGGAGGCGGCTGCTGCCGGCGTCGCCGGTTGGCCGCTCGTCGGTTTCACCCCTTCATCACGCTTCCACATCTCGTTCCTCCGCCTCGTTGGGCTCATCCTGGGCGTTGGCCCGTCTCTGCGCTGCGTGGGCCAATCAGATAACGCATCTCGACACACCACGTCGCGATGGGTTGCCACGGATTCTCAAGTACCCGAACAAACAGGGCTTCCCGGGCGGGAGCCCACTGAGTATATCGGCCGCTAGAAATTTCTGTCTAGTCGCTTTGCTGCCGAGAGTTACGTGAGGTGCTACAGTACTGAGGATCCCGGACCCGCCGACCCGGAGTCCGGAACCATGACCCGCGTCTACCTCGACCACAACGCCACCACCCCGCCCTCCGCAGGCGTCATCGACCGCATGGCGGCCGTTTTTCGGGAGGAATTCGGCAATCCGTCGAGTGTCCACCACTTCGGGCAGCGGGCCAAGGCGGTCCTCGACGAGGCGCGGAGCCAGGTCGCGGCCCTCCTGGCGGCGGATCCGTCGGAGGTTGTCTTCACGGGCAGCGGGACTGAGGGGGACAACATCGCCATTCGAGGGGTGGCCGAGGCCCTCGAGGCGACCGGCCGGAAGCATCTGATCGCCAGTTCCATTGAGCACGAAGCAGTGCTCAACACGGTCAAGGCGCTGGCCCGCCGCGGCTGGCGCACCACCCTGCTCCCGGTAGACGCGACCGGCATCGTGGCACCGGATACCCTGCGGGCAGCGCTCGCCGACGATACGGCGCTCGTGTCGATCATGCATGCCAACAACGAGATCGGGACGGTTCAGCCGATCGCCGAGCTGGCACGCATTGCCCATGAGCGGCGAACCGTTTTCCATACCGACGCGGTCCAGACGGCCGGGAAGATCCCGATCGACGTCAAGGCACTCGGCGTCGACTTGCTGACGATCTCGGCCCATAAGTTCTACGGACCAAAGGGCGTTGGTGCGCTCTGGATTCGACGGGGCGTCCGGCTGCAGTCGGCCTTGACTGGAGGCAAACAGGAGCGAGGCCGCCGTTCGGGAACCGAGAACGTTGCCGGAATCGTCGGAATGGGCCTCGCCGCATCTGAAGCGCTCGCGAAGATGGCGACGGAGCAGGCACGGCTGGCGCCGCTGCGCGACACGCTCGAGTCGCTCATCCTGAGCCGCGTCGCAGGCACTGCGCGGAACGGCGCGGCTGAACCCAGGGTCGCGAACACGTCGAACATCAGCTTCGACCGCGTCGAAGCCGAGTCACTGCTCATCGCGCTCGACCTCGAAGGGATCGCGGTCTCGACCGGATCGGCCTGTTCGTCGGGGACGCTCGAGCCGTCACACGTGCTCAAAGCAATGGGGCTGCCGGCACATCGGACGCAGAACTCGATCCGGTTCAGCCTTGGCGCCGCGAACACCGAGCAGGATGTCGAACGCGTGGTCGCAGTGCTGCCCGGCATCGTGGAAAAACTCCGAAGCCTGACGCGCGCACCGGTCCGCGCGTGATGGGCAACGCGTGGAGCGCGAGCCAGGGAGCCAGAGCCGAAAGCCCAGAACCATGAGGATCGTTGTAGCCATGTCCGGCGGCGTCGACTCGTCGGTCGCCGCGGCTCTGCTCGCCGAGCAGGGTCATGAGGTCATCGGTCTATCGATGCAGCTCTACCCTTCGACGGGCTCAGGGCAGGCCCCGTTGACAAGCATCGAGGAAGCGACCGGAGCAGAGCGGTTCGGCGGTTGCTGCACGCTCGACGATCTTCATGATGCGCGACGCGTGGCGTCTGCGTGCGGATTCCCGCACTACATCGTGAACTTCGAGCGGCAGTTTCGCGATACGGTGATCGCGAACTTCGTCAACGAGTACACGTCGGGGCGGACACCAATCCCCTGCTCCCACTGCAACAGCGACCTGAAGTTCTCCACGCTGCTGGATCGGGCGCGCGGACTCGGGGCGAACCATCTCGCGACAGGGCATTACGCCCGAATCGAGCCGACGCCTGAGGGACGTTTTCTCCTCAAGCGGAGCATCGACCCCGACAAGGATCAGTCGTACTTCCTGTTCTCGCTCACGCAGGAGCAGCTCGCGCACGCGGTGTTTCCCGTGGGGATGTTGACCAAGCCCGAGGTGCGTGGCGAGGCGCAGCGCCTTGGACTGTCCGTCGCGGACAAGGCCGACAGCCAGGAGATCTGCTTCGTGCCCGACGGTGACTACGCCACCTTCGTCGAGTCACGCGCATCGTCGGTACGCACCGGAGCGGTGGTGAACGAGCGCGGCGAGCAGCTTGCCACCCACGGCGGCGTTCACCGCTTCACGATCGGTCAGCGCAAGGGCCTGGGCGTTTCTGCGCAGGCGCCGCTTTATGTGTTGAAGATCGATGCTGATTCCGGTGACGTCACCGTCGGACCGCGTTCAGCGCTGGATCGCACTACGTTCACCGCATCGCAGGTGAACTGGATCGGACGTGACTCGTCCGCTGGATGGATCACCGCTACCGCGCAGATCCGCCACCGGCACCGTCCGGCGCCGGGTCGTGTCCGCGCGATCGACCACGCCCGTGCCGAGTTCGAGTTCGACGAGCCGCAGGCGGCAGTCACGCCCGGACAGGCCGCTGTTTTTTATGACGGTGATGTCGTGATGGCCGGAGGGTGGATCGACTGAACCGGCTCCAGCGTAGCCTCCGGCGCGTGGTGATCGGATATCCCTTCAATGTAGCGTTCGGCATCGATCGCGGCCATACAGCCGGAACCGGCAGCCGTGATCGCCTGCCGATACACGTGGTCCTGCACATCTCCCGCCGCAAACACGCCTGGCACGCTGGTCCTCGAACCAGAATACGTACGGATATAGCCGTTCGCATCGAGTTCGACCTGACCTGTGAACAGCGACGTATTCGGCGTGTGGCCGATGGCGATGAAGACGCCGTCGAGCGGCAACTTCGTCTGCTGCCCGGTCTTCAGGTTTCGGACGACGATACCGGAGACTTCGCCTTTGCCTTCGTCGAGCACGTCGGCAACTTCCGAGTCCCAGATGAACTCGATCTTCGGATTCGCGAACGCCTTGTCCTGCATGATCTTCGACGCGCGCAAGGTATCGCGGCGATGCACGACGGTCACCTTCGACGCAAAACGCGTCAGGTAGACGGCCTCCTCCATCGCGGAGTCACCGCCGCCGACGACGGCAATCGGCCGGCCGCGGAAGAAGTACCCGTCGCAGGTCGCGCACGTGGACACTCCGTGTCCCGACAGCCGCCGGTCGGCGCCGATCTCGAGCCATTTCGCGGATGCGCCGGTGGCAATGACCAGCGCTTCGGTCGTCTGCGACTTTCCGTTGGCGAAGGCCAGCGTGAACGGGCGGTTCTGCAAATCGACCTTCGTCACGTTCCCCTGCATGATCTCCGCGCCGAATCGCTCGGCCTGAGCCCGCATTTCGGCCATCAGATCCGGCCCCATGATGCCGTCGCGGAAGCCCGGCCAGTTTTCCACCATCGTGGTGAGCATCAACTGACCACCCGCTTCGAGCCCTTCGACGAGAAGAGGCTTGAGATTGGCGCGTGCTGAGTACAACGCCGCCGTCAGACCGGCCGGGCCTGATCCGATGATCGTGACTTTGCGATCCGCCACCATCAGGCTCCGAGGTGACGTTCGATCATCTGGGCGATGTCTTCCTTCGCTCGGAGTCCGACGATCGTTTCGGCAAGCTGTCCCTCTTTGAAGAGGAGCAGCGTGGGAATACCGCGAACGGCGAATCGTCCGGGGATGTTCGGGTTCTCGTCCACGTTCAGCTTGGCCACTGTTGCGCGGCCGTCGAATTCCGACGCGAGCGCGTCGACCGTCGGCGCCAGGCGCCGGCACGGACCACACCATTCCGCCCAGAAGTCCACCAGCACGACTCCCTTGCTGGTTTCATCGTCGAAATTGTTGTCGGTGAACGTCTTCACTTTTTCGGATGCCATCGCCACTC
>JALDXQ010000211.1:0-12160 GCA_032156805.1 Acidobacteriota bacterium
GCCTGACACCGGTCTCTCGCTATCTCAACGCGATCGACGGGTGTACCCGCGCGGCGCGCCAGGCCGGCATCCCGCATGCGGCGAGCGACACACCTGCGAGCAGAGCCGCGACCGCGACATACGTCACGGCGTCCAGCGGCGAGATACCAAACAGCAGCGTCACCAGAGCCCTGCTGGCGATGAAGGCGGCAGCCAGCCCGATGGCGATACCCATCCCTGTCAGCGTCATGCCCTGCCGCAGCACGAGGGCCACGATGCCTGAGCGCGTGGCGCCGAGCGCAGACCGCACAGCGAGTTCTCGCGTTCGCTCGGTGACGCTCCCGGAGAGCAGGCTGTATGTGCCCACCGCCGCGAGGAGCAGGGCCGTGAGGCCGAACGCTTCGAACAGCAGCAACGCAAACCGTCGATCGGCAGCGGACGTCTGCAGCCGCTCGTCCATCGTGGCCACGCGCAGGATCGGCTGATCGCTGTCGACCGACGCGATTGCCCTCCTGATGTCGGCGGTCAGTGACGCGGCGTCGCCTCTTGCGCGCACGACCAGCCACCGCGCGTTGTCGGCGAAGCGCCACTGTGCCGACGTCATGTAGACGGCATCCGATCGGGTCATGGCCAGCGACAGCTGTGTGACGTCGCTGACTACGCCGACGACCGTGAACCATGGGCTGGTGTCGGGACCGATCTTGAGACGTTGGCCGATCGGGTTTACGCCGGGAATGCGGCGCTTTGCGAACGACTCGTTGATCACGACGGCCAGCGGCGCGCCGGCGGCGTCGCGCTCGTCAAGCAGACGGCCGGCGCGGAGCGGAATGCCCATCGCGGCGAAGTAGCCGGGACTGACAGCGTACCGATAGCCGTCGCGAGTTTCATCGGCAGCGGCTTTCGGGACCGACTCGAAGTGCACGCCCCACACGTCCTCGTCGCCAGTCAGTGGCAGTTGACTGGTGAACGCGGCGGTCGAGACACCTGGGACGCGATGGACTGCATCGAGTACCTGTGAAAAGAAGCGATGCGTTGGCTCGCTGTCTCGAAACCTGCGACCGGCAGTCTGTACCTGCATCGTCATGACGTTCCGACTGTCGAATCCCGGGGGGATCGCGAACAGACGGTTGATGCTGCGCAGGAGCAATCCGGCGGCGACGAGCAGCACCAGCGCGAGTGCGACCTGGACGACGACGAGCGTGCGGCGTGTAATGTGATGCCCGCCTGCCACGCGAGGCGAGTGTGGCCGCGATCTGTCGCCCTGCGTGCTGGCGCGCGAGCCGTGCAGGGCAGGAACCATCCCGACGAGCAGACCGATCGCCGTTGTCAAGATCACGGCGAAGGCGAGCGCCTGGTTGTCGACTCGAATAGCGTCAACGCGTGGAAGATCCATTGGGCTGAGCGCGACGAGCGCGTCCACGGCCCCGTGAGCCAGGACGATGCCGAGACCGCCACCGATGACGGCGAGGATCACGGTCTCGACGAGCAACTGGCGAATGATTCGCAGTCGCGACGCGCCCAGCGCAGCGCGCATAACCAACTCCGTGCGACGTTCGGCGCCGCGGGCGAGCAGCAGATTGGTCGCGTTCACGCAGGCAATCGTGAGCAACAGGATGACCGCGCCAAGAATCGCGAGCAGTGCAGGCCGTACGCCCCGTGTCAGATCGTCCTGCAGCGGGCTCGAGATGAAGCCTCCGGAAAGGGCCGCCCACGAGGGCCGGGGGAACTCGGCGAGTGTGTTCCCGGCGATCGTGTTGACTTCGTCCCTGGCCACATCGACTGGCACATCCGATCTGAGTCGGCCGATCAGTCGAAGGTGATGACCCCACTCCCTGCCGTCGAGCGGCAGCGCAGGGTCGTAGCGCAGGGTCGACCAGATCTCAGCCTCCGGGCTGAGGACGTTCTCGAATTGGCGCGGCATGATGCCGATGACGGTGGCGGGAACGTCGTTGAGAAGGATCTGCCGTCCGACGAGTGCCGGGTCGGTGTTGAAGCGCCGGCGCCACAGCGTGTCGCTGACGATGACAACGAATGGGCCGTTCGGCTGGAAGGGCAGGTCGTCGGCAGCCTCGAAGTCACGACCCAACGCCGGCCGCACGCCGAGCACACGGAAGTAGTCCGCGCTCACCAGTTGGCCATCGAGCCGCTCGGGTTCTTCGACGCCGGTGAGCGTGGGCTGTGTCGGTCGCATGGCTGCCATCGAATCGAACGACCGGCTTCGCGCGAGGAGTTCGCGGTAAGTGCCAAAGGTCACGTCGAGGCGGGTTCCGGGCGCGCCGTCCCAGATCATCATCAGGCGATCGGCGTCGGGGTAGGGCAACGGCTGAAAGAGAACCGGGTTCACCGCACTGAAGATGGCGGTGCTGGCGCCGATGCCCAACGCCAGCGTGACGGCGCCGACGACCGTGAACGCCGGGTTGCGGCGCAGGCGACGAAAGCCGTAGCGAACGTCGGCGATCAGTGCGTCGACGACGTTCTCCCAGCCGTACCCGCGTACTTGCTCGCGCACGACAGTCACGCTGCCGAGATCGCGGCGAGCTCTTTGCCTCGCCTCCTCCTGTGAGAGCCCGGTCGCCTCCAATTCGGTAGCGGCCTCGTCGAGGTAGTGCTCGACCTCGTCGGAGATATCCCGATCGGCAGCCTCTCGGTTGAGCAGTCCGCGCAGGCCACGTGTCAGTTGCCGCAACGGGGACACGGACTCAGCCCTCGGCTTTCAGGATGCGCGCGACGGCGGCGGCGCGACGCGCCCAGTTCGAGGTTTCCTCCTCGAGCTGCTTCCGCCCGGCACGGGTCAACGTGTAGTACTTCGCGCGCCTCGAGTTGGCGGTCTGGCGCCATTCGGTGTCGAGCCATCCCGCGCGCTCGAGACGCGTCAGCGCGGTGAGCAGCGAGCCGGGGTTGACCTTGAACACGCCGCGCGAGACCTGCTCGACGCGGCGGGTGATGCCGAACCCGTGCATCGGCTCCAGGCTCAGCGTTTTCAGAATGAGCATGTCGAGCGTGCCTTGAATGACGTCGGTATTTGGTGAGTCGATCATGGTCTGTCGTCTGTTGACGATAGCTGTCTCTCATCTTGATTGTCAAGATGTGAAAATCAAGATCAGTCCCGGAGCTCAGGGCCCAAGCCCCCTCTCTGCGCGTGATTCGCGTACAACCACGCCGCCAGCATCTGCCTCCCGGGAGGGGCCTCATGAGTCGCCTCACCATCGTTGCGCTGTGTGTCGGGCTGGTGGGCGCGTCCGAACTTGTGTCGGCGCAGCAAGTCCGCCAGCTGGGTCACGCCATCGTCGAGTTCTCCAGCCCCGAGGTCAAAGTCGTCGCGGCGTATGAATACTCGCGGCGAAACCACGGTGGGGAGTGGCTGCTCGTGGAGCTGGCGGTTCAGGCGAAGCAGCGGATCGCCATCGAGCGCGCGCGAATCACGCTGCTCACATCAGACGAGCAGGCGATCCCGCTGGCGTCGCAGCAGGAGTTGCTCGATGGTCACACCATGATCGACGGTGTGCTCCAGAACGCGAAGGTGTGGCGGCGTCCGATGGACTCGTACTTCAATGTCCGGCCCCAGCCGACGATCCGGTTCTTCACGTATCCCGGTCGCAACGTGTACGACTCGTTCGTGACGAATCCCGATGAAACGGCAGCCGGCGACCTGTTCTTCCGCTCGGCGGCTGGCTCTTGGCCCTCAGGCAACTACTGCATGGTCGTGAACCACCCGGACGATTTGGGTGTCAGGCAGTGAATCGTGAATCGCTCCAGTCACGATTCACTGCCTGACACCGAACGGACACCGGACACCGTTCACGATTCACTGCCTGACACCGGATCACCCCTCAGCGCGACGCTGGTTTCGACAGATACGCCTTCGATGCCGCCTCGTCCTTGAGCGGCGTCACCTTGTCCGGATCGATCCGTACCATCAGGTAGGTGATGTGGTCGTCGATCTTCGTGAACCAGTGGCCCGTGCCCGCCGGGATGACCACCACGTCACCCGCCTTGATGTTGTGCGCCACCCCGTTGCGAATATCCGAGCCGTTGTTACCCGGGCCGTTGAACTCGCGCACGGTCAGCAGCGTTGACGGGCGCCGCTGCCGGTTGGTGATGTCCGGTCCCAGGACGAGCGTCGCAGAGCCGCTGATGATGTGGTAGACCTCGCTGACCAGGTCGTGTTCGGCCACCGAGTCTGTCGCTGGTTTGTCCAGCTTGGTTCGGTGCACCATGCCAATGCCGATGTGCGCCTTGCCGATCTCGATGTCGCGCACCTGCTGGTCGGTCAGCTTTTCGGCCATCGCCTTCTTCGTGTACGCCTCCAGCTCACTCACCGGGACGTAGTAGCCGGGACACATGTTGCACGTCGGCTGCGGATCGGTCGGGTTGACCTTGACCTGCGCCACGATCGAGGCGACGCAGCACGCGACGCCAGCCAGTCCGAGAAGAATCTGTTTCATGATCGGCTCTCTCCGCCCGCGACTACTTGTTCTGGGGCCACGGCACGCCCTGATCCGCCTTGGTGACAGGGCCGACACCCTTGAAGATGAAGCGCTGTACTCGCGCGCCGGTATAGGTTTCCGCAGTGTAGAGGTTTCCCTTCGAATCGGTATCCAGGTTGTGGACGCCGAAGAACTGACCTGGCTGCCGGCCGCCGTCACCGAATGACGTGAGCACCTCGAGCGTGCTGCGCAGCAGCACGTTGATCTTCTGGTCCACGCCGTTGGCGGCATAGATGTACATCTGCTGCGGATCGCGCGAGAAGGTCATGTCCCACACCGATCCTGAGCGATACGTCTTGGGGTCGATGAAGGCTTCCCTGACAAACGTCCCGTCCTTGCGGAACACCTGGATGCGATCGTTGACACGATCGCAGACGTAGACCAGGCCGTCGGTCGACACGATGACGCAGTGCACGGTGCTGAACTGCTTCGAGGGTGGCGCCGACGGATTGTACGGGGGCATCTTCACGTCGTCCGGCTTGTTGCCGTACGCGCCCCAATGGCGCTTGTAGGCGCCCGTGTTCGCGTCGAAGACGATGATGCGGCGATTGCCGTAGCCATCGGAGATGTAGACCTCGTTGGCGCCGGGTTCGTGATAGATCTTCGTCGGCTGCCAGAAGTTGGCGGTGTCGTTGCTGCCGTTGTGCACGCCGTGCTTGCCGATCTGCAGCAGGAACTTTCCGGCATCCGAGAACTTCAGGACCTGCGTATCCTTCTGGCCGTTGCCGGCGATCCAGACGTTGCCGTTGCGGTCCACCGTGATGCCGTGGTTGCTGTCCGGCCATTCGTATCCCGCACCTGGCCCGCCCCAGTTCTTCACGAGGTTGCCGGCCTGGTCGTAGACGAGGATCGGTGGCGCGACCTTGCAGCACCGGCCAATGGGATCCGTGGCCGGCGCACTTGATTTCGCACCGGGCTGCACCTCGTCGTCAACGGCCTCGGCAACGGTGAGATCAGCGGCCTTGAAATTCGCTTCGACGGTACCAGGGCGATGGATTGTCCACACGCGGTCCTGGGCGTCGATCGAGAGGCCGATCGTCGAGCCGGTGACCCAGTGATTGGGCAGCGGCTTGGGCCAGAACGGATCGACCTCGAAAATGGGCGCCTGCTTGGCCTGCGCCGCCACGGTCTGCGGTGTCATTCGCGCAGGCACGACCACCGCGGCAACCAATGCCACCGCCACACAGACCGTTGGTTTCATGGCGTCCTCCGGATCCTCACAGGTCCCTCGATCGGCGCGAACTATACCATCAGGCAGGGTCCAGGCTCGCCCCCTTGCCAAGACTCTGACGTATCAGTACCGTCTGTGCCATTGCAGCGAGGTGAGACCGATGACGTATCGGAGACAGCTGGTCGCATGTGGTGCTGGGCTCTGCCTCATGGTGTGGGTGACGACGCTCGCCGTGGCACAGGCGCCGGCGGGACAGGGTGCCGGCGGTCAGGGTGCTGGTGCAGGAGCGGCAGCGCCAGCGCCGCCCGCGGGCGGTGGTCGCGGCAACTTCGTGCCCGAACCGGTGCCGCCGCCGCAGAACTTTGCCACGTCGAAAGAGCACTACGACTTCCTGTATCGCCTGCACAAGGGCGGCACGCGCCACACCTATGAGTCGATCCCGAAGTGGGAAGGCTTGTGGTCCGCGGCCGGCAACACGTCGTCCGCGCTCTTCGTGAAGGGAGGAGCCGGTGGCGCCGGAGTGTCAGGTGAGCTCATCCCGGGCGTGCTTACGCCTGCCTACGAGGAAGCGTTCAAGAAACGGCGCGCGCTGAATGCGGACTACGACCGCCTCACCACGTGTGAGCCCGCGGGGTATCCGCGCTGGCTGCTCGAGCCGTACGTGCGTGAGTTCGTGAACACGCCGACGCAGTCCTGGTGGCTGAACGATCTCGCCAACGACACGCGTCGCATCTACGTCGGGCAGGAACACAAGAACATCGACGGGACGCACTCACCCGAAGGCGACAGCGTTGGCTTCTGGGTCGACGACATGCTGATCGTCCACACGATCCAGGTCTATCCCGGCGACTACTTTCGCGGCCAGCCGCCGACGAGCAACCAGTTCGAGAGCGTCGAAGTGTGGCGCATGATCCCGCTCGCCAACGGTGAGCGCCGCATCAGCGTCAACGTCACCTTCTACGACAAGCTCTCGCTGGCACGCCCGGTCACGGCGACCTACACGTTCCGCCGCAATACCGAGCTCGAGGAGTCCGGCTACCGGATGCGCCACTGGGAATGCGAAAGCAACGAGAACTCATACCTCGTGATCGATGAGAAGGGCAGGCCGGCGACGCAGTTCCGTCTTCCCGGAGAACCTGGCTTCGACGATGCGCGCGGCGTAGACCCGCGGCGCAACCCGGATCTGCCACCCGATTTACCCGGTCAGGCCAAGAACCCGATTTTCGACGAAGCGCTCAAGACCAAGTAGAAGGAGAAGCGAACATGAACACTCGTCGCATGGTGTTGTGTGCTGCACTGGCTGTCGCCGCGGCCACGTCAGCCCTTTCGGCGCATCACAGCTTCAGCATGTTCGACAACACGAGAGAAGAGGTCATCGTCGGCGAGGTCGTGCGCTGGGGCTTCAACAGCCCGCACACACTCATGTACCTCAAAGATGCGAAGGGAACGACGTGGGGTTTCGAGGGGGCGGCGCCGCCGGCGATCGTCGCTCGCACGCCCAGGATCGACGGCTTCACCTTCAAGCCTGGCGATCAGATCACGTTGATTCACTGCCCGTTGCGTGACGGACGATCCGGCGGCGCGATCGGATTCATCGTGACCAAGGACGGCACGTGGTACAACCCGGCTGACGGAGGCTGCCGCGCCAACGAAGCGAACTGGCGTAAGTGGATGGAGGCAGGCTACACCTCGCGAGCGCAAGCAGAAGCGGCTGCTAAGAAATAGACAGGTCTGCCTTTTGACCTTTAGCTGAGCGCGGGTTTCAACCCGCGCTGATCGCGCTTCCCGACGAGCATCAGCACGATCATGGCTACCACCAGCATGAACACCAGCGAGAGGTGTATGAAGCGGTCGGCCTCGAATGAGGGCCCGACCACTTCGCCGTAGAGTCGTAGTCCGAACATGAACTGCACGTAGATCAACGAGCCGAACGCGAAGCGTATTCCCAAGCGGCGATCGTGCATGCCGACAAAGTCGCTGAATCGTCGATCGACGGTTGCGTGGGCGATGAGGAGCATGATTGCCGAGAACGCAACCGGCGCAGTGAATCGAATCCAGAAGTCGGGCGAAGACGACAGCCCGAAGATTCCGACAACGGTCCAGGCTGCGAGGTGGATCCCGACCAGCGCGTAGGCGCCGATCGCGAACCAGCGCGGCACGAAGTCATGCATCGTCCGCGGCGTCAGCGAGGCCCGCCGGCGTTCTGCAAGTGGAACGTCTTTCTGTATCAAACGCGTGGACACGACGATCACCGTGAAGTAGCAGAGGAGCCCGATGATGAGCAGCGTTGCGTGGGCATCCTTGAGGACTTCCCAGGGCTGGCTTCCGGCGGTGGCAGATGAGAGGGATGCCGGCCATGCGCCCATCTGCCGTGCCAGCAGGACAGCAAGACTGATCGCCCCCCATCCGCAGCAGGACCACTGAAACCACGCACTGCCAACCATCCATCGGCCGCGCAGGAGAGCCGCCGCGCGCTCGCTGTTGGCTGCGAGCCAGTCTTCGTTGCGATCGGCGACCATCTGCAGCGACGTCGTCCGGGCCCAGCCGGCGGAAACGGACCAGTAGGCGATGCTCATGGCCGCATACAGCGAGAAATCAATCCATTCGGTCATCGGCGCTATCCTTTGCGAGCTTCGACGCTGAGGGCGTTGTTGAAGATGTCCGAGATCTCACGGCGGCTCATGCCTTCGAGTATCAGTGTCTTGATCAGGCGCCGCATGAGGCGCTCGGCGCGACCGGTCTTGATCTTCTCGACCTCCCTCGCGGCTTCATAGCGAACGAAGGTGCCTTTGCGACCGGCGGTCAGGATCACACCCTGGTCCTCGAGCAGCTTGTACGCCCGCGCGACGGTGTTGCGATTGAGCCGTAGATCACCGGCAAGCTGCCGCACCGTCGGCAGCGGCGCATCGGGCTTGAGCTTTCCCGACTTCACGGCGTCGTGAATCTGCCGGACGATCTGCTCGTAGACCGGCTCGGGTGCGTTGACGTGAACCTCGATGTTCATTTGTCCTATCATTACATAGGACAAATGGGCTGTCAACCGCTGTTTTTGACCTTTTGAAGGCCTTGCTCTGTAATGGCAGTTCTTTTTCAGGAGGACGCCCATGGTTCTGACGACCGTTTGTGCACGCGTGGCTACGGCTCTGGTGCTGCTTGCGTCCCCGGCCTTTGCACAGAGTCCCGTGCTGACTCCCGGGTGCACGGCTACGTCCGCGCAGCTGGAGGCCAACAAGAAGGTGGCGGTGGAGTTCTTCCGTCCGGGTGCCGATCGCGTGGCGCTCGCAGACACGAGCTACAAGCAGCACAACCCGGCGTTCGTGAAGGGTGGGCGCGAAGCGAAGCTCAGTGACTACGAGTACTTCAAGTCACGTTTCGGCGGTCCGCGCGCGGGCGGCCCTGGCGGTGGTGCCGCTGGTGGGCGCGGCGCGGCCGAAGGGCCTCAGCCTCCCGTAGGGAATCCACTCGAGATCGTGATGGCCGAATGCGACCTCGTCACGATCGTGCACAAGAACTTCCGCCAGGATCCCACGGCGGCTGCGGGCACGTTCTACGAAGTCTTCACGTTCGACACCTTCCGCGTGCGCAACGGCAAGCTCGTTGAACACTGGGACGGGGCCGTGATCAATCCGCCTGCAACCCCTGGTACCGGTGGGAGAGGCAACTAGATCGACGTCACCGAATTGAAAACTTGCTGGATCGTTCAGTACAATTCTTCGGCCCTTCTGGAATATCACACTGACACATCAGTGTGAATCAACTGATCGGAGATCGAGCTGAATGATCCATTGTGCGGTTGTCTCGTTGTGTACGGCTCGCGGAAGATGGTTCTCGCGAGGGTTTCTCGCTCTTATCTGCCTGATGCTGCCGCAGGTCGCGGCCGCGCAGTCTATCGCCGGCGTCGTTCGGGATACCTCCGGTGCGATTTTGCCTGGTGTAACAGTGGAGGCGGCCAGTCCCGCCCTCATCGAGAAAGTTCGTACAACTGTTAGTGACGGAACCGGCCAGTACCGACTCGAGAATCTCTCGGCCGGTGTGTACACGGTGACCTACACGCTGCCGGGATTCACGACCGTGCAGCGCACCGACGTCGAGTTACAGACCGGTGTGACCGTGACGCTCAACGCTGAGATGCGCGTCGGCGGTCTGGAGGAAACGTTGACCGTGACCGGCGAGACGCCGGTGGTCGACGTGCAGAACAGCACTCGTACTCAGCGCGTGCTGTCGGATGAGGTCGTGGCGGCCTTGCCGGCGTCACGAGGTTACGGAAACCTCCTGGCAGTCGCGTCGGGCATTCAGGCCAACGGTATCCAGAACAGCGGTATCGCGCCCGACATGATCTTCTTCACGTCGCGTGGCGGCCGTAGCAACGAAGGCACGGTGCAGATCGACGGCATGAACGTCGGCTCGGCGTTAAACGGTGGCGGCGTGGGCGGCTTCGGCTATGACACATCGGGCGCCCAGGAAGTACAGATGACGGTGGCGGGCGGGCTCGGTGAAGCCGATCGCGGCGGACCGCAGTTCAACATCATTCCCAAGACCGGTGGCAACACGTTCAGCGGAACGTTCTTCGGCAATATCGCGGGCGAGTGGTCGCAGGGCGACAACGTCGACGATGAACTGCGATCGTTCGGGATCCCGACGGCGGCGGCGCTCATCCGCAGCTGGGACACGAGCTTCGCGATGGGTGGCCCGATCATGCGGGATCGCGTCTGGTTCTATGGCATGACGCGAACGTTCGGCGCGTATACGGATATCGCGGGCCGTTTCGCCAACGCCAATGCCGGTGACCCCACTCGTTGGGACTACGTCTCCGATCCGGGCGTCACGCAGCGGTCGGCGCAAAGCCGCAAGATCGGTGGTTTTCGAGTCACGGGTCAGCTCACCCCGCGCAACAAGATCGGCGGCTACATCGACTACCAGAAGGTCTGCGAAGGCAGTTCGTACTCGTTGGATGCCGAACAGTGCCGCGTGCGCGGTGACGACTGGATTGGCGTCGGCGGATTCGGGACATGGTCCCCGGAAGCGACGCACTCACGCGACAATTCCGAGAAGATCACGCAGTTCACCTACACCTCGACGGTGACGAGCAAGCTGCTGCTCGAGGCGGCGTTCTCGCAGTTCTTCAGCAACTGGGGCGGGCAGACGCCGTCCGGTGCGCTCGATCAGGCGCCCTTCATCCCGGTGACGGCGCAGAGCATCGGGACAGTGACACCTGATGGCGTGCAGATCGGCGTGCCCGTAACCACGATGGTCTATCACGGCTTTGGCGGTCTCAATAACAACCACCAGACGCACAACATCTGGCGCGGATCACTGTCGTACGTCACGGGAGCTCACAGCATGAAGGTGGGCTACCAGGGCGCGTACGAAGTGACCGACATCTTCGGCAACTACGCCGGGCATGGCCTGCAGTACCGGTTCAGCAGCGCCGCGACCGGCCTGATGGTGCCCAACCAGATCACCCAGCGCATCACCCCGTGGCAGCAGGCCAATCGCACGCGCTACGACGCCTTCTACATACAGGATCAGTGGACGGTCAACCGGCTCACATTGCAGGGCGCGCTCCGTTACGAGAAAGCATGGAGCTTTTTCCCGGAGGGCATGAACGGGCTCCTGGCTGACAGCCGTTTCGGCGGACCGGCCTTTACGCTGCCGGAAGCAAAGGGTGTCGAGGGCTACCACGACATCGCACCGCGCATGGGCCTGGCCTATGACGTGTTCGGCAACGGCGAGACCGCGATCAAGGTGAACCTGTCGAAGTACTTCCAGTCGGCGGCCAACGATGGTGTCTATATCGGCACCAATAAGGCCTCGACGTTCGCGCAGACTGCCACGCGCGCGTGGACGGACAACGGCAACTTCACCCCTGATTGCGATCTCAACAGTGCCGCCGCACAGGACAACCGCGCGACCGGCGGTGATTTCTGCGGCGCCGCGGATCCACTGAGCTTCTTCCAGTTCGCTCAGACTCACGGGCTGGGTACCGCAACAGTCGTCAGCCCGGATCTCTTGAAGGGTTGGGGTGTGCGTCCGTACGACTGGCAGTTCGCCGCGTCGGTGCAGCAGCAGATCGTGCCGCGCGTCTCGGCGGAGTTCGGCTACAGCCGCCGGGCATGGGGCAACTTCACGACCTGGGCTGGCTTCAATTTCACCGACAACCGCGCCATCACGGCGGCCGACTACGACATCTTCACGATGACGGTGCCGACCGACTCCAGGCTGCCGAACAGCGGCGAGCAGATTTCGTTCCCGCTGCTGAAGCCGGCGGCCTTTGGCCGGCAGGATAATTACCTCACGCTCGCCAGCGACTATGGCGACGTGACGTCCTACTGGCAGGGGCTCGAGCTGACGGTCAACGCGCGGCCGAACAACGGCCTGACGCTGCAGGGCGGCTTCACGACCGGCGGTGGCACTCGCGACAACTGCGAGGTGACGGCGGCGCAGCCTGAACTCCTGACGGTGATCGGTGTGCAGCAGGCGATCTCGTCCTGCCACGTCGAAGAGCCGTGGCTGTGGGCGTGGC
>JALDXQ010000212.1:0-12094 GCA_032156805.1 Acidobacteriota bacterium
ACACGCGACCACCGAGATTCGCGTGGTCTATCGCAAGGCCGACGATTCACAGGTCGTCAAGCGATTCCTCGAGTGCGTCTGGTCCGTGTACCCACATGAGCGGTTCCTGCCCGTCGCCGTCGGCGGCAGGTCTTAGCCATTCCTGACGACGAAAAGGCTCGTCCCACCCTGGAACGAGCCTTCCGTTGTCTCTCTTCGCGACCTTCTTCGCGACCTTCGTGCCCTTCGTGCTTAGAAGTCCAGCTGCGCGCTGATCTTGAAAAGGCGTGGAAGAAGGATCGTCTGCGGCGTCCGCCATGCCGTGCTCGGAGGCGCGGTGTAGGTGGAGTTCTCCGCGATCACGGAGTTGGCGTTGAAGATGTTGTACAGGTCGAAGTTGACGCTCGTGCGGGTCGCGCCGTAGCGAAAGATCTTCGACACACGGAAGTCGAGTTGATTCACCCGCTCCACGAACAGCGCGCCGGCCTCCACGATGTTGAAGCTCCGAAACGGTCCGGCGGAGAACGGGCGTCCCAGGTCGGTCGAGGCGGGGACAACGTTGGCGTTTGCGTTGACCCCGACGCCAGGCAGGTTCTGGAATGTCCCGCTGACCTGCACATCGATTCTGGGAATGGTGTAGGTCGCCAGGCCCTGGAAGCGGGTCCGCAATCCGCGTTCCTCCCGGCAGCGCTCCAGCGGCCTCGCGGTGAAGACGAACGAGCGTGTGTTGTTATTGAGAAACTGATGCAGCGTTTCCGGTAACTGCTCCACGATTTCGCACTCGTCGGTGACGACGCGTCCGAGGCCCGTGCCGCCCTGCACGACCAGACCGTTCTGGAGCCGGGCATTGACGCTGATGTTCACGCCATTGAAGTGCTCGGTCTGCTTCCCGAAGTTGTTCGCCAGCGTGACGAAGGTGTTCTGCGCGGTCAAGGCGGCTGCCGGCTTGAGATCGTATGCCGTGAGCTGATAGCCGCCGCCATCCGGCAACCGCGGATCGTTAGGCGTCGTGATCCTGAATTGGTCGTAGTCCGCGGGACCGACCGCGAGGTCGTCCTGCACGCGGAAGTTTCCGTACCACCGGCGGGCGTATTGGACCTCGACGGACAGTCGCGGGATGACCTCGTGCTGCACGCTCGTCGTGAATTCCCAGTTGAAGTCGCGCTTCCCCCAGCCCACGAGCAAATCGGGGTCGTAGGTCGTACCAGGAATCACGGTGCCGAACGTGGCTGCGTTCTGAAGGACACCGCACTCACCATTGACCTGGTAGTTCAGCAGGTCGCAGTCGGGCCTGAAGTTGTCGCGGCGTGGATCGCCAACCGGATGGAGCCGGTCGTTCCACGGGCGTGTCGACTGGTTCACCAGACGGTTGATGGGATTCGGCGGATCGGACAATGAACCAGTCGTCCCGAGTCCCGCGAGATATTTGTTCAACGTCACTTTCAACGCCGTGCGCCCGGTGCCGAACAGGTCGTAGGTTGCGCCGAGCTTTGGCGTCACGTCTTTCCAGTCGAGGTTCTGAATGGTGTCGTAACTCACGTTCAGGTTGGGCGCGAGCGCGGTCGGGGCGATCGACTGCGGGGGAAAGCTGTTCTTGAACTGGTCGTAACGGATCCCGCCGGACAGCGTCCAGCGTCCGACCGTCCACCTGTCCTGCACGAAGAGTCCCAGATCGCGATCCACGTTGACGGCAACAGTTCGAGGTGTGATCCGATAGGTCAGCTGGGTGGGGACGCCGTTGGCAAAGGTGAAGCTGTACGGCGTGGTTGGGTCCGTGTAGGTCGTGTTCTCGTGATGGCCGTACGCGTTGTTGAAGCCGAACTTCACCTGGTGCGACCCCGTGATGTACGACACTGCCGCTCGATAGTGGATGTTCCAGTTCCATGAGTTGTTGAACTGAGCACCAGACCGGTAGGTCAGGCTGGCGCCGGTAGCGACTGAAGGATTGTCGGTCACCGAGGTGATGCCCGGCTCGATGTGATCGACGTTGCCGCCCTTGCCGGTCTGAAGATGCATGCCCCCCCATCGCTCGACGCGGTGAATGGCGCTCGCCTCGATGAGCAACTGGTTGGTCAGCGGGGAAGTCCAATCGGCCGTGATGAAACGCTGGAGCGGGAATCGCGAATCGTTACCGGCCTCGGGCGACGTCGTCGCCGAGACGCCGGCCGGACAGCCGCAGAAGCTCTCTTGATCGAACGTGACGCCGAACCGGTTCCGTTCGGTCGCCTGCCACGTGGTGTTCACCTGGAAGATCTGCTGGTCCTGATGACCATACGCCTGTTGGCCCGTGCTCATGTAGTCGAAGCGATTCGGGTCGTTGGCGTTCTCGTTGTAGAACATCCCTGAGACGTAGTTTTCGGCGTAGAGATAGCGTCCGGACAAGAAGAACCAGAGCTTGTCCCGCTTGATCGGCCCGCCGAAGCCGGGATTGAAATCGCCGTTTCCCTTGATCGTCGGTGGCGTCGTCAACCCTTGCGCCTGCACATCGGAGCCGGTGTAGTTGTCACTGGCGAACTCCTCGACCGCGAAGCTGCCGAAGATCGTGCCGCTGTACCGGTTGCCGCCGCTCCGCGGGATGAAGTTGACTCGCACCCCTCCGGTCGCGGCCTGCGCGTCCACTGCGGATACATCGATCGCGAACTCCTGTGTCCCGGTCGCGTTCGGGACGGCGCCACCGCCCCAACCACCGGCGATCATCGAGCTGAGCGCCACACCATTCACCATCATGCGCTGATCCGCGGTCCGGCCGCCGTTGGCTTCGAGCGATGCCACAGACTGAATGACCGAGCCGCCGACATCCTGGCTCATGAAGGCCCCGCGACTCACACCCGGGATCAGCACACCCACGGTGAAGGGCGTACGGGAACTCGGAATTGCCGAGACGATCTCCTGGTCCATCACCGCCTGGCGCGTGGTTGACTGCACGTTGACGAGCGGCGTCTCGCCCGTGACCGTGATCGTCTCCTCGACCGCGCCGAGCGACAGGTCCGCGTTGATCGTGGTCACGGCCGTCCCGCTCAGCTCCACGCCCTCGCGAACGACGGTTCTGAACCCCGGCAGCGTGAAGGTCACCCTATAGGTGCCCGGACGGAGATCGGGGATGGTGTAACGGCCCGTCCCGTCGGTGATTCCGGCACGGAGCTTCTCGATGAGGACCGGGCTTGCGGCCTCGACAGTGACGCCCGGCAGAACTGCTCCCGATGCATCGCGTGCTATTCCCGAAAGAGTGGCCTGGGCATGCGCCGCCACGGGCAGAAGCACGAACAGCGCGAACGCCGTCAGAGCTCTCACGATTCTCCGCATCGCTAACCTCCATCCCGAGTTGCCGTTGGTTGTTCGAACAGCCCTGAAGGGGTACGAGTGCAGCGCGAATGAATGTTTTTCGACGGATCCGTTGCCTCGAAACGAGAAGGGAACCGGGGGCAACCGCGGGCCCGGGAGCCCGCGGTGCATGTCGTGCCCGAGATCAGAAGTCGAACTGCCCGCCGATTTTGAAGAACCTCGCCTGTAGGATTTGCGTCGGCTGCTGCCAGGTGACGGCTCCCGTTTGCGAGACAGCGTACGCGTTGTTGTAGGTCAGGACGGTATTGGCGTTGAACGCGTTATAGAGGTCGAAGTTGATCGTCGCTCGCGCGCCACCCATCCTGATGATCTTGGCGAAGCGGAGATCGAGCTGGTTGAGGGATGGGCCGAAGACGCTGCCCGGGTTTACGAGATTGACCGTGATGTTCTGCGCACCGCCGGCCAATGGACGACCCAGCGACGAGTTGGCGGCAAGGTAGGCATTGGTTGCCGCGAAGTTCGCCGACAGGTCGGGAACCGGCGCCGGGAGTCTCTGATAGGTCCCGGATACCTGAACGTCGATTCGAGGAACCGTGTACGCGGCGACACCCTTGATCTGTGTCAGCCAATTCGTATCGACGTGGCAGTACGCGACATTCGGTGCGTTGGCCGCGACATCGAGAATCGATTCAGGAACATCGTCGATGATGTCGCAGTTGTCGGTCGAGGTCCGGCCGGTGCTCGTGCCGCCCTGCAGGAAGAGGCCGTTGGCGAGCCGCGCGTTCACCGATACGTCGACTCCATTCCAGTGCTCGATTCGTTTGCCGTACGCCTCGGCTAGCGTCACGAAGTTATCGGACGCTCTGCCGAACGCCGACTGTTTGATCGCAAGGAATCCCGGAATCGTGTAGCCTCCGCCGTCCGGCAGACGGGAGTCCGACGGTGCGACGAGGCTGAATGTGTCGTACTCGGACGCGGCAACGTTGAGGTTGTCGGTCACGACGAAGTTCCCGTACCAGCGCCGAAAGTAACCAACATCGATCGAGACGCGGGGCACGAGCTCGTGCTGCACGCTGGTCGAGAACTCCCAGTTGTTGAACCGCTTTCCCCACCCGGTGAGGAGATCCGGGTCGTACCTCGTGTTGGGCGTGGCTCTACCGAAGGTGGCATCGCTGAACGCCCCGCAAAGATCTCCGCCGGCAGGGCGGTTGTCCTGCGCGCCAGAGTTGAGGAGGTTGCAATCGACGACGTAGTTTCTGTTCGTGTCGTCCCACGAGCGACGCGCGACCGTGTTGAGCACGTTGATCGGATTCGGACCGATCGACACGCCGGTCTCACCGCCGTTGGTGCCGAGTCCGCCGAGATACTTGTTCAGGCTGACCTTGACCGCCGTCTTGCCGGTGCCGAACAGATCGACCACGGCCTGAGTTTTCGGTGTGATGTCGTGGTAACTCAGGTTGTCCTGCTCCGGGAACACGAAGTTCCTGTTCGGTGTGGCGAACGTTGGCCCGAGTGTCTGCTCGGGGAAGCTGTTGGCGTGATAGTCGTAGCGGATGCCGCCCGACAGCGTCAGCCGGCCCATCGTCCACTTGTCCTGGGCGAAGATCCCGAGGTCGTGGTCGACGTGGCTCTTCACCGTGTGCGGCAAGGCCCGCAGCGTTACCTGGTTTGGTATGCCGTTGTTGAACCGGTACGACAGGGGGTTCGGGACATACGTCGTGTTGTCGTGGTACCCGCTTGCGTCGTTGACGCCGACTTTGAACGCGTGCGCGCCGGTGATGTACGACACGTGGAAGCGCCAGTGGAAGTTGTCGTTCCAGGAGTTGTTGTAGGTGCCGCCCGCATTAGCCGTGCTTTCCGTGGCGCCACGATAGCGCAGTGTCGGAATGGCTCCGCCCTGCTCGACGACGCCGATCATCTGCGGATCGAGCTCGAGCCCCTTGGTTTGCAGGTGCATGTTGCCCCAGCGCTCGACGCGGTGGATCGCGCTCGCCTCGATCAGCGTCCGGTTGGTGACCGGAGAGGTCCAGTCGGCGAGCAGCACACGCTGGGTGGGGAAGCGACGGTCGTTGGCTGATTCAGGGGCGACCGTGGCCGTGATCGCATCGTGGCACGCGCAGAAGTCCTGCTGCGTGTAGGTGAAGCCGATCTTGTTCTTCTGCGACGCCTGCCACGACAGTCGCAGCTGCCCGTCCTTCCACACCTTCTCGACCGACGCCGGACGGCTCGTATCCGGCACGAAGTCCCAGCGGGCGGGGTTGTTGGCGTTCTGGTTGTAGAACATGCCGGGGGCGAACAGGTACGCGCCCTGATACCGGCCGCTGGCAAAGAACCAGAGCTTGTCTTGCTTGATCGGACCACCGATCCCTGGGTTGAAGTCCCAGTTCTTGTCGACGCCGCCCGCGTTGACAAGTGCCGGGTTGCGCGCGAGGAGATCGTCGCCAATGTTCGTTCCCTGGAACGAATCATTCGCAAAGCTCCCGAAGATCGATCCGTGATACTCGTTGCCGCCCTCGCGCGCGATGAAGTTGATGCGCACACCGCCGGTTGCGAGCTCGGCCGAGACCGCGGCGGTATCGAACACCATTTCCTGTAGTCCGGTCGCGTTCGGGATCGCGCCGCCGCCCCATCCGCCACCGATCATCGAGCTGAGCGACACACCGTTCATCAGGAATCGCTGATCCTCCGTTCGGCTGCCATGGGAACCGAGGGCGCGCGTTTCTGGTCCGACCGCTCCGCCCACGTTGTGATTCGCCAGCGAGCCGCCCTGCGAGACCATCGAGACGCCCGGGATGAGGACTCCCAATTCGAACATGTTGCGTCCGGTCGGAAGCGTGCTGATGGCGTCGGCGTCCATGACGCGCTGACGCGTCGAGCTCTGTACGTCCACGATCGGCGCTTCGCCGGTGACGGTGATCGTTTCTTCGAGCGCGCCGACCCGCATCTCGGCGTCGACCGATGCCGTGAATGCTCCGGTCAGATTGATGCCGTCACGCTTGACGGTGTTGAACCCCGGGAGAGTGAACGTCACCGTGTAGGCGCCGGGTCGGAGCTCGGTAATTCGATACGTCCCGGATCCATCGGTGACGGCGGTACGAACCTTCTCGATGAGGCTTGGGCTGGCAGCTTCGACGGTCACTCCCGGAAGTACGGCTCCGGATGAATCGCTCACGACGCCCGTGATGGTCGCCTGAGCTTGGGTGGGAGCTGGCATCACGGCCAGCAGCAGAAGCGCCGCGACGCCTCCGATCAGTACACGCTTCATTCGTACCTCCTAGGGGTTAGGGACACCAAGGGGACGCCGAACGGAGTCTGATTGAGGCGCATGTTGCGCTCCGCACCCTATCTGATCAATGTGTATCTGATACGTCAGATAGTTTCGATGTTGTTATGGATAACAGCGCCTCCACGCGGAAACATTGGCGTTTTGGCGGCTGCGGATGGAAAGAGAAAGTCAAAGGGCCCGCCCCGGCAGAACCGGGACGGGCCCTTTGACCGATCTTTGCCTGCCGGCGAACCGGCAGCGGGATCAGAAGTCGAGCTGCGCGCTGAGTTTGAACATCCGCGGCAGGAGGATCGACTGCGGCGTTCGCCACGCCGTGCTCGGCGGCAGGACGAACGTCTGATTCTCGGTGAGGACCGAGTTGGAGTTGGTGATGTTGAAGAAGTCGAAGTTGATCATCGTGCGCGACCCGCCGAGGCGGAACACCTTCGCCACGCGGAAGTCGATCTGATTCAACCGCTCGATGTACACCTCGCCAGCCGGCACGATGTTGTAGTTGCGGAACGTCGCGCCAGTGAACGGACGTCCGAGGCTGGTGGACGAGGCCGGCGTGTTGTAGTTGGCATCCACCTGCGTGCCCGGTTGATTCTGGTAGGTACCGCTGACCAGCACGTCGATCTTCGGGATGGTGTACGTCGCCAGGCCGCTAACCCCCGTGCGCCAGCCGTTGTTCTGGTCGCAGCGCTCGAGCGGTCTCGATGCCGCCGCGAAGCTGCGCGACGGGTTGCCTGCCGTCGCCTGCAGCATCTCGGGCAGATCGGCCACCACTTCACAATCGTTGGTGACGAGGCGGCCCGACCCGACGCCGGCCTGGAACGTCAGGCCGTTCTGGAGCCGTGCGTTGAGCGAGAAGTTGATGGCATCGAACTTCTCGGTCTGCGAGCCATAGTTCTTCGCGAGCGTGACGAAGTAATCCGTCGGCCGGGCGTTACCCGCCGACGTGATGTCGAAGCCGGTGAGCTGGTAGCCACCGCCGTCGGGCAGGCGCGAATCGCTCGGCACGTTGATGGTGAACTGGTTGTAGTCCGCCGGTGTCACGGCGCGGTCATCGGTCACGCGGAAGTTGCCATACCAGCGGCGGGCGTACTGCACGTTCAGAGACACGCGAGGCGCCAGCTCGTGCTGCACGCTCGTCGTGAACTCCCAGTTGTTGAAGCGTTTGCCCCAGCCGCTGAGGAGATCCGGGTCGTAGCTGGTTCCCGGCACGACCGTGCCGAAGATCGCCGCGTTGGTCAGTGCGAGACACTCACCGTTGGCCTGATAGTTCTGCAGGTTGCAGTCAGGTGCGAAGTTGCCGTTCGCATCGTTCCACGTCCGGGTCGGGAACGGTGCGGCGGTGCCCGACAATCGGTTGAGCGGATTCGGCGCATCGGTCACCTGCGCGGCACCAAATCCGGTCGTCCCCATCCCTTCGAGGTACTTATTCAGGGTGACCTTCAGCGCGGTCTTCCCGTTGCCGAACAGATCGTAGGTTGCGCCGAGCTTCGGCGTGACATCTTTCCAGCTGATGTTGTCGATCTTCGGGAACGACACATTGAGGTTCGGTGCAAGGAACGTCGGCGAGATCGACGACTCAGGGAAGTGGTTCTTGTAGGCGTCGAATCGCACGCCACCCGCCAGCGTCCAGCGGCCCACGGTCCACCGGTCCTGCGCGAAGAATCCCATGTCGTAGTCGACGTTCGCGCCGACGGTTCGTGGAATTCGATAGACGACCTGCGACGGCACACCGTTGGCGAAGTTGAAGTAGTACTCCGTCGCCGGGTTCGTGTAGGTCGTGTTCTCGTGGTGCAGGTACGCGTTGTTGAACCCGACCTTGAAGTTGTGAGAACCGGTGATGTAGGAGGCCGCGAACCGGTAGTGGAGGTTCCAGTTCCACGAGTTGTTGAACGTCCCGCTCGAGGCGCGATAGTTCAGGCTGGCGCCGGTCGCGAGTGACGGGTTGTCGACGATCCCGGTGATGCCCGGCGCCAGACCGTCGATGTTGTCACCCTTGCCGGTCTGCAGGTGCATGTTGCCCCACCGCTCGACACGGTGGATACCGCTGGCCTCGAGCAGCAGCCGGTTGGTGACGGGCGAGGTCCAGTCGGCCGAGACGAACCGCTGCAGGGGGAAACGTCGATCGCTTGCGGCATCCGGCGACACGCCGGCGGTCACGCCGAACGGACATCCACAATAGGACTCCTGGTCGTAGGTGAACCCCAGCTTGTTCTTGTCGGTCAGCTGATACGTCAGGTGCACCTGGAAGATCGACTGATCCTGGTGCAGGATGGCCTGCTCGCCCGTGCTGACGTAGCGGATCTGCGTCAGGTCGTTCGCGTTGGCGTTCATGAACTGTCCGGCGACGAGATTGTCCGCCTTCAGCACACGACCCGAGACGAAGAACCAGAACTTGTCGCGGACGATCGGGCCGCCGACGCCGGGATTGAAGTCGCCGTTCTCTTTGATCTTGCTCGGCGCGGTCAGCCCGCGCTGCTGCACGTCGCTGCCGGTGTAGTTGTCTGACGCCCAGCTGCCTCGCGAGTAGCTACCGAAGATCGTGCCGCTGAACTGATTGCCGCCGTCGCGCGGGATGAAGTTGACGCGAACGCCGCCGGTTGCCGCCTGCGCGTCGACAGCCGAGACGTCGATCGCGAACTCCTGCGTGCCCGCCGCATTCGGAACCGCGCCGCCGCCCCAGCCGCCGCCGATGCCGGAGCTGAGCGCCACGCCGTTGACCATCATGCGCTGGTCGTTGGTGCGCCCGCCGTTGGCCGACAGCGCCGCAACTTCCGCGACGACCGCGCCGCCCACGTCACGACCACCGAAGCTCTGCGAGACGCCGGGAATCAGCACACCGAGCGCGAATGGATTTCGCGAACTCGGGATCTGGGACACGATCTCCTGTGTGATCGACACCTGGCGCGTCGTGCTCTGCAAGTCGACGGTGGGTGTGGCACCAGAGACGGTAATGGTTTCTTCCACGGCTCCGACGGCCAGATCCGCATTAGCTGTTGCCACTGCCGTGCCGGTGAGCTCGAGTTCGTCACGAACCACGGTTCTGAATCCCGGGAGCGTAAAGGTCACGCGATATGTGCCGGGTCGAAGGTCCGGAATGACGTAGCGGCCGGTGCCGTCAGTTGTCGCTGAACGAACCTTTTCGATGATGACCGGGCTCGACGCTTCAACCGTCACGCCCGGGAGCACGGCTCCGGATGTATCTCTCACGATCCCCGTGATCGATGCCTGAGCGAACACAGCAGCTGGCAACCCGGCCAGCAACAGAAGCGCAAACGCGCCTCTGACGAGTACACGATTCATTCGTACCTCCTAGGATTTGGACCCCGAACGCACGCTAGACAAGGCGCATGTTGTGCCCCACCCCTCAACTCGTTCGCTATGCCATGCACCTCTTGATGGACGTCGGCGAACCGACAGGTGAACCGGCTCTCGGCCGTCTTCGATAGTGGTTTGGAACCACGGCGATGGAAGTATCCGTACGCAGGCGCAGAATGATATGTCAAAAAGTTGTCAAAACCAGACGGCCTGCACAAATCTTCAGTCCACCGGGGAGTCAGGATGCTGAAGAAGGCCTCGTACAGTGCGACGGGGCGACGGTGAGGCGGACGGTCCGGAACGACGGTACGACGCCCGTCGGAGCTCGCACGATCGGACTGGACCCTCGCACCTTCGCACCGTCGCCCCTTCGCACCGTAGTCCGTCTTTTTCCGCACGTATGCGACGATTACGGACCGATGAAGAAATCGCTCGTCATGTGCCTGTGGCTGGTCGCCGCCCCGCTGCATGCGCAGGATTTCCGGCAAACCGTCGTCGTCACGGCCGCGGCCAGGCCGGTCGAACTTGGCAGTGTGACCCGCACCCTCACGGTCATCACTCGGCAACAGATTGACGCCCTCCCGGTCAACAGCATCGCGGAAGTGCTGAGATTGGCCTCGTCGGTGGACGTCCGGGCCCGCGGTGTACGCGGTGCGCAGACAGATTTCTCGCTTCGTGGCGCAACCTTCGGTCAGGTGCTGGTGCTGGTCGACGGCGTGCGGCTGAACGACGCGCAATCCGGCCACCACAACGGCGACATCCCTGTTCCGCTCGATCTGGTCGAGCGAATCGAAATCCTCTACGGTCCCGGTTCATCGCTGTTCGGGGCTGATGCCGTCGGCGGCACGATCAACATCGTCACTCGGCGCGACGCGGATGAGTCGCTGATGGTGCAGGGGGGCAGCTTCGGAACAGCCGCCGGTCGCGCGCACGGCGACTTCACGCGAGGGTCGGTCCGTCAGTCGGCGGGTGTGTCGTTCGATCGATCCGATGGGTTCATGTACGACCGCGACTTCAAGTCCGCGATCCTGCGATCGCGAACCTCGATAGGGGAGCGATCCGGCGTGTCGGTGTCGTATCTCTGGCGGGAGTTCGGCGCCAACAACTTCTACGGTGGTAACGCACCGTCTCGGGAGTGGACCAACCAGACGCTCATCGCGGCCGATCACCGGTTCGGCGAGTTCGGTGCATGGAGCATCGACGGTCAGGCCTCATATCGCACGCACGGCGATCGGTTCGTCTTCAACCAGCTCCAGCCGGCTTTGTCTGACAACCGCCATCGCACTCATGCTGTGCTGCTGTCCGGCAGTGGCTCGCGGCCCGTGGCCGGCCGCGGCTCACTCACCGTCGGACTCGAAGGCGGCGGCGAGTGGATCCGCTCGACCAACCTCGGTGATCACGACACCTCCCGCATCAGCGCATTCGGTGAGTGGCGTCAGGAAGTGGCGACAGGTGTGCAGCTCGAAAGCCTGCTTCGTGTGGACCACTACGACGAGTTCGGGACCTCCTGGAATCCATCCGTTGGTGCCGGATGGTGGGCCACGCCATCGCTTCGACTGCGCGGCTCGATCGCTCGTGCGTTCCGGGTACCCACGTTCACGGAACGCTACTACTCGGACCCCGCGAACCTTGCGCGTGAAGACGTCGGGCCGGAGAGCGCCTGGTCGGGGGAAGCCGGGGCCGATGTGATACTGCGCGATGGGTGGCTGCTGCAGACGAGCGTGTTCGGACGAGAGGACCACGATGTCATCGACTGGTTACGCCCGACGGCCGCGGATCGATGGCAGACCTACAACGTGCGCGACGTCAGCACGGTCGGATTCGAGGTCGGCATCCAGAAAACGCTGCGGCCCGGAGTGTTCATGCAGGCACAGTACACGGCCATCAGTGTCGATGCCGCAACGGTGGATCAGCTCTCGAAGTACGTGCTCGACTACGCGCCGCAGTCGTTTACCGCGGCCCTGGCGATGCCACTGCCGGCGGGTTTCCGTGTCGCGCCCCGGCTCGAGTATCGCCAGCGATCGCGGACCACTGGCACGTCGGATTACCTGGTTCTCGACACACGCCTGGGCCGGCGGATCACCCGCAACCTCGACCTCTTTGTCGACGGCACGAACCTGTTTGACGTGAGCTATGAGGAAATCGCAGGGGTCGCCATGCCTGGGGCTGCTGTCAGCGTCTCGCTAGCTATCTCCGCTCGCTGACCCGATCACTCAATTACTGATCTGATGGTCTTTG
>JALDXQ010000213.1:0-12077 GCA_032156805.1 Acidobacteriota bacterium
ACGCTGAACATGCGCAGGAACTTGCCGTTCTCGTCGAAGACCTGGATGCGGCGGTTGTTGCGGTCGTTCACGTAGACCTGGCGCGTGGCCGGATCCACCGATACGCCATGCACGTTGTTCATGTAGTTAGGACGGGTCTCGTTCGGCCCGTTGCCGCGTTCACCCCACGCGAGCAGGTACTTGCCGTCCTTGTCGAACTTCACCACTCGCGTGTTGGCGTAGCCGTCGGAGACGTAGAAGCTGCCGTCAGGCTGCCACGCCATGAACGTCGGGCGATAGAAATGCTTGTCGTCCGAGGCATGCTCGTTCGGCACGCCGATCGTCTGCAGCAGTTTCTTCCCGTCGTTGGTGAACTTGAAGATCGCGTGGCGGTAGTCGTCCACGACCCAGACGTTCTTCTGCGGATCGTACGGGCTGATGTACACCGAGTGCGGCCGGCGCAGCATCTTGTCCCACTGCTTCCACGTGTCGATGATGTTGCCGTTGCGATCGATGACGACGATGCAGTTCTCCCAGAGGAAGTCGACGCCGGCCTTGCCGGCATCGGAGTCGTCGCCGGGCTTGCCGTTGACTTCGAGCGCTCCCGGCGGGCTCGCCTGTGTCGCATTCCTCAGCAGGCCCATCACCGGGAACGAGAGGTTCGGCGCGATTTGCGGGAGCGCCGTTCCCTGGACCTTCTGAAGCACGGGCAGCTGGCCGCGCTGCACGTAATAGACACGGTCGGGGCTCTCGGCGAAGACGCCCTGGCCGGCACCCCATGTCCACTTCTCGTTTCCGGGAAGCGTGCTGATGTCTTTGGGCCAGTCGGCGACGACGTCGTACGGCCCGGTGACGTCCAGCGAGCCGATCGACGCCGGGACGGCGGAGAAGCCGCTCGGCCGCGCACCGGACTGACCGTGGAGCGTCGACTGCCGATCTGCCACGACGTAACCAACTACAAATGCCGCGACTGCGAATGAGATTGCCGTCCAACGCGTAGCCATCGATGTCCTCCCTGTCGATCCCCCGTGGTGTCCAGCCCGTAGTGTCCGGCCCATAGTGTCCGGCGTTAGCCGGACCGGCGCCGGCTCATCGCGGAAACGGCGTGAGCTTCTGGGTCGCATTCGCAGGAGAAGGCGACCGGGCCACGTTCATGACCATCGCAAGATAACTGTAGTACCCCTGGAGTCCGGCCGCTTCGACGACGCCGGCTTCTCCGAACTTGCCCAGAGCACGTTCATACGTTGCATCGCTGACGCTCCCGTTGTTCAAGAGCTCCATGCAGAAGTCGTGAAGGATCGCTTCATCGTCCGCCATGCGATCGGGGCGGCGCCCATCGGAGACGGCGTTGATGATGTCGGTGCTGAGGCCGGCCTTCACGGCGAGCGCGTGGTGCGCGTTCCACTCGTAGCTGTTGGTCCAGTGGCGTGCAGCGATCAGAATGGCGAGCTCGGTGAGTTTCGGGCTGAGTGCGCTGTTCTGCAGGTTGTGCAGGCGGAGCTGCAGCGAGGGCACCACGAGGTCGGGGACGCGCAGCAGGACCGACCACGGTGGTCCGACCAGATCCGTGTTGCGGATGGACTTGTAGTCAGCCACCGCCTTCTTCTGCGCGTCGGTCATCTTGTCCGCCGGGATCGGCGGCATCCGGTCTTGCGCGAATGCTTGTCCAGTGAACCCGAGGATGAGCGCCAGTAGGGCAGGGAGTATTTTCATTTTGAGCATCCCTCCAATGACGACCAGGGCGAGCGTAACCCCAACGACGATCACCGAAAACGACACACCGAGGCACCGAGGCACCGAGAAAGATCAAAGCTAGTCCTCTGTGACCTCACTGCCTCAGTGTGTCGTACGGGGTGAACACCGGTTCCGCGTCCGGTGACTTCAATTCAACGCGAACACGAACAAGTAACTCGAGTTCTGCAGCTTGTCCCAGTTCACCGGGTGCAGGTGACGGCCACCCGCTTGCACGGCGAGGTACTGCTTCGGGCCAATCGCGTAGGTGACCGGTGCGCCCTTGAGTGGCGTACCAACGTTGAAGCGCCACAGCTCCTGAAGCGTCTCGTCGTTGTAGGCGACGATCCAGCCGTCCTGCAGCGCCGTGAACACCACGCCGCCGGCGGTGGCGAGCGCACCCGAACGCACTTCGATCTCCGTCACGGCCTTCGCCAACACCTTGTGGTTGGTGGCATCGAATGCCGTCACCGAGCCGTAGTAGAGGTCGCTGCTGTACTGACGTGGCTGGCTGGCCTTGGTGTCGATCCCGCCGTCCTTGCCGAGCGATCCCACCGCCGCGCCGTTTTGTGTGAAGCACCCCTCGGTGCCAACGCCGTAGGCGATGTTCTTGATCGGGTTGTAGGCCATCGGCTGATGGGCGACGCCGCCGTGCCACGTCGGGCAGCTGCGCTTCTTTCCGTCGCCGCGCAGCGCGCGCGCCTCGGGGTTGTAGAGCTGTACGTCGAGTTTCGGGTTGTAGTCGAGCGGTTTGCCGGTCTCCGGATCGATGCCCTTCGTCCAGTTCAGGTGATTGACGTACTTCTCGGCCGCCAGGAATCGCCCATTGGTGCGATCGAGCGAGTAGAAGAAGCCGTTGCGCGCGAAGTGGCCGACGACCTTTCGCGGCGCGCCGTTGATCCGGGTGTCGTAGAGCATGAAGACGCCGGCTTCATCGAAGTCCCATGAGTCGTTCGGCGTGTACTGGAAGTACCACTTCATCTTGCCAGTCGCCACGTCGAGCGCGACAACCGAGTTCGTGTAGAGGTTGTCGCCCGGACGGAACTCCGGGTCGTAGATCGGGAACGGATTGCCGGTGCCGAAGATATAGAGGTTCTGTTCGGCATCGTAGGAACCGGTCTGCCAGATTCCGCCGCCGCCGGTCTTCCACGCGTTGTGATCGTCCTTCCAGGTATTGCTGCCGGGATCGCCCGGCTTGGGCACGGTGTACCACCGCCACAGTTCGTTGCCCGTGTTGACGTCGAGCCCGGCGACCCAGCCGCGCGTGCCGCCATCGCCGGCGCCGTTCTGCACCAGCACCTTGCCATCGGCCACGATCGGCGCGGTCAGGAATCGCTCCTGGTTGCCGAACTCGTTCTTCGTCATCATCTTCTTGTCCCAGACGATCTCGCCGCTGTCGCGATTGATCGCGATGACGCGGCCGTCGGGCAGATTGGCGATGACCTTGTCTTCCCAGAGCGCGATCCCGCGCGTGCGCGACGTGTTGCCTTCGTGCGGCACGCCCGGATCGGCGACCCACGCGAACGAGCCGCGATTTCCCTGGCGCGCATCGATCTTGTAGATCGTGCCCCAGCCGTCGCTCGTGTACATGAAGCCGTTGTCGATGAGTGGATTGGTCTCGTTCTCAGGGCCGTTCTGCCCGACGTCCTGCATGCCGCCGAGCGCCAGCGACCACACCATGCGCAGGTCTTTCACGTTCTCGCGATTGATCTGTGTGAGCCGCGAGTAGCGGAGCGAGCCATAGTCGCCGTTCATCAGGAGCCAGTTCTGCGGCTCGTTGGCGGCATTGATGAGCCGGTCCTTACTGACCGTGAGCGAGTACTGCCCGGACAGCGTGACCGCGGATACGACGAGAGCAAGCAGGCATGCCAGGGTCGTCAGCTTCCGTGAATGATGGCGCATCAGTGTGTCCCTCTATCGGTGCGCAAATACTACAACTCCCAACTTCCAACTCCCAACTACCAATTCCAAGACAACCTGCACCGGCCTCCGAGTCAGCCGCCCTGGTGATCCACGACACACTAGGCTCCGAGGCACTGAGGCCAAACGTTTCAGTGCTCGGTGCGTCTGTGCCTCGGTGTGTCGGAGTCACGCGGATACCGTCATCAGGGTGTTTGGAGGCCGCTTGTGATCGCAAAACGAGCGACGAAGCCACGTCCACGGTAGTAGACATTCGACCACCCAGGGTGGTAGAGTGCCTCCCACCTGAATGCCGCGCGTACCGCGAGAACGAATCGAGCTGCTCCAGGGCACCCTGGATTTGCTGATCCTGCGGACACTGCAGTGGGGGCCGCAGCACGGTCACGGCATCAGCGTCGCGATTCGTTCCACTTCGCTGGACGTGCTTCAGATCGATCACGGCTCCCTGTACCCGGCCCTCCACCGGCTGGAGCGGCAAGGCTGGGTCGACGCCGAGTGGAAGACGACCGAGAACAAGCAGCGGGCGAAGTACTACCGGCTGACTGCTGCCGGCCGACGCCAGGTGCAAGCCGAGCGCGACCGCTGGAAGCGCCTCACTGAAGCGATCGCCCGCGTGCTCGATCCCGCCTGAAGGAGGTTCCATGACGCCGCTCCGCCCGTGGACCCTGGTGCGACGGCTCTTCTCGCTGCGCTCCCAGGAAGATCGCGAGCTCGACGAAGAGCTGCAGTTTCACATCGCCGAGGAAACCCGGCTCGGGGTCGAACGAGGCGCTTCCCACGAGGACGCCGCGCGCGCCGCACGTGCGGAGTTTGGTAGCGTTGCGCTCGCAAAGGAAGAGACCCGCGGCGTCTGGGTGTCGGGCGCGATGGAGCGGCTGGCGCAGGATCTCCGGTTTGGATTCCGCATCGTCACCAACGCCCCGGTACTTCTGCTCTCGGCTGTGACTCTCGTGGCGCTCGTGATCGGTGGCAACACCACCGTCTTTGCGATCGCTCACGCCATCATGAGCCGGCCAGCACCGGGTATCCGCGCGGAGAACCTGGTGACGCTGAGCTGGACTAGAAAGGACGGATTCATCGAGCCCGAAACGAGCTACCCGAACTACCGCGATCTTGCCGCTCAGAGCCGTTCGCTCGGCCCGATGCTCGGGCAGCAGTACGTCCGTGTTGCGCTCGGCCACGAGGGCGGCAGCTACGGGATCTGGGCCGCTGGCGTGACGCCAAACTACTTTCAGACGCTTGCCGTTCCGGTCGCGATGGGACGCCCCCTCACGGATAGTGACGACCAGGGCGCCGCCGGTCTGGCCACGGTGATCAGCGACCACGCGTGGCGGCAGTACTTCGCTTCGTCCCCGTCGGTGATCGGTGAAGCGGTCTTGATCAATGGACTGCCCGCCACCGTGATCGGTGTTGCGGCCCCTGATTTCCGCGGTACGCAGCTGGCGCCCTCGGCGGACGCGTGGATCCCGCTGATGGCACTCGCGCGCGCGGTCGGGTCGCCTGATGCGCTCTCGAACCGTGGCTACGACGAGCGCTTGAACGCCCCCTTCGTCGGCAACTTCGTCCACGTCCTCGCTCGATTGCACGACGACACCTCGCTCGCTCAGGCGCGCACCGAAATGACGACGCTGTGGGGGCGATTGCGGGCGCAGTACCCGGACGGGCAACAAGCGTCGTCCGTGACCGTCCTCCCGTACTCGGCGACCGCAGGTGGCAATAGTCTGCTCTCGACGCAAGGCACCACATTCCTCGCGATCTTCTCGGTGATCACCATGCTGACGCTGATGATCGTGTGCGCCAACGTGGCGAACCTGCTGCTCGGGCGTGCCACGGTGCGGCAACGCGAGCTGGCATTGCGGCAGTCGCTTGGCGCCTCCCGGACCCGCATCGTGCGAATGCTGCTTGCCGAGGGGCTGGTGATTGCCCTGTGTGCCGGTGTGGCGGCGTACCTCTTCGCGTGGTGGATGTCCGGCGTGATCGCCGACCTCGTAACACCCATGGTTCCCCCGGGTATATTGCAGGTGATCACGGCGACCGACTGGACCGTGGCGGGCTACGCGCTGACCCTGGCTCTCGGCAGCATGGCGTTCTTCACGCTCGCACCTGCAACGCGGGCGTGGAGTCAGGCGCTGTTGCCGTGGCTCAAGGCCGGAGAGCCGGGCGTGATCCAGGGGCGTTCACGATTGTCGAGCGGCCTCGTCGTGCTGCAGCTCGCGCTTGCGGTGCTGCTCGTCACGAGCGCCGGTCTGGCCTCTCGCTCGATCGCGCTGTTTACCTCAGCCGATCTCGGTTTTGACAGCAGGCCGATCCTCATGGCGACCGTCAACACCGGCGGAGTGGCCGTGGACGCGCAGACGAGTGCTGCGCTCGTCGAGCGGCTCCGCGTGCGGCTGCAACGCGTTCCCGGTATCGAGTCGGTGTCCCAATCGTGGAACGCGCGTCAGGCCGTGCAGACCGAACCGGTCGCTGGCGGCGTGGGCGAGACCCTTGAAATCCAAGTCAATTCCGTTGGACCCGACTATCTGCGTGTGTACGGCCTGACACTTCTTTCCGGTCGCGAGCTCGGAATCGAAAGCGCTCGTGTCATGACACCGGCCATCGTCACGCGGGCACTGGCTGAGAGACTGTGGCCTGATCAGCTCCCGATCGGGCAGCGCCTTCTGGTCGGACGGCAACGTCAGCGCGAGGTGGAGGTAGTTGGCGTTGCACCGGACGCGTTGTTCAACGGCAACCGGCCGACCCGTAACTTGTACGTCCTGCTGCCGGCGTCAAATGATCCGCGCGGTCCCGGGGAGCGGACACTGTATCTCCGGTATCGGGGTCGGCTCGAAGCCGTTGCGCCAGCAATTGGTCAAGCGATCCGCGCGGAGGATCCGCGTGTCCCCCTCGTGAACCTGCGGACGCTCGATTCACAGCTCGCGATCGACTTCTGGCCCGTGCGGGCCTTGACGATGCTGTTGACGCTGTTTGCCGTCGGCTCCCTCGTCATCGCCACCGTCGGCCAATACGCCGTGGTCGCTTTCGACATGCGCCGACGTATCCGTGAATTCGGGGTGCGAATGGCCATGGGCGCCTCGTCGCGCCAGATTCTGACCTCGGTGTTGAAGGACGGATTCCGGCTCACGGTGCTCGGGCTGGTGATCGGGTTTGCTCTGAGTGTCCTGACGGGTATCGCGTTGAGCAGGGTGCTTTATGGCATAACGCCCACCGACCCTCCGACCTACGGCTCCGTGTTCCTGCTCCTGTGCGTGGTCTCCATCGCAGCCTGCTCGCTGCCCGCGGTTCGCGCGACGAGAGTGAATCCAATCGCCACTTTGCGGCAAGAGTGACAGCGCGGCGGTTTTCGATTGCGTGCGTTCCAGGGACGGACGAAGACCCAAGCACGAAGCACCACGGACTGAACGCTACGCCGAATCGCAAACTGCGCAGTGGGAGTGGGGAGTTGATGCCCGCTGTGACGACATACTGTGTCCGATGCGCTCGGTCGCCGACGAACGTCGCCTCGAATCCCGGCGCTCGCTCGCCGCCATGAGCGCGCTGGATCGCATGGCGCTTGCGCTGCGACTGGGCGATGACGGTGTCGCACTATATCGCAGGGTTCAGGGCGTCGATGAGGTGTCTGCCCGCACGGCCCTTGCCCGCTCGCCGAACGTCTTGCCGAGTCGTTCTGGCAGGCGCTGGCAGCCGAGGCCGCGCGGCGGAGCCTCATTCCTGTGACGGCCGCTTCGGCGTGATCAGAATGGGCGTGTCCGATTCGGCCGCGAGCTCGGTGCCGCCCGCAGGGAAACCATTCTTCTGCAGGATGAATGCAACGATGTCGGTGTAGGTCTGGGCCGGCAGTGAACCGGGACGCTCGGGCGGCATCACCTTCTGGATGCGTGCGGACAGCTCGCCAACGTCCATGTCACCCCACAGGAACAGGAAGCTTTCACCGACGAGACTAGGCGCGGTACTGTCACCACGAAGGTCGTCGCGGTGACACGAGAGGCAGGTCTGCTGGTAGGACGTGCGCCCGCGTTCGGCCTGGGCATCGGTGTAGACGCCGTCCCACACCGTCCGCGCCGTCTGAACGACCGCGGCCCGCAGCAGTGCGCACGACGCGATCAGCACTGCGCAGATGATGAACCCACGTCTCGCCCGGCCGTCAGGAAGGCGAACCATGAACACGAACCCTGAACCGTGAACCTTGAACAGTGAACGGTCCGCTATTGTGTCGATCGCTCTCCCGACCTCGCAGTGCCAGGCAGCGCGAAGACGAGCAGCGAGTTGCCGCTGTTCGGCCGGCGGATCTCCGGCGCCAGCTCGGGGCCGAGCAGTGTCGACCAGCTTCCTCCGCCAATGCCGGCAGGAACAGCGACGTACTGTTTCCCTCGTGCAAGGTAGGTCAGCGGAAATCCCTGCGCCGACGTCGGCAGCCGCGTCTGCCACAGAATCTTTCCATTGGACGCGTCGTACGCGTACACGTGACGATCCCAGTCGCCGGCGAACACGACGCCCCCGGCAGTGGTGAGCGCTGCCGTGTTGATTGGTGAAGGTGTGCGATGGCGCCAGAGTGTTTTGCCGGTCTTGATGTCGAGCGCCTGGAACTCGCCGAGGTTGCCGCCAGAGGCCGGGTGCTTGTAGTTGCGTCGTCGCACCGGTCCGGTGCCGCCACCGCCGACGCGCCGTTCCGTGGGACCGAACGTCCCCTTCTCACAGCTCAAGCTGAGAGGCAGATACATCGCGTTGGTCTGCGGGCTGAACGCCATGGCGCGCCAGCTCTTGAATCCCGCGGTACTCGGACACCAATCGAGCTCGACACCAATTTGAGGGATCATGCCGGCACGATAGGTCACTTTGCCGGTCTTCGGATCAACGTCAACGAGATTCTGGTAGCCGATATCGGTCGCGCGGATGAATGCGCCGGTCTCGCGATCGAGTTGCCACAGGATGCCCAGCTTGCCCATCTTGAAGAGCGACTTGCGACCGTCGAGGTCGATCAGGACGTTCTCGAACACTTCGTCCATGTCGTGCGACTCGCCGGGAAGGTGCTGATAGAACCACTTCATCTTTCCCGTATCTGGATCGAGTGCGAGCGTGGAGTTCGTATAGAGAGCGTCGCCGTCGGTGCCGCGGACGACGCGTGCCCACGGCTTGGCTTGCGCCGTGCCCCAGTAGACGAGATTCGTCGCCGGGTCGTAGCTCCCGGTGATCCAGGCGTCGGCGCCGGCGCGGAAGGTAAGAGGCAGGTCGCCCCAGCTGTCACCGCCCGGCTCCCCGGGACGCGCGATCGTCGACGTTCGCCACAGCTCTTTCCCAGTCGCGGCATCGTGACCGCTGATGAAGCACACATCGTCTTTGTAGCGCCCGCATCCGCTGATCCCGGCGATGACCTTCCCTCGAACGACGATCGGGCCAGCCGTGTATTCGTATCCAAGTGTCTCGTCGGCGGTGGTCACGTCCCAGACGACCGTGCCGGTCTTCGCATTCAGCGCGACGATGTGCGCCTCGTTGGTCGTGCCGAAGATCTTGTCGTCGAAGATCGCGAGTGTCTTCTGAATGCCGCGTCCGGTGTCCCCTCCAGTGTTCGCGGGACGTTGAGACAGGCGAGGGATCACGGTCTGTTCGCCGCCACTTCGTCCCGCTGGCGCAGGCGCAGGCGTTGCCCCGGGGCGATACTCCCAGATCAGATCACCCGTTGCTGCATCGAGCGCCTGGATCACGCCGCGCGGACTGGGCAGATACATCACCCCGTCGTAGACGAGCGGCGCCGCTTCCTGCGCGCCGGTGTCGTCCATCGACCACGACCACGCCAGCTGCAGTTGCTGGACGTTCTGCTTGTTGATCTGATCGAGCGGGCTGTAGCCCCACGCATTGTCGGTGCGCCGCCAGTTCAGCCAGTCACCAGGCGCGGGGTTGCGCAGCATCGCTTCCGTCACGGGACGGAAGTCCTTTACCTGCGCCAGGGGCAGCACGCTGCTCGCCAGCAGGGCGATCGAGACCGATACGGCGATTCGAATGATCATGACGCCCCCTGAAAACGCATTGGTGATTTGGTGATCGCTGATTGGTGACAATCGAGAATCAGGAATCTTCATGGCCAAGAGTCAGTTCACGAGCAACGGATCAGTGTTCTCCTCCCCGCCGCCCGCTCCTCCCGTCGAGTTGTCGCGTGTGGCGGGGTCCGGTCCCTGTCCTCGAGCGAACGCGCGCTCTTCGGCGCGCGAGTTGATCAGCATGCCCGCGAGACCGAAGTTTCCCTCGTGACAGCGCGGCTCGGAGTAGATCCGGTTCGCCTGTCCGTCCTGCACCTTGAGCTCCTGTTTGACCGTCCACGGCCGCGCCCATGTCGTTGGATCATTGACTGTCACGGCGTACTCGAGTGTCGTGGCATCCAGTCGCGTCCATCGCTCGACGAGATGCAGGTTCTCACGCGATCCTCGATAGTCGGCCTTCGGGCCGAAATTGGTGACGTCGACGACCAGCGTCTTGCCCTCCCAGCGGCCGCGTGAATCACCAAACCGCTGCCGAACCGTCGAGGGAAGATGCGGGTTCCCGTTCACCGGGATGATGCGCTGCCACCCTTGCCCCTGGCCGGTGTCGTAGAAGATGGCCACTGCTGTCGGCGATTGCACGATCCGGCGATAGCCGCTGACGTCCGGCAGCACCGCGCCCATGCACCGCTCCGCCATGCTGCGATCCTCCGGGCCATCGCTGCGGTTCAGCCGGTCCGTGTTGTAGATCGGCGGAGCCTCGGCTCGCCGGGGCGACGGCGGTCCATATTTGCCACCGCGACAGGACGGCTCCTGCTTCTTGCAGGTCTCGGTCGCCTGCATGAGCGCGAGCTGATAACCGCGATAGGAATCGAGCCGCGTGCGCGCGCCGGGAGTGTAGGCGGGAATCCGTCCGTCGTTCGGCTCGACGACGAGCGATGTTCGACGGCCGGTGGGCTTCACCGATTCGAAGACGGCGTTGTACGCGCCAGACACGTCGCGCTCGCTTCCCTGCGGCTCACGGTGATCGCGGCGGAGGATCGCGGACCGCTCCTTGTCGAGTGCGGCCACTTCCTCTTCCGTGAGGAACTCTCGACCCGCGAATCGCGCCGGTCTCTGCAGCGGCGTATCGTGTGTGTCAGTCCAGATGCCCTGAAGGTCGGGATCTCCCCATGGCGTCACAGAGCTCGTCGCCGACTGACCCGCTCCGAGCAGCAGCGACGCGAGGACGAGTGCAGCAGTCGCTCCGGTGAGCGCAACGGATCGCCTCATTTCGTGCCTCGTGCGGGCAGTAGTGGTGTCTGCCCGGCCGGTAGTCGCTGATCGAATGCCGCCAGTATCACTGCGTCGCCCGCGCGCTGCGCCATCAACGTGACGAAGTCCACGAGATCGCGCTCGCCGAAGATCTTCAGCGCTGTCGCGTAGGTCTCTGCGCTGACGTTGTGCGCCGCGAAGAGCTCGCGACCGAATTGGATCAACGCCGCCTCTTGCTCCGCGATTCCATGTAGCGGCCGGCGATGGCGTACGACGTCGATGAGCGCAGGCTCGAGGCCGTCCATTCGTGCGCCCGCCAGCTCACTGGGGGTCCAGAGGTATTGCGAGTCGTGTTCGCGCGCGGCAACGAGCGTCGCTAGGACCATCAAGCGTCGTCCCCTGCTTGCTTCGAGAGACCCGGGGGCGCCGGCATGTCGCGCGATGTGGGCCGGCCCGGTGCCTTCGGGCGCGAGCCCGCGAGCATAGAGATTGGCTTGTGCCGGCTGGTTCGGGCTTCGAATCAACGGGAGACGGCTTCTCGAATCCTCGTGGATGTCGGCGGGCTGCGTGAATGGTAATGGCAGGAACTGCTTCCAACCGGGCGGCATGTGCTGGTTGAACGCCGTCAGGCGTGCGGCCGTTGCCGTGTATGTCGCCATCAGTTCGACGATGTCGACGAGGTTGCTGCTGCCAAGGAGCTTCAGGGCGCGTGCATAGGAGCTCGAGCTCAGAGTATGTGTTGCCCCGAGCTCGCGGCCGGCCTGAATGACCGCCGCGTCCTTCTCAGGGACGCCGCTGAGGGCTCGCCGATGCCGTACGACGTCGATCGTGGCCGGGTCGAGCCCGACGGCAACGGCTTCCATCTCGTGGAGCGACCATTCGTACGGCTGATCGTGCTCGCGAGCGACCGTCAGGATCGAGAGCTCGGTGAGCTGCCGTCCGAGGGGGGATGCCCAGCGGGCGTTCGCGCCCGACCTGTGCAGCCGAATCGCTTCCAACCCTTCGACGCCGGCCTTGAGCTGGGGCAGTCGATTGCGTGAGTCCGGATGAACATCGGCGGGAAGCGCGTCGCTGCGTCGTTCCGCTGTCTGCCAGGAAAGGACGTCGAGGCGGTTGTGGACCACCAATGCGAGGACGGTACATGCGAGCCACACGACCCTTGCGAGTCCGCGCATCACTGCCTCCTTCCGCGGCAGGACCCTTATACACCCGGTGTCAGGC
>JALDXQ010000214.1:0-12026 GCA_032156805.1 Acidobacteriota bacterium
GTGAGCACCCGCTCGAGGTACTCGACCGCGCGAATCTCGTTGCCCGGGGGGCTGCTCGTGTCGAGACGCAGCAGCGCCTGAAAGTGCTGCATCGTTTCGGCTTCGATTGCGGCGGCATCCCAGCGGACCTGGGCATCGGCGCCTGACGAGAACGCCGCGACAACGAGAACACCAAGCAACGGTCGAGACATCGTGATCATGACTGAGGATACAGCGTTATGGCGTGCTGCCTTTACCTCAGCGAAGCCCCGCCCCGATGACGCCCACGCCCTGTTCGTAGACGAGCCGGCCCCCTCGTTCCGCAGTCTGTTGCACGCCTGCCACGCCGACGAGGGCCGCCGCGAGCATGAGGATTCGAACAGTACGACCTGGCCGTATGCCCGTGAACGCCAGGGCAAGTCGCACGACCACCAGCACCCCGAAGTAGAACGTGGTGGCGAGCGCCCAGGTCCGATGCGCCGCAACGATCGAATGAGCCATACCGGACATCAACACGGTGTCAGCCGCCTGCTGACCGCTGACACATGCCACGACGGCACCTGCGACTCCCAGCACGTACAGCGAGGTCACGGCCGTTGCGAGCCAGGGCGGGCGTCCGACCACGTTGTCGACCAGATCGGTCACCGCCGCAACGATGAGCAGCGCGATCGGGAAGTGGATGACCAGCGGATGAAGGTTGGGAGCCCACGAGGGAACGATTGAGAGCACGTTCACCTCACGGATTGAGCGGCGCCAGCGGGATCACTCCCACGATCGACAGTGACCACGGACTCGCATCGTCAAGGAACCGCTCGCCGTTGACGATGTCACCGGCCCTGGGCAACCCCGTCGCCACGTAGTCCAGCGATATTTCAGCCTCGAGGTTCCGGAGCCAGTTGCCCTCAGGCAGCCGGTTGAACAGGTGAAACGCCGTGTCCCACTCGAAGTTGAGTTTGTGTGTATAGGTACTCGAGGCCCGCGGCGTCTCGCCGGGACTGAACTTGTCGACGATGTCGAAGTGTGACGAGACCCAGCCGCCGGTCTGCTCGATCCCGAAGAGATCGATGTTCAACTCGGTCTCGATCTCGATGCCGTTGTCGCGGAAATCGGTACGCCCCACGTCAGGTGCCGACACACCGGTGAACGGATGCACGTCAGTCCTGCCAAAGGGCACGAAGATGGCTTCGAACGTGAACCCAATTCGCGGGATGGTGGTCGGCACATCCACGGCGAGGATCAATTCGAAGACGGACTCGGTGCCTACCTCCTCGATTTGACCATCGACCTCGATCCGCCGAGCCCCGCCGAGGTTTTCGATCGTCCACGTGGGCTCGATTTTGAGTTCAGGCGCACAGAGCACCTTGCACGTCGGCTCGTCCTGCGCCGCCGCCGGCGTGGTGCCGATCAGCAGGGCGGCAATGAACACGAGCCCGGAGGCTACGCGCCGATTCGCCATGCGGAAACACCTGGCCACTTCTTCAATGCGTCAGTTGCCCATTGCGGTGTGCGATCCATGTGGCACGAGGTGCAGGGATTGGGGACGCCCAACTGCTCCGTCGTTCGAGGTGAAACGAACTTGAACGTGTGACTGCGTACGCTCACGTTGCCAACCGTGCGGGCAATGAGCGGCATGTGACAGGCGACGCAGCGGCTGCCCTCGCCATCGGCCTTGTGCTGCGTGTGCTGCTCGATCGTCCCGGGCGGCCCAGCCTGCCGCTGTGGGCCGTGGCAATCGAGACAGACGGCATCGCCGGGCAGACGGAGATCGGCCGCATTGGGAGTGCCGTGCACGTCGTGGCAGTCGAAGCAGCGGACACCCTTGATCGACATCTGGCTCTGGATGTAGTCGTTGCCCTGCATCCGGTTCTTGTGTGCGTGCCCGTCCGGCCAGTGCGTGAACGTCTCCTTCCCAGGATGATGTTCCTCGAGTGACCAGACGTCACTCAGTCGATCGCCAGGTTGATAGCCGACTGGCCAGTCGTAGTAGACGCCCTCGATCGGCTTCACGCGCGGCTGACCCTGCGAGTGACATTGAATGCAGACGTCGTCGGCGCGCTCACCCTGGAGCCTGGTGGGGTTGACGATCGTCGCAGCGACCGGAAACTGCACGTGCAGGCTGCCGGCGCCGTGACACTTTTCGCAGCCGACGTTCCATTCCGTCACCTGCTTCGTCCTGATGTTGTAGTTGACGGAGTGACAGCCGTCGCACAGCGCGCCCGTCGGCCGCTGCATCTGATCCGCGGGGTAATGATCCGCCCACCAGTCCGTGCCGGGCTCGACGTAGTAGCGCCGCCACGTCTTGTTCACAACGTCCCATTGCGCGGGGAATACGAAGTAATCGTCGCCGCGTTTCGTGAAGTAGCGCTGCTTCCACTTCGAGCCGTAGACGAACGCCACGTCCTCCCTGCGGAACGTGACCAGCGGGTTCGGGGTCGAGAAATCACCCACCACGACATCGGGCCGCTTCGCGGGATCGACGATGACGTTGGCCATCAGCGTGTCTTTCCAGCGGTTGTAGATGTCCTGATGGCACGACTGGCAGGCAGCCGATCCGACGAACGTTTTCGGCACGTCGGCAGGGGGCACGGCAGGAGTGGTGCAGGCTGCCGGCCCCATTGCGGCGGCGAGCAGGACGATCCACGCACCGGCGGCGAGCGTAACTGCCCTGCTCAGGTTGCGGAATGGAAGCGTCACGTTCACGAAGTCGACATTATGCTTCGCAAACGTGACACGAGTACGAAGGCGCGATGTGGCCTCTATTTGCCGAGCGACATCCGGAGCGTCAGCCCGACCGTCCGCGGATCGCCCGGCAGTCCGACGATGAGACCCGAGTTGCCGGGCTGCGCCGACAGGAGTTCGAAGTACTGCTTGTCGAGCAGGTTGCGCGACCAGAAGAACAGCGACCAGCCGTCGTTCCAGCGATAACCGGCGCGCAGATTCACCAGCCCGTAACCGTCGACCATCATGTAGCGTGACGCAGACGGGCTCGACGAGAACTCCGACCGGTAGCTGGTGTCGAACGCTCCGAAGAACTCACCGGCCTGATGGAAGAGCGTGGCCGGCTTGTTGACCTCACCACCGAAGGTGAGCGCCCACTTCGAGATGCCGGGCAGCACCGACCCGGAGATGTCCTTCACCTGCGGTCCACCGGTCTCTTCGAGCGGTGGCGGCGCATCTGGAAACGACCCGTAGATGCCGTCCGTGTAGGCGAGCGCTCCATAGAACGAGAGGCGCTGGTTCACTCGATAGTTGCCGTCGAACTCGGCGCCGCGCACACGGACCTTCTCGGCGTTGGCGAGATAACCACGGAGCACGCCGACCGACGCGTTCACGACCTGTGTCTGGTAATCCTCGATGCCGGTGTTGAAGAAGGTGAAGTTCGCCGTGACCCCGGGGAACGGCTCCGTCTTGACGCCGACCTCGTAGTGGCGGACGTCTTCAGGCTTCACGGTCGCGGCCGACAACACCGGGTTGCCGAGCGCATCGGTCGGCACGCCGTTCAGGTTCAGGCCCACCGACTTGAACCCGGTGGCATAGGTCGCATACGTGTTGACCTTCGATGACACCTGATAGGCAACGGTCAGCTGACCGGACGTGTTGGTGTCGTCGACATCAGCAACATATGCCTGCGGCGAGAGCACGGACAGCTTGAGCGCCACGAGCGCCGGGTCCGTCGTCTGGAGGCCGCCATAGACGACTTGGTTGAAATCGACGGACTTGTCGTCGTAGTTGAATCGCAGACCGGGGAGGATGCGCAGGCGATCGGTGACGAGCCACTCGACCTGTCCGAACGCCGCCGCGCTCGTGTTGCGGAACGTCAGGAACTGATCGTAGCCGTAGCCGTCGAGCAGCCCCGGCGTTGCCGCCGCCGCAGTCGGCGGCAGCAGGAAGCGCGCGGCCGCCGAGCCCTGCTCCTGCTTGAACGACGGATTCGAATCGAGTCCCTGGTGGAACGCGAACACACCCGCGACGACATTGACGCGCGGGTGGAGCGGGCCCGCGTAGCGCACTTCCTGCGTCCACTGGTTCTGGTTCGACGGCGCGGCGGAGATCGACGTCACCGGCAGGCCGATGAAGTCGCGATCATTCGACGGATTCCACTGCCAGTACCGGTACGCGGTTGCCGACGTCAGACGGCCGCGGCCGATCGTCCAATCCACCGTCGCCGACGCGCCGCCCATGTCCTGGTTGGATTGCCAACTCGTGTCCGTGTCGGTGAGCCGGTCGAACGCGTTGTAGCTGGGAGGCGTGTAGCCGAGGTCGGCAATGATCTGCGCCCATTGGCGATTCGCTGGACGAAGCGTTGGCGCCACGCCCGCGATGACCTGCGCGTATCCGTCGGGACGCTGCCGCGTGTAATCGGCACCGATGTTGATCGCAACCGTCTTGGACGGCACCACGAGAAGCTGCCCCCGGACGCCGAGGTTGTTCAGCGTATTGGTTTCATCCCGCGTGACGGTGTTGTAGACAAACCCGTCGCGGCCCGTGCCGGAGAACGACATGCGCCCGGCGATCGTGCGGCTCAGCGGACCGGAGACCGAGGCCTTCGTCTGGAAGAAGTTGTCGCTGCCGTAGCCGACCTCGATATTGCTCTCGGGCGCGAAGTTCGGCCGCCGGCTGGTGACATTGATCGCGCCAGCCGTGGTGTTCTTTCCGAAGAGCGTCCCCTGTGGTCCGCGCAGCACTTCGACCTGCGCCACGTCAAGGAAGTCGAGCGTGGCTGCCGCAGGACGCGCATAGAACACGCCATCGATGTAGAGGCCGACACCGGGCTCGATACCGTCGTTCGTGAGGCCGAACGGTGAGCCAATCCCTCGGATCGTGACCGCCGAGTTGCGTGGGTTGGACGAGTAGAACTGCACCGTCGGGATCAGCTCCTTGACGCGATTCACGTTGAACGCACCGGCGCTCTCGACGAGCTCGCCGGTCAGCACCGACACGGGGATCGGTACTTCCTGAACGGCCTCTTCAACACGACGGGCAGTCACGACGACGCCCTCGGTGAGGCGCGCAGGCGTCAGGGTGACATCGATCGATGCAGCCTGCCCATCGACTGCGCCCCGAACGCTTGCCGGCTCGAAACCGTCGAGCGTGACCTCGACGCGATATTGACCGGTTGAAAGATCGTCCACACGAAAGCGCCCTTCGCCGTCGCTGACGGCTTCCTGAGCCGCGCCCGTGGTGTCATTGATCACGCGAATCGTCGCACCCGGGATGGCGCCACCCAGTGAATCGCGGACCACGCCGGTCACGGCGCCACCGGTCTGCGCCAGGCCAGCAGCCGGCAGCAACGCGGCGACGACCACCGCGACGAAAGTCAACACTCTGCGAGACATCGAGACTCCTCTGGCCGATCCCCGTGATCGGTTCCCCGAAAAACCAGCAACGCGATGCGTGCCGGCGTTAGCTACCTGTTGCGAGATGTGAACGGAGTCAGCCGAGGACCGGGGCTGGAGAGGAAGCGCGGAAGGGTTCGCCGGGTTGCCTCACTTACCTGCCAGTCGTCGGCGGCATACACACGCATCGACACGGGACCGGGCAGCGGCGACAGCGATGGGCGAGCTGAGACATCTGCCCGGTTGATGGGCAAGAGCCGGACCGGGTGAAATTCGGCCCGAATTTCACGTCCAGCCCCAGAGACTATCGATGCTCAAGTATATATGACGGATTTTCTGTCATAATGTCAGACCATATTCCGTTATATGTCACAGAAATCGAAGACCCCGACAGCCCCTGAGGCACACCTGACACCGGATCTGCTGATCAACGGCGACCCACGCGCGGGCGAGGAACGCCTGATCGGAGGAGATACCGGGCTGGCCGCGGTCATGGCGCGGGCACGCATCGTCTCGCGCAGCACGGCACCGGTATTGCTGTTCGGGGAAACCGGGACGGGCAAGGAAATCATCGCGCGCGCGATCCACGAGCACTCCCCGTTTCGAGCCGGACCGTTCCGACGCGTGAACTGTGGCGCTATCCCAGGTGAGTTGATTGACTCAGAGCTCTTCGGCCACGAGGCCGGTGCATTTACCGGTGCCGTCAGCCGGCGCAAAGGCTGGTTTGAACAGGCGGACGGCGGGACGCTGTTTCTCGACGAAATCGGCGAGCTTGCTCCGGCCGCACAGGTGCGCCTCTTGCGCGTCGTTCAGGACTCGGAAGTCGTGCGTGTCGGCGGTGAGCGCCCGATCCGCGTGAACGTGCGGATCGTCGCCGCCACGCATCGCCATCTTCCCAACATGGTCGAGAAGCAGACGTTCCGAGAGGATCTCTACTATCGCCTCTCGGTGTTTCCAATCGTCATCCCGCCGCTGCGAGATCGTCCGGCTGACATCCGCGCGTTTGCGGACTACTTCGCCGAGCGCGCCGCGAACCGCTTCGGGCTTCGCCCGGTACCCGTCAGCGACGATGATGTGCGGCGGCTCGCCGAATATGAGTGGCCCGGTAACGTGCGCGAAATGGCGGCGGTCATGGATCGCGCCGTTCTGATCGGCCAGGGTCGTACGCTCAACGTCGCGGGAGCGCTCGGGCAGGACGCATTGACCACGATCACCGCGCCAGCCCGCGCCGCCGAGCAGGCGTCCGCACGCATTGCACCGCTGGACGCGGTCATCCGTCAGCATATCGAGTCGGCCCTCGAGGCAACCAACGGCCGAGTCGAAGGACATCACGGCGCGGCGCGCCTGCTGCGCATCAACCCTCACACCCTGCGAGCCCGCATGCGCAAGCTCGAGATCGACTGGCGGTCCTTTCGGCAGGCCCGTTGACACCCGCGCGCTGATCACGACACGCTAACAGGCTCGATTCCGACTCAGACGACGACACGATGGATTCCACGCAACTCGCGCTCGCCTTCATCGCACTCGGCGCGGCTATCGTCAACGGAGCGCTCGGCTACGGCTTCTCGTCGATCACCGTTCCGATCGCGTTGCTGTTTCTCACCAACCGTGTTCTGAACCCCGCGCTCGTCCCGATCGAGGTCGTCCTCAACGCCTACGTGCTCTGGGTCAATCGCGAAGCGCTGCCGCGCGTCTGGCGCCGCGTGCTGCCGATCGTGATCGGACTGCTGCCCGGTGTCATCCTCGGCACCGCCATCGTGTCGCAGGTCAACCCCGGCTGGCTCCGGTTCGGCACGTTCATCGTCTTGTTGCCGCTGATCCTCTTTCAGGCCGCTGGGTACCGCAGACCGATCAAGTCGGAACGGGCCGTCGGGTATGTGTTCGGTGGTGGCGTCGGCGTGCTCTACTCCGTCACCACGATTTCAGGACCGCCGCTGGCGGTGATGCTGAGCAATCAGGGACTGACGCAAAGGGACTTCCGTGCGGCGCTCGGATTCATTCGCCTCGCTGAATCGAGCTTTACCGCCGTCGCATACGGATACGCCGGGCTCTACACCGCGCAGAGCCTCGCGCTGATCCCTTACATCCTGCCAAGCATCGCCGTGGGTGTTCCGATCGGCGCCTACATCATCCACCGCATCCGGCCGGAGACGTTCCGTCGTCTGTGTATGAGCTTCGATGCGTGGATCGTCGGCTTCGGGCTGTCTACGCTCCTCAAAGATCTGGGGGTCGTTCAAAGCAATCTCGCCTACCTGGTGCTCGTCGTCGTCGGCCTCCTCGATACGGTGCTCCTCTATCGATTCTTCGCCGTGCAACTGCCCCGGGTGAAACGCACGGAGGAACTCACTCGCTCTGGGGTGCCGCCTCCCGAAGCCGTGCGGCCTCAGGGCTAAGTTGGCGGAGATGTGCGGAGGACACGGCTTGCCGCGGAGGCACGAAGAAAACGGAGACCGCCACCGAGCGGTCGAGCTTTGAGTATTCCAAAGGCGCAGTGTCGCAGGGATTCTTACGGGCTTTTGCGTTCGTGACGGCTGGCGAGTAGAATCTATTTGGATGTCCGTCCGGATTTGTCGTATTTGCCTGTGCTGTTGTAGCAGGACCCGTCAAGGGTCCCCGAGGTGACGATCCGGCAATTGGGTAAATAGCAGAAACAGCCCATTAACACGCTAAGCGATCGCAGCCCGGGGATTCACCGCCCGGGTTTTTTTTTGCGCGTTTGAGAAAGCATGTCGACAGTGGCCCTGACTCCCGACTCGTCCGTTCTCACCAGCGCTCGTCTCGATCACCTGCGAGCGTTGGAGGCTGAGAGCATTCACATCTTCCGCGAGGTGGTCGCTGAGTTCGAGCGACCGGTGATGCTCTACTCCATCGGCAAAGACTCATCCGTTCTGCTACGGCTGGCCCAGAAGGCGTTCTACCCGGGGCCGATTCCTTTTCCGTTGCTCCACGTCGACACCACCTACAAGTTCCGCGAGATGATTCAGTTCCGCGACGAGATGGCTCGAGCCGTCGGCGCGCGGCTGATCGTCCACACCAACGAAGAGGCGATTGCCGACGGCACGCAGCCGTTTAAGGTCGGCACCCAGCGCTGCTGTGGGCTCCTCAAGACGAAGTCACTGCTCGACGCCCTGCAGGCGGGGAACTTCGATGCCGCGATCGGAGGCGCTCGTCGCGACGAGGAACGCAGCCGCGCGAAGGAACGCATCTTCTCGGTGCGCGACCCGAACGGCCAATGGGATCCCAAGCGCCAGCGTCCAGAGCTGTGGACGCTGCTCAACGCGAAGCTGCGCCCGGGAGAAAGCATCCGTGTCTTCCCGCTCTCGAACTGGACGGAGATCGACGTGTGGAACTATATCCACGCCGAGAACATCCCGATCGTCCCGCTCTACTTCGCGAAGGAGCGTGAGGTCATCGTGCGCGGCGCCTCGCTCATCGTCCAGGAGCAGCCGTTCGTCGTGACGATGCCCGGTGAGAAGCCGCAGATGGTGAAGTGCCGGATGCGCTCGCTCGGCTGCTCGCCCTGCACCGGCGCGATCAAGTCAGATGCCGATACGGTTCCGAAGATCATCGACGAGCTCATCGCGACCCGCCAGTCCGAGCGTCAGCTCCGCATCATCGACCACGATCAGGACGGCTCGATGGAGCTGAAGAAGCGGGAAGGCTATTTCTGATGGAATCAGGCCTTCTCCGCATCTGCACGGCCGGTAGCGTCGACGACGGGAAGAGCACGCTGATCGGGCGGCTGCTCCACGACTCGCAGTCAGTCTACGAAGACCAGGTGGCGTCGGTGGCCAAGGCGTCGAAGAACCGCAACGCCGGGCCGATCGACTTCTCGCTGTTCACCGACGGGCTGCGCGCCGAGCGCGAGCAGGGCATCACGATCGACGTCGCGTATCGCTACTTTGCCACCGCACGGCGCAAGTTCATCCTTGCCGACACGCCGGGTCACGAGCAGTACACGCGCAACATGGCGACTGGCGCGTCCACCGCGGACGTCGCGATCCTCCTGATCGACGCAAGAAACGGCGTACGGACGCAGTCGAAACGGCATGCGCGCATTGCACGGCTGCTTGGGATCACCGACTTCGTCCTCGCCATCAACAAGATGGATCTCGTGGACTTCGACCGCGAGGTGTACGAAAAAATCCTGGATGATTTCAGCGAGTTCCTCACTGGCGCGTCGGTGCACGCGATCCCGATGAGCGCGCTCGAAGGCGATAACGTCATCACGCGCAGCGAGCGAACCCCGTATTTCGATGGCCCTCCACTGCTCGAGTATCTCGAGACCGTGCAGGTCAATCGCAACACGGTCGGGGCGCCATTCCGTTTCCCCGTCCAGATGGTCCTCCGGCCAGACCAGGAGTTCCGTGGCTACGCCGGTCAGATCGTATCGGGAACCGTGAGGCCCGGCGATCGCGTGACGGCCTGGCCCTCTGGCCGCAGCGCGCGAGTCAAGCGGATCGTCACCTACGACGGCGACCTCGCGCTCGGGTTCGCGCCCATGTCAGTGACGCTCACGCTGGACGATGAGATCGACATCAGCCGTGGTGACGTGCTCACCGTGGAGCCCGCGTTTGTCGGACAGCGGTTCGAGGCCGAGCTCGTGTGGATGGACGAACGGCCGCTGGATCCCGGTCGCGTCTATCTGCTCAAGCACGGCACGCGAACGGTGACGGCCGAGATCAATCACGCGCTCGTGCTCAATCAAATCGGCAGCGTCCAGATATCGACCGCGCGGCCGCTCGTGTTCGATCGGTACAGCGACAACCGGGCGACCGGCAGCTTCATCCTGATCGACCCGGGCACGCAGTTCACGTGCGGCGCCGGTATGATCACAGCACCGCTCCGCGAAGCAGCAACCGAGGTGCAGGGAGCTCCGCTGACGTTCGCCGAGCGCCTCGCGCACATTGCGCGCCGGGCCTCGTCGGATCAGGAAGCGGCCGAAGCCATCCGCAAGGCGCTCGAGGAGATGTTGACGTGATCGACGCCCGAGAAGTGATCGAACGAGCGCTGAGTGGCGCGCAGGAACCGTGCATCACGTCGAGTTTTCAGGCCGAGTGCGTCGTGCTGACGCACCTGCTGCGCGAGGTGAAGCCCGACATCCCGGTCCTCTTCCTCGATACGTTTCATCATTTTCAGCAGACGCTCGACTATCGCGACGAGCTGACGGAGCGCTGGGGACTGAACCTCATTAATCTCCGCGCGAAATCACCCAGCGTAGGGCTGTGGCAGGCCGAAAGCACAGAAGCGTGCTGCAAGCGTCACAAGGTCGAACCACTGTTCTCTGCTCTCGAAGGCTACGACACGTGGTTCACTGCTCTGCGCCGGGATCAATCCCCGTCGCGAGCGAACCTGCAGGAAGTGGAACCGTTCAAGCTCCCGGCACGGACCATCTCGCGCGTCGCACCACTGGCCGGCTGGACGGCACGCGACGTGTGGACCTACGCGAAGCAGCACGATATTCCGCTTCTGCCGTTGTATGAGGCCGGCTACACGAGCATCGGCTGCGAGCCGTGCACGGCGTTGCCATTCGATCCCGAGAACCCGCGCTCAGGCCGCTGGCAGGGCCAGAAGCTCGAGTGCGGGATTCATCTCCAGGCAAAGTAGGGCGGGTCTTGTCTTGTAGACCCGCCGGACCACGTCTCAACGCCCCCGCAGCTTCTGCAGTTCCTGTCTGATCGCTTCGATCTGCTTCTGCATTTCGCTCATGTCAGGCTGATCGCGCAGCGCCTTGTGCCTGGCTGACAGCTCTGCGATCGACTTGCGCATTGCCTCGAGATCGACGCTCTTTGCCAGCGCCTCGTTCTTCATCTTCTCGATTGCCGCCTGCACTTCAGCGACCTGTAACTGCTGCCGCGCGATCTCCTGAGCCGCGCGGCGCATCTCGCCGGAACTGCGAAGCAGTTCAGCCGCCGTGCGATTCAACTCCTCGGCAATCTCCGTCACGTCGTCCGGGAGCGCCGGAGGAGCGGGCGGAAGCGGAACAGTCGGCAGTGATGGAAGCGCGGGAACCCCGGGAGGAGCCGGGGCAACGGGAACACCAGGAGGCGCAGGCGGTGCGGCCGGAACCGCCTGACGCGGCGCGGCCGGTGATGCCGGAACGGCTGGAGGCGCCGGTGATGCCGGAACGGCTGGAAGTGCCGGTGGCGTCGGAGGCTCAGCCGGCGACGCGGGCTGTTCGGGAAAGATCGGGACTCCCTGAGTCTCGCGCGCCAGTCTCTCGAGTGCCGCCTGCGTCTCCCGGACATAGTCCGCCCAGTCAGCATCCTTCGCCCTCCCCGGGTCACGCGCGACGGCCGTTGACTGGGGCACCTGCGGCGGGTTCACGTGCCCACTATCCAATGGCACCACGAGCTCGCTCGCATCGGCGACACTGCGAGCTGGTGTCACGGCGAGCGCAGCCACAATGGCCAGCGCCGCGGCGATCGCCCACGTCGTCGATCGACGCTCCTTCATTGGTGATTCTCCGAGCAGGCGGCGGATCCGATCGACCAACCGGCCGCCAGATGCATTGAGCAAGAGCATGGGTTCGAGTCCTCTCAATTCTTCGAGTTGAGCGAGCGCTGTCGCATATGCCAGTCGGTTGCCGCCTGCCTCGATCACCATGTCGTCGCAGCAATGCTCACGCTCGATCCGAATCTGCTGTGAACACCACCAGACCGCCGGGTGATAGAAGAGGAGCGTTTCGACGAGCGATTGCAGCGCGTTGAC
>JALDXQ010000215.1:0-11953 GCA_032156805.1 Acidobacteriota bacterium
GCGGACCGGTGATCGCCTTGCACTTGCGGCGATCGAAGCTCGCCATGTGGCTGCTGGCCGCGAGCGCCGTCCACACCACGCCGTTGAGGTCGATGTCGACACCGCGCGGATCGAAGCCGGGCTCGGGCACCTTGTAGATCTCCGTGATGCAGGACTGCGGCGGGTTGTTGCCGCGATCCACGCGCACGAGGTATCCGGGATATCGCTCGGCGACGCCCCACACGGAGTTGTCAACGGGACTCGGGATCACTCCATAGAGGCTGAAGCTGACCATCGTGTCCAGCTTCGGATCCGGTCCCGCGGACGCCGTGCCGCGCGCGCCGGCCGCGCCGGGAGCACCGCCGCCGGTGGTGTCACCCGCATACAGGAGTGACTCGCCACGAGCCGTAATCTGATTCCACGGCGGCGCCGTGATGCGGCCATCGCCGTTCGTGTCGACGACCTGTCCGCACCAGCCGACGGCCTTCTGCTCGTCCTTCGTCTCGTCGTACACCTTCGAATCGATCCAGCCGACGATCGGGCCAGACAGCTCGTTGAAGTACACGGTCTCGTTCGCGTCGTTGTCGAACTGCAGGTGATGCGTCGCGTAACAGGTGTCGATCAACACGAACTGCTTCGTCCGCGGATCGTAGAAGGACGCCTGACGTCCACTCCGCCGCAGCGGGAACCATGCCGCAAACTTATTGGCAGGGTCATAGCACCACGCGGCGTTCTCGTTGGGCCGGATCTTCGACGTCAGCCACACGCGCCCCTTGCTATCGAGCATCGGGTTGTGAGGATCGGCCGGGTTGAACGGCGGGTTCGCCCACAGATGCTCCTCGCCCCACCAGAGCGACGGGCGATTCGGTTTCGGAAAGCGCGACGGCACCTGGGCGCGCGGCGCACGAGTCGGGATCTCGATCTCGTCGGTCGAGTTCGTCCGCGGGTTGAGGACCACGAGCGAACCGTGTCCCGCAGAAACGGCATAGATCGCGCCGTCCGCGTTGACGGTCGGGCGATTCTTGTCGGTCGAGGCCAGGTCGTGCATGAACGAGTGATCGTCGCCGACGTCCCAGAGCGTCAGCACCAGGTTCCTCTCGATGCCCGTCGGTCTCGGCGGGATCGCCGACGGCACCTCACCCTTGGCGATGCGTTCGGTCCAGTCGGCGTAGACCTTGAGCGAGCGGCCCTGTCCCTGGTTGTTGATCACGCCGTACATCGAGTTGCCGCGAACGCCCGTGCCCAACCGCCACTCCCAGGCTTCAGCGTGCGTCTTCAGCTCCGGCTTCGCCTTGAAAACGTGATCGACGCTTCTCGTCAGCTGGTTGCCGAGTTGATGGCAGAAGTTGCAGTCCGACTTGAGCGAGTTGACCCAGTGGTTCTGGGACTGCATGTTCGGCCCGAGACCGTTCCCTTGCGGCCCGGTGCCGGGGAACTCGCTCACCGCCGGCGGTTCGAGCATCGACAGCCAGTAGTCACCTGGGTAGATCTTCGCGGCCTCCTGCGGCGTCTTCGCCGGATTCACGCGCAGCGTGACGGGCGCGGTAGCCGGCTTCATCTGCTGCCGCTCGGAATCCGCCAGGCCGTAGCCGCGCACGAAGACGCTGTAGGTGGCGCTCGGCAAGTCGGGCAACATGAAGCGGCCCTGATCGTCGGTGACGACGATCTTGATGAAGTTGGTGGGCAGATCCTTCGTCTCGGCAATCACCCAGACGCCTGCTTCGGGACCCTTTGCGCCCTGCACCACGCCAGTGATGAAGCCGGCAGGGGCGGTTGGCGTCTGCCCGTGTATCGTGACAGAGATGACCGCGGCCGCCAGCGCCGCCAGTGCTCCACCGAAGAGGGCACGTTGAATCTTCACAGCACGTCTCCTGTTCCTATGACAACCGTCAACAGATTAGCCGGACAAGTATAAAACCGCGGTTATCATCGTGACCAGCCTGAGGAGGCCTATGAAAGACAGCAGCGCCCGGCCGATTGAGCTCGATTCCGCCATGGTGGCCCATCTGGAAGAGGTTGCGAAGAAATACAAGCTCCCCGATATAGGTAAGGCCGTACGGTGTCTGATCAACTACTCGCGTGAAAATCCGGACCGTTCGGACGAAATCTTCGACGAAGTCCGCTGCGTGGATTGCTGATTCCGGGCCACGGGGAACGCCGGCTCCCCGGCTTCGGCAGCAACGGAATTTGAGGGAAATTTGCCGTGCTCACGCACACGATGACCACGTGGCAGTGGCTGCCCCGGCCGCGTGACGAGGTCTTCCGTTTCTTCTCCGATGCGCGGAACCTGCAACGAATCACCCCGGCGTTCCTTCACTTCCACCTGCTCACTCCCGATCCCATCACGATGCGTCCGGGCACGCTCATCGACTACCGGCTGAAATTGCACGGCGTCCCGATCCGTTGGAGGAGCGAGATTACCGCGTGGGAACCGCCCGCGCGATTCGCGGACATACAGCGTCGCGGACCGTACGCGGAGTGGAGCCACACCCACACATTCGAGGAGGAAAACGGCGGGACACTGGTCCGCGACGTCGTGCGCTACCGGCTCCGGGGACCTGCCTTTGCCAGCCGTCTGATCAACACGCTCCTCGTCGCACCCGACACGAAACGTATCTTCGCGTTCCGGCACGAGGCACTGAAGGAGATCTTTGGCGTGACCGGCGAGGCGCGCACCGGCGACATTGTCTTCGCTTCTTAGGCCGTTCTTCTGCACTTTGCACTTTGCACTTTGCACTTTGCGCTTGCGGCCTGGACCTTTGACTTGACTTTTGCCCTTTGCCCTTTGACATTTGACCTGAGGTGAACAATGGTCAGACTCATCCCGTGTGTCGGCCTGGTCGCTCTCGCCTTCGCCCTGGCAATCCCGGCGCAGGCACATCACTCCTTCGGCGCCGAATACGACGGCAACAAGCCGGTCACCCTGAAAGGCGTCGTCACCAAGATCGAATGGACCAATCCTCACAGCCACTTCTCGCTCGACGTGAAGGATGAGAAGGGACGCACGGTCTCGTGGCAGTTCTCCGGATACACGGTGAACGCGCTGTATCGCACCGGTTGGAAGCGCGACGTCACGATGAAGGTCGGCGACACCGTGTCGGTGTTTGGCTGGCGCGCGCGAGATGGCGGCAACTCGGCGCATGCGAGGGAGGTCACGTTCGCCGACGGCAAGAAGCTGTTCTACGGACCTCCGGCAGGAACGGGTGAAGGCGGCGCCGCCCCGGCGGTGAAGCCATGACGCGCCTGCTGTTCGTCTCGGCAATCGTGGCGACGTTCGCGTGCGCCGCGTGCGGGTCTCCGCAATCGGCTTCGAACCAGACCGCTCCCGCGACCGCCAGCGCTGTCCCGCGCACGGCTGATGGGAAGCCAGATCTGTCTGGTGTCTGGCAGGGCGGCAACGGCAGGAAGGGAACGTGGGAAGAAGCGAACTCCGGTCTCGGCGTCGGCGGCACCGGTCTCGATCCGTCCGCGCCCGCGAATCCTGCTTCTCAGCAGGTCATTACCGATCCCGCGCCCTATACGCCCGAGGCGGCCGTGAAAGTGCGCGAGTCGTTCAACCGGCGCGGCATCGATGATCCGGCAGGGCTGTGCCTTCCGCTCGGTGTGCCGCGGATCTCGCTCGTGGGTCTCTTTCCGATTCAGATTGTGCAAACGCCGACGCAGATCGTGATCCTCCACGAGTACATGGGCGTGTTTCGTGTGATTCCCTTGAACGTCCAACACCCATCCGACATCGTCCCCACCTACATGGGCACCTCCGTCGGACGCTGGGAGGGCGACACCCTGGTCGTCGATGTGATCGGCTTCAACGACAAGGGCTGGCTCACGGGAACGGGGACGCATCATTCCGACGCGTTACGCGTGACGGAACGCTACACGCGTGTCGACAAGGATCAGATCGACTACGTCGTCACGATGGAAGACCCGAACGTCTTCACCGAGCCCTGGACCATCAAGACCACGTTGATGCATCGGGAAGGCACGCGCCTACAGGAGTACGTGTGCGCCGAGAACAACGTGGAGATGGAGCGCTTCGCGAAGATCTTGCGGGAAGGCGTTCAGTTCACGCGCTGAGGACCTTCACTTTTCCGTCGCGTCGCGACCATCTCGCGGCGCGCCGGTGCCTGACGATCCGACGAACAGGCGGCGTCCATCCGCGAAGGTCAAGTCGCGCCCGTTGCCTTTGAGCGAGCCGTCCTTCGCGCGGAATCCTTCGACCAGGATCTCCGAACCGTTCGGCAGCGACTTCTGCGTGAATCCCCGTCGATACAAGGCATTCGGCGGCCCACCTTCGATCATCCAGCGCTCGACTTTGCCATTGGGCGTTTTGACGTCGAGATGGATCCAGGTGTGCGGGTTGATCCATTCCATCTTCACCACCGTGCCACGCAGCTTGAACGGTTTGGTCGCGTCGAACTCAGCGGCGAACGCATGATGCGCCGACACGCGCGTGGCGGTGACTATCAGGGCGGCAACGGCAATCGTCATCACGAGCTTGGTGGCCATGGTCCCTACCTCGTTGATGTCCTGGCGGCATCGCTTCGACCACCGCGCAGAAGGTTCGGCATCGCGTAGTTTCCCTCGTGGCAGGCGTACTCGTAGATCTGTGTGTCGTCGGAGAGCTTCGAGATCGGAATCACCGCCGTCCACGGTCTCGTGAACGTCGTCGGGTCCTCGACGATGACTGTGTACTCGATCGTGGTGGGATCGATCCGCTCGAAGCGTTCGACGAGGTGCAGCGACTCGGAGGGGCGAGTCCAGATGTTGGCCCACTCGTAATTGGTGCGGTCGAGGAAATTCACCGTGTCGACGACCAGTGCGTCCCCCTCCCACCGTCCGATCGCGTCACCAAACCATTGGCGGATAGCACCGTGCTGACGTACAGAGAGTTCGCTGCGATTTATGTCCGAGGAAACGATCGGAATGATCCGCCGATCGCGGTACTCCTCGTGGAGGATCGTGACGTAGCCCGGACTCTGCACGATTCGATTGTGGCCGCCGTTGGGCCCCTGCCACATCATGCCGGTCACACCATCGGTCAGGCAGCGTTCCCCGGTGTCGGGATCCAGGTACGACTCGAAGGGGCCGACGCCGTAGCGCGATGCAGAACGTGCTTCCGCTTTCTTCGCGTCAGCGGTGTACGGGATCCGGCCATCGGGAGGATCAACGACGAGCGACGTGCGATTGGAGATCTGGCGTGGCCGGCCGTGGTCCTGCCAGAAACTGTTGTACTCGTTTCCGCGGATGGGTGACTCGGCTACCGACCGGCGTCCGACAGCCGCACCCTCGAGACCGGCGAGCCGCTTCTCCGCCTGTTCCGCTTCGACCTTCTGGCGCTCGGCGACCTCCTGCTCGGTGAGCGCATCACGTCCTTCAAACTGCGCTGGCCGCTCCAGCGGAATCGCCCCTTCATAGCGCCAGACACCCTGAAGGTCCGGGTCGCCCCACGCGGTGCGCGGCGTGCCCGACGACGGCGCACCGAGAGATGGAGGGCCTCCGCACGCAGGCAGAGTCACGACACCAATCACACCGAGCACCAGTACCACCGCCGCGACGAGACTTCGAAACGGCATTTGACTGCTCCGCTATTTGTTCGGCGTTCCCGTTGCCGGATCGATGACACCAAGGTGTCCGTACATCAACTGCTCGACGAACTCCACGCACTTGTATTCGAGGATCTGCGCATCTGATTCGAGGCGCCGATAGAGCGGCATTCGCATCTTCCATGGACGCGTGAACACCTTGGGGTCCTCGATGGTGGCTTCGTACATGAGGTGATCCGGGCCGGCACGTGTGTAGCGCTCGGTCACCTTGAGTGCCTCGCTATGGAAATTCCCCGCTCTGTCGAACCACGTCTCCTCGTTGAAGTCGGTCACGTCGACGACGAGCGTGTCACCTTCCCAGCGGCCGCGCGACCATCCCATCCAGCTCGGGCTGGGGCTGTCGGGAACCGTATCCATGTGGATGGTGCGCGTGGTTCCAGCGAATTCGTAGGCGATGAGAATCTTGTCCGCGCCCTGAAGAATCTGAAAGGGATACGGCATGTAGGTCGCGCGCGGCACGCCCGGCATGAAGCACTTGATCTCGGGATCGCGCTCGAGCCAGTTGTCCGCGTTCTCTTTCTTCCGCTCGAGAGCCCACGGTTGATACGGGATTTCGTTGCCTTCGACAACGCCCGCGCCCGCGGGCACACCACCGGCCGCGCCGAGCGGGCGCAGGGCTGGAGCCGGCACGTCGACACGAGTGGCGCGCACGAGACCTGGCGTCGAAGAAATGGGTGATGCCGGCATGATGGCGAGTGCCGGTCGCGCGGGGTGCGCCTGAATGTCGAAGTTCGCCGTGTTCAGTGCCTGCCAGACGCCGTTGAAATCCGGAACACCGGTCGCCGTTCGCGGCGCCTGGTAAGAGGACTCGCCTTGATTCGGCAGCGGAAGGTACGGCCGCAAGGCGGCACCAGCAACGACAGCGGCAATGACGATGGCGATCTTCGCAGCGACTCCCACCGTGCTCACCCCATTCCCGAACTAATTCGTCTTGCTGATTCGATAGAGCTTCGAGGCCGTGCGTACGATCAAGCTGCCGCCCGCCACGGCCGGTGTGGCAAGCGCCATCTCGTTCAACGAGTTCCTGCCAAGCACTTTGAACTCGGGCCCGGCCTGAAACACGTAGGTGTCGCCGTCTTCGCTCAAGGCGAACACCTTGCCGTTGTAAGCCCAGGGCGACGCTGTGAACGTTGCGGTATCGGTGCTGATCCGCTGACGCGGGTAGATCGCTTTGCCGGTCGCGGGATCGTTGCACGTCAGGAAGCCGCGATCGTGCAGCACGTAGTAACAGCCCTGATAGACGAGCGGGGATGGATGGAACGTCCCGAGCGTGCGGTCCGCCCACGCGATGTAGTCGTTGCTCGTCTGGTCGCCGTTCAGCGAGATGTCACCGGTTGCCCCGGGGCGGATGGCGTACGCGGGCCGCAGCGAGCTGGCCGAGTATCCGGACATGACATACAGCAGCCCGTTCGCCGCGAACGGACTCGGCACAGCGAAGGTGGACATTCCCTTGAGATGCCACAGCAGCTTACCGCTGACGTCATACGACCGGACGCCACCCGTCGCGGCAGTCACGATCTCTGTGCGTTGCGCGTTCGTCCACACGAACGGCGTCGTCCAATTGCTCTTCTCGTCGCGATCGACACGCCACACCTGATTGCCCGTGCGCTTGTCGTACGCAGCGATGAACGAATGCTCTTCGTTGTCGTTGACGATGTAGACGTGCGTGTCGTCGACGACCGGTGACTTGGCGTGGCCGAAACCGGTCTGCATCTCGAAGGCGTCCATCGGCCTCGACCACACGGGCTTGCCGTCCAGATCGAAAGCAAAGAGGCCGATATCGCCGAAGTAGGCGTACACACGCTCGCCGTCGGTCGCCGGTGTCTCCGCGGCGTAACTGTTCTTGAGGTGCCTCGACTTCGCCGGCACGCCCGTGTGCACGACGCGCTCCCAGCGAATGCGACCGGTCTTCAACTCGATGTCGTACAGCACCCAGCGATGAGGTGCCGATGGCTTCGAGACGTCCATGAAGCTCATCGTCCCGCCGTTGGAGCGAGAGATGTACGACGCGACCGGAAGCAAGGCTTCGGTCTCGAGCGTGTTGATGGCCGTGGTCACGAAGATGTGATCGCCCCAGACCACGGGCGAGCTCCACGACCGGCCCGGCAGGTCGATCTTCCACACGACGTTCTGGTCGGGACCCCACACCTCGGGAAGCGAGGAATGGTCTTCGGCGACACCACCATGCACACCGCGAAACCGCGGCCAGGTGTCATCGGCAAGCAGGACGGCAAATCCGAACGCCACACCGAAGACCGCGCCGATCACTCGCGCCATCACAGCCGGCATAGTGCGCGTATCATGCGCCGCGAACGGGAGCACGTCAACGACCCCGATTCCAAGTCAGGCTCTTCCTTGGGAGTTGGCGGGCAACTGTTAGCGGATTTACGAAAGCGTGGCGCCGCGGAGGACGCGGAGAGTTCCAACGCAGAGATCGCGGGGATCGCAGGATGGTCAGTCGCGCGGGCGCGCTACGCGCGCCACGCGGGTGCGACCGATCGAGACGCCCGCTTGCCCTCTGCGATCTCTGCGATCCCCGCGTTAAAACACCTCCGCGCACTCCGTGGCTGCGTCCGTCAGACGCGCCAAACGGATACCTTGGGAGTTGGGAGTTCGGTTAGGCATTCACGTCTTCGAGCGAACGGCCGGTCGTGCGGGGCGCGAAGAGCGCGACATCGAGAATGACAATCCACAGCGCCGTCGCCACGACCACGAACATCGCGCCAGCACCCCAGCGATTGAGAACCGGCAGCAGCACGAACGGCATCGCCGCACTCGACAGCCGGCTCAGCCCATAGCACGCACCGGCCGCCGTTGTCCGGACGGCAGTCGGAAAGATCTCGACCTGAAAGATGTGCAGGCCATTCGAGAAGATGTTGCTGACCGCTGTGTACAGAAACCCGAGCAGGACGATGGCCACGGGCGATGACGAGTACCCCATGCCGATGCCCAGAACGCTCATGAGGAACGCGGATCCAGCGATCAGCCATTTCCGATCGACGCGCTCGATGATGGGAAGCGAGAGGGCCGAGCCCACCGGGTACCCGATGAACGTCAAGGTCGTAAAGGTCAGCGACGTGACGATCGAGTAGCCCTTCGATGCCAGCACGAGCGGCACGAGCGTGCCGAATCCGTAGTAGCCGATCGTCTGGAAGACGTGAAACACGCCGAGCATGATCATGCGCGACCGGTATCGGCCGCTCAGTACGCTCGAGAGCGACGGACGCTGGAACGCAGTGTCCGGCTTTAGCCGGACTTCTCCGTCCGTAGCGTCCGGCTTCAGCCGGACCCTCTCGCCCGCCTCGTCCTCCATTCGCGCAACGATCGCTTCGGCCTCCGCCGTGCGTCCAACCGATTCGAGCCAGCGTGGCGACTCCGGCAGCCGTCGTCGCACGAACCAGACGATGACCGCGCCGAGCGATCCGATCACGAACAGCCAGCGCCATCCCGCGATACCGAGCGGCTGGATGGGCACCAGCACTCGGCCAAGCAGTCCGGCGGCGGGAATGCCGAGAAACCCGAGCGTGTAGGCCCACGCCGTGTAGCGTCCCCGCAGCCGCGCCGGCAGCAGCTCGCTCAAGTAGGCGTCAACGAGCGTCAGTTCGGCGCCGATCCCGATACCCGCCAGGAAGCGCGTCACGATCAGCATCGTCGCGTTGGTGCTGAAGGCCCCGGCAAGCGTGAACGCAGAGTAGATACCGAGGTTCACGAGAAACGCCGTGCGCCGTCCGAAGCGATCGGCAAATCGCCCGAGCACGATGGCGCCGATGAACATCCCGACGAACGCCGAACTGAGAGCCGCAGGAAGCGACAGCCGGTCGAGCGCGAACTGCTGGGTGAGCACCGCGCCAAGCACGCCGGCGAGAAAGATGTCGAACAGGTCGAAGAAGGTCCCGATGCCGGCGATGATCGTTGCGTGCCGGTGAGTTCGCGTCGGTGGCAGGCGGTTCAGGCGCGCGGCAATCGAGGTGCTCATGACAATTGGCGCGACATTATGCCCCCTTCACGGCCCGTGGCGAGCAACCCGCGGCCCCAGACCCAGAGCCCAGAGCCGAGAGCCCAGAGCCGAGGGATAATTCCCTGGTGAGCGTTCGTGAGCACAAAGCACAGGGGCCTGTCGCCGTCAGCTGCTACATCCTGACGGTCAGCGACACGCGAACGCCTGAAACAGATACGAGCGGTCGTGCCATTCGCGCCCTCCTGCAGGACGCCGGACACGTCGTGACGGGACACGACATCGAGCGCGACGATCCAGACTTGATCACGGCCCGACTGCGCGAACAACTCGCCGACGAGAATACGCAGGTGCTCATCAGCACGGGCGGAACCGGGATCAGTCCACGGGACGGGACATTCGAAGCGGTCACTGCCCTTTTCGAGAAGCGGCTCGACGGGTTCGGAGAACTGTTTCGGATGATCAGCTTCGAGGAGATTGGATCCGCGGCGATGCTGAGCCGGGCGACCGCGGGCACCGTCGGTCGCAAGGCGATCTTCGCGCTCCCGGGATCCGAGAAAGCAGTGAGGCTGGCGATGACACGGCTCGTGATTCCCGAGCTCGGGCACGTCGTTCAGCAGTTACGGAAGTAACGAGGTCCGGCTGAAGCCGGACACTACGACTACGACTCTATGCCGTCGAAGATGAGACCCTTCGGGAAGACGATCGCGCTCGAGGAAGCGCGCGCGATCATCGAGCGTACTGTCCACCCCATCGACCGCACGGAAGTCAGTCCGCTCCAGCAGGCCAACGGTCGCGTCCTCGCGCAGGACGTCTTCGCGAATGCCGACGTTCCGCCCTTCGCGCGCGCCGCAATGGATGGCTATGCCGTCAGGGCAGTGGACACTGCCGGTGCGAGCTCCGCGGCGCCGCGCATGCTGCGACGGGTCGAGACGATCTACACCGGACAGGTCCCGCAGAGATCGATCGGCACCGGTGAGTGCGCCGAGATCGCGACCGGCGCGCCCATGCCGGAAGGCGCAGACGCGGTCGTGATGGTCGAGGAAACCGACATCGATGAGCGCGGCAATGTCTCGGTCTTTGCCGTGGCGAACCCCCGTCAGAACATCGGCCGGCAGGGAGCGGACATCCAGAAGGGCCAGAAGGTCCTGCAGCGCGGCACGTGGCTCAATGCCAGCCGCCTTGGCGCGATTGCGGCGCTCGGTCTGACCGACGTCGAGGTGTACGAGAAACCTCGAGTCGCCATCCTCTCCACCGGCAACGAGATCGTCGATCCGGGGCAACCACTCGGGCCCGGACAGATCTACGACATCAATCGGATGACCGTCTCGGCGGTGGTCGCCGACAACGGCGGGATTCCGGTTCCTTATCGCACAGCTGCCGACACCCTCAGCGACCTGACCCGCGCCGTTGACGAGTGCCTCGCGCAGGACGTCATGGTGTTCTCGGGCGGCAGTTCCGTTGGCGAGCGCGACCTGATCCTGGATGCCGTGTCATCCAAAGGCGAAATGCTCTTCCATGGCATCGCGGTGAAGCCAGGGAAGCCAACCGCGTTCGGACGGATCGGTGGAAAGCTCTTCTTTGGAATGCCGGGGTATCCGACCTCGTGCCTGTCGAACGCCTACATTCTCCTGGCCCCAGCGCTCCGTCGTCTCGCGCGCCTGCCAGCACAGATCGTCCGCTCTCTCGAGCTTCCGCTTGCGTCCCGTGTTGTCTCCGCACCGGGCCGGCATCAGTTTTATTCAGTGCGCGTCGAGAATGGCGCGGCGGTGCCGGCGTTCAAGGCATCGGGCGACATCACGAGCATGTCCCAGGCAGATGGATATATCGAGATCCCTGCGGAGCTCGAGGTCGTGGAGGCGGGAACGCGTGTGGAAGTGAAGCTGTTTTGAGTGGACGCCCGGCCAGGGGCGCCCGTCAGGGCGAAAGCCCGAAGGCCGAGTGATATACTTCCACGATCCCTACGCGCAAAAGTTTGCATTTTTCCTAGCGTTTGAACCTACTGGCCATGGGAGTACGGGAGATTTGATGTCAGCGACCGAAGCGGCCGTCCAAGAAGTCGGCCTACGCCCAACCACAGAACGCATCGTCAACGATTTCGCCATTCAAGTCGCCACCGTCAACGGATCGGGCAGCCAGACCGCGAATCTCGTCCTTCTGCGGTCCATCTTCCAGATGGGCGTACCCGTGTCCGGCAAAAACATGTTCCCGTCGAACATCGCCGGGCTGCCCACGTGGTACACCATTCGTGCGAGCGCCAAGGGATACATCGGCCGGAAGAAGGAAGTCGATTTTCTGGTGGCGATGAACCCGGAGACAGCACGCGAAGACGTGCTGACGCTGTCTCCCGGCGCTGCCGTGGTCTACGACGAGCCGCTGAAGCTGAAGGAGCTTCGCCAGGACCTCGTCTTCTACC
>JALDXQ010000216.1:0-11919 GCA_032156805.1 Acidobacteriota bacterium
CACCGCGAGCTCACCCTCACGCTCGACGACATCCGCCTGGAAGACGGGAAGGTTGCACCATTCAGCAGGCTGCACCCGACCTACACGGCGATGGGCCGGTTCGGCAGCGTCTTGCTCGTTAACGGAGAGCCGCAGCTGTCGCTTGGGGCGCGGAACGGCGAAGTCGTACGCTTCTACCTCACGAACACCGCCAACACGCGTGTCTTCAACGTCGGCGTGCGTGGCGCACGGATGAAGCTGATCGGCGGCGACAGCGGACGCTACGAGCGTGAGACGTTCGTAGAGAGCGTGGTCATCGCGCCTTCAGAGCGCGTCGTGGTTGACGTGCTGTTCGATCAGTCCGGAGAGGTCACGCTCGAGCATCGGACACCAGACCGAACATATTCGCTGGCGGCCATCACGGTGGGAGTCGAACTAGCGGAGCCGTCTCTGACGGCGCAGTTCGGGAATCTCCGGACGAACTCGGACATGACGACGGCGCGTGCGAGTATGGCCAACTACTTTGGCGCCGAACCCGACAAGACGCTCTCCCTGGTCGCTGAAATGGATATGACCGAACCTCATCTACCGGCCGGCGCCGCCGTCGAATACTTCTGTCCAATGCACGCTGATGTGATCAGCGACGGGCCTGGACGATGTCCGAAATGCTCCATGAAATTGATGCCCCGAGAGGCGGCGCCGGTCGGCTTCGCCTGCCCCATGCATCCGGACATCAGGAGCGCACTGCAAGACCGCTGCCCAAAGTGCGGCATGAAGCTGGTCCCGTCGACGCTCGTGCGCGAGACGGCACATCGTGAGGACCATCACGCACACGGCCGGGGTGATGAGCACCACGACCACAAGCCGGAATCAGAGAGTGAGCATGTCGACCTGCCATCCGGGATCGAGTGGGAAGACGACATGGTCGACGTGAACCGCATGACCAATCCGAGCAACATGCGATGGAAGCTGATCGACCGTCAGACGGGAGCCGAAGGTGCGGAGATCGACTGGCGTTTCCGCGTTGGGCAGCAGGTGAAGATTCGGTTGGTGAATGAAATGGACTCTGACCATCCGATGCACCACCCATTTCACATCCACGGGGCCGGGCGCTTCCTGATTCTGTCACGCGACGGAGTTGCTGAAAGTAATCTCGTCTGGAAGGACACGGTTCTTGTGCGCACCGGCGAAACCGTGGACGTTCTCCTTGACGTCACCCATCCAGGCGTGTGGATGGCCCACTGCCACATCGCCGAGCACCACGAGAGCGGAATGATGTTCAGCTTCCGCGTCGATCAGTAGCGCGTGATTCGGGAGGGTTGGACCATGAGGAAGTTCTTCGTACTGCTCGGTGCGGCATTGGCGCTATTCGTGGGATTTACTGTCGCCGTGACTGCTCGCTACAACTCGAACCAACCGACGGTGCAGCCAGTCCCGGAAGTGGCCATTCGTGACGGAGCTGCGGAGCGCCTCGCCGGTTCGCTCCGCATTCGGACGGTCTCATCCGAAGACCCTAAGGTGTTCGACGCGGACGCGTTCGAGACGATGCACCTGTATCTGCAGAAAGCATTTCCGCGGGCGCATGCGCAGCTCGGTCGGGAAACTGTGGGGAGCCACAGCCTGCTATACACCTGGCAAGGGAGCGACCCCTCCCTCAAACCGATCCTGCTGATCGGACACTTGGACGTCGTACCAGTCGAGACCGGCACACAGGAGAAATGGCAGCAGGATCCCTTCGGCGGCCGAATCGTCGACGGGTTCATCTGGGGACGTGGCGCGATCGATAACAAGTCCGCGGTCGTGGGCACGCTCGAAGCCGTGGAGATGCTCCTCGGCGAACGATTCCAGCCAGCGCGGACCATTTATCTCGCGTACGGACACGATGAAGAGGTTGGTGGACGAGCTGGCGCACGCGAAATCGCTGCGGTGCTGAAGGCTCGCGGGGTCGAACTGGAGATGGCGCTGGATGAAGGAGGTGTGATCGGCGACGGGATCTTGCCCGGCATCTCCGAGCCGGTGGCGTTGGTGGGGATCGCTGAGAAGGGCTTTGTGACCATCGAGCTGAGCGCGCGAGTCGCCGGCGGACACTCGTCGCTGCCCCCACGTCAGACTGCGGTTGGGATCCTGAGCGCGGCAGTGGCCAGGCTGGAGAACATGCAGATGGCCGCGCGACTCGAGGGCCCGACACGGCAGCTGTTCGACCGGATCGGTCCGAGGTTCCCGACTATGCGGCGGGCAGTGTTTGCGAATCTCTGGTTGACTGCGCCGCTTGTCCTCAGCACCCTGGAAGAGAGTCCGACCACCAACGCGATGGTGCGAACGACCACGGCGCCGACGATCTTCCAAGCGGGAACGAAAGACAACGTGCTCCCCAGCCACGCGAGGGCTGTCATCAACTTCCGGATCTTGCCCGGCGACACCGTCGCGAGTGTCGCGGAGCACGTCAGGCACGCAGTCAACGACAGCCGCGTGGAGGTCAAGATCGTCGGCCGTTTCTCAGCCGAGCCGTCGGCCGTGTCCAGCACAGACTCCAAGAGTTTCCGAACCCTGGAGCGGACGATTCGGAGTGTTGTTCCAGATGCGATCGTCGCCCCGTATCTGGTGGTAGTCGTGACCGACGCGCGCTACTACAGCGGCCTGACTCGGAACGTGTTCCGCTTCCTGCCGCTCCGACTCACATTGCGGGATCTCGAACGCATGCACGGTATCAACGAGCGCATCGGGATCCGCGAGTACGAAGGGGCGATCCGGACTTACCGTCAGCTCGTTGTCGAGGCGGCAGGCAGTTGAAGGACTCTGGTGATGGTTGCTAAGTGGGATGAGTGGAGTACCGACGCACATCCCGGCGGACTACGGCAAGTGGCGGCGAGAATTGTGTAAGAACTGTGTGAGGTGAGCTCGAAACTACCGACGAACACCGACGTTTACGGGGTCACATCGAGGAGCATTTCACAGCGGCAAGTCGTTGAATTGATTGCGCGATGAACTGTTTCCGTGTTGCTTCGTGAGCCTCGCCACAATCGCTTTCCAAGCGTGCTCAATCGACCACTCTGACATCTCTCCGTTTAGAATCAACGATTTGCGAGCGGCCCGAAACAGTCTATCGCAAACCCTCCTTCAAATCGTACTGTTCCGCGATGTGATTTGCATTCAGCGGTTTGCGGACGCGCCGAAACCGAGCGGCGCAGAAATTGTGTAAGACCTCCTAATGTGCCGCGATCACTTACCGCGATCTTGTTGAGTCGGAGAGGTCAAATCGTGGGTACTGCCAGGCGGCGGTCGCGAAGAGAATCGATGTCTTCGCGACCGCCTTGCATCTGGGAATGACCGTCGACGACATCAGCGGCGGTGATCTGAGCTGCACGCCACCGCTCGGCAGTCCGTGGACGCGGTGCCGCCGCCCGCCCAGTCGTGGGCGAAGGCGGTTCACTCCTGACGCGGCCCCCGTATTCAGTGGAAGCCGCCGTGAGGCGAATGAACCTTCGCGGCCTGGTGAGCCGCGCACGTCACGGCAGGATTCAGCGGCGTGAACACGCCGTTCGGGTTCTCGCGATAAATCCAGACATGCCGGTCGAAGTGCGGTTCGAACATATGCGCCTCGTCGAGAGCGGTGCTGGGGTCGTCGGCCATCGCATCGTAGGGCACGCCATGGAACGTCGGCCGGTCCGAGTGTCCCGCCGCACGCCACGCGTCTGCAAACACCAGGTTCTCCACGGCGACGAGCTCGAGCGACCCGTTAGCCTTGGGCTCATAGATCAGAATGCTCGGCTGCCGAAAGTCCGTGTGCGTACCGGTGCCACTGACGCGAGGCGATGGCGGCTTGGTGATGCCCAGCAGATCCGGTCGGAAGAAGTGAATACCCATCGCGCCGAGCGCCGCCGGGCGTCCCATCATCTCGGCCGTTTCGCACATATCAAAGGGGTCGCGGATATACCCCTCCGCCAGGGCGACGTCGACGTCCCGGAACCGTTCGGTCAGGCGACGGACTTCTGACAGAGTCGGTTCGCCGGGACCCGGGGTGGCCGCCGGTTTCGGGCCGTCCGAGCCGCGCACGAAGCCGCCGGCCAGGGCAACGGCGAGGAGCGTTGAAGTAACAAGGCGTCGGGTCGTCATTGGAATCCTCCAGTGATTGTCCGGGTCAGTTCCTCTGGCCCGCAGCCCTGAAGACGACGCACCACCGGGCCGGACGCACCCGGTATGCGCTTGCGTCCTTTCCGGACGACCGGCGTCTTTGTAGACAGAGGTAGGGAGGGTATAAAGGTGGTCGGAGGAGCAATGGCGCAGGACCCGTCGGAGCCGCCGGCTGAACAGGTTGGATTGCCTGGGTCGGGCGACCCAGCGACACTGTGGGACGACTTTGCGCCGCCGCTACGAGCGTTCCTGGCCCGCCGCGTCCCCGCCGGCGTCGAGCCCGACGACCTCCTTCAGGACGTATTCCTCAGGGTCGTCAAGCACTTGGAGAGCCTGCGTTCGACGGAGCGGCCTGAGGCCTGGCTCTTTCAGATTGCGCGTAATGCACTCCGGGACGCCCTGCGTGCACGCCAACGCAAAGACGGCCGGACGGATTCATTAGATGTCGATCTGCCGGCAGAGACGGACACAGCCGCCGTGCGCGACTCCGAGGAGGAGCTCGCGCCTTGCCTGACACCAATGATCGGGCGCTTGGCGGAGCCCTACCGGACGGCGATCGAACTCACATCTCTCCGGGGCCTCACGCAGGCGGAGGCGGCGCGCCAGGTTGGCGTTTCGTTATCGGGTATGAAGTCCCGCGTTCAGCGAGGTCGAGAGCAGCTGCGACAGATGCTCGTGCGGTGCTGCGAGATCGATGTCGACGTCCGCGGCGGCGTATCAGACTTTCATCTGCGATCCGCCGGCGCCTGCGGTGGCGACAACACAGAGATCATTCGTCCCCTTTTGCTCCGCCCCAATCCACGGCGCTCGTGACCGGCGGCAAGAACATCGCCCCGAACCCTGCTACCGCAGCGAGGACCACAGCCCCCCAGAGCGACGCGCTCACCCCTGCGAACTGATACAAGACGCCGGAGAGAAGAGTACCGAGCAGGCGGCCGCAGGCGTTCGCCATGTAGTAGAAGCCCACGCTCAGCGACACGCGATCCGATTCGGAATACGCGAGCACCAGGTACGAGTGCACGGAAGAATTGAGCGCGAACACGATCCCGAACAGGACGAGTCCGCCGAGCATGGTCAACGCCGGCGGCGCTCCAAAACGGAGTCCGATCGGGATCAGGGCGGTGACCGCAGCGAGGGTGAGGCCGAGCGTGCTCGCCAGCACAGGTCCTGGCGCTTTACCGCTGGTCGTCCGCGCGAGCAATACCGGCGACGCACTCTGCACGACACCGTACGCGATGACCCACAGCGCCATGAACCCACCGACCTGCGCGAAGGACCAGCCAAGCACGCTCGCCAGGAAGATCGGAACGCTGACGACAAACCACACGTCCCGCGCCGCAAACAAGGCGAGCCGCGCCAGCGACAGACGGTTGATGCCCTTGGAGTTGGAGAGAATGCCCGTGAACGCGGCCTTTTTCTTCGCCTGTCCGATCGCCGCCGGCAGAAAGGCCATTACCAGCAGGAGCACGATCAGCACGCCGCTCGCCATCACTGACAACGCTCCGCGGAAGCCGAGCACGGACAGCAGAAATCCGCCCACGAAGAAGCCAGCACCCTTCAGGGCATTTTTCGATCCCGTCAGCACTGCGACCCACTTGAAGAGACCTGAGTCGTCTCCTTTCGGCACGAGGACCTTTACCGCACTCTTCGCGCTCATCTTCGTGAGGTCCTTCGCGATACCCGAAAGTGCCTGGCAGCCCATTACCCAGGCGACTGACGCCGCGACGCTCCAGCCGGTGTTCAAGAACGCGAGCAGCCCAAGCGCGACGACCTGAAGCATCAGCCCAAGAACGAGAGTGAACCTCACTCCCGTTCGCGAGGCGATCCACCCGCCGACGAGGTTGGTGACGATGCCGAAGAACTCGTAGAGCAGAAACAAGAATGCGAGCTGGACGGGTGTGTAGCCGAGCTGATTGAAATGCAGCAGGACGAGCATCCGGAGCGCGCCGTCGGTCAGGGTAAACGCCCAGTACGCGGCGGTGACGATCGCGTAGTTGCGGATGCTGATGGTCGGCGCGACGCCCGCGACGCTGCGAGCCGGCACGTTCATAGAGCGGCGCCCACCTTTGCTGCTAATTCGATCATTCGGTGCACGTACCCGATCTCATTGTCGTACCAGGCCAAGACCTTGACGCAGGTTCCATCCACCACCATCGTCGACGGGGCGTCCACGATCGCCGATCGCGGATCGTCCTTGAAATCGACCGACACCAGTGGCCGCTCCTCGTAACCGAGAATGCCCTCGAGTGGGCCTTCAGCCGCACGCTTGAAGGCCTCGTTGACCTCTTCGATCGAGGTCGGACGTTGCACCTCGAAGACGCAATCTGTGAGGGAAGCGTTCAGCAGCGGAACCCTAACCGCCACGCCGGTGAGTTTGCCCAGCAGCTCCGGGTAAATCAGCCCGATCGCGGTCGCCGACCCTGTGCTGGTCGGAATGAGCGACAGACTGCTGGCTCGTGCCCGTCGCAAGTCTTTGTGCGGTGCGTCCACCACGACTTGCGTGTTCGTGATGTCGTGGATGGTCGTGATGACGCCGTGCCTGATGCCGATGGATTCGTGAATCACCTTGACGACCGGCGCGAGGCAGTTCGTCGTGCACGAAGCCGCTGTCAGCAGTCGATGCTTGCCGGGCTCGTATAAGTGATCGTTCACGCCCATCACGATGTTGAGGGCGCCGCTCTTGACCGGCGCGGCGACGATCACCTTTTTCACACCCGACGTGAAGTACGAGTCCAGGGTCTCGGTCGTACGAAACTTGCCGCTGCATTCGAGGACGATGTCCACGTTCCGGGTCGACCACGGAACGTCACCGGGCGTCGGGACGGCCGAGAAGCCCACCACCTCTCCGTCGATCTGAAGCTGTCCGCCGACCGCCTCGACTCCTCGGTTCCACCGGCCGTGCACTGAGTCGAACGTCAGGAGGTGAGCCGCCGTTTCTGGACCACCCGCCACTTCGTTTATATGCACGAATTCCAAATCGGGCCGACCCCACCCCGCCCGCAACGCCAGCCGACCCATCCTGCCGAACCCGTTGATTCCGACCTTTATCGCCATAGTGGTGATCACACCGGACAGCAGCCGCCGTTTCGCCGGATAGTGGCCAGTCGTTTCGCGTCCCTCGCCTGGCCGGCGCGATCCGCGTCGAGACATTCGAGCAACTTCCGTCGAAGTGGGGTGCGCGCGGCAGCAAGCGCGTAGAACGTCCAGTAGCTGTTCTTCCTCGCCGAGATCAGTCCCGCGCGCTTCAAGTACGCCAGATGCCGGGATGCCGTCGGCTGAGGCACGTTGAGTACGGTGACAAGGTCGCCGACGCATAACTCGCCTGCACGCAATAGATGCAGGATACGCAGCCGTATCGGATCGGCCATGACGCGGAACAGCTGCGAAGCGCTTTCAACCATATTCGGAAGATCGGATATGATTCTAGACCATGGAACGTCTCCGCGTGCTGTTTCTTTGCACCGGCAACTCGGCTCGTTCGCAGATGGCCGAAGCGCTCTTCAGGAAGTTGTCGCGCGGCCGCGCGGACGTGTTCAGCGCTGGCGGGAGTCCGGCAACGGAGGTGCATCCGCTGGCGCTGGATGTGCTGAGGACTCGGTTCAGCGTCGATACTGCGGATCTATTCCCAAAGCACTTGGATCGATTCCGCGGCGATCGGTTCGATTACGTAATCACCGTCTGCGATCGCACGGCGGAGACGTGTCCGACCTTCCCTGGAGATCCGGAGCGAATCCACTGGAGCTTCGACGACCCCGTCAAGGGCAACGGGGAGGAAGCGCAACGGCGAGCCTTTGAACTCGTTGCCAACGGTCTCGCCGCGCGCCTTCGAATCTGGATGGCGCTTCCCGCGGTTCACTTAAGACTTGACGCTGCGGAAGAACGGAATGAGGTGCGTTCCTGATCGCTGTGTCACTTTGCCGTGGGGTTCGTCAGCGGCTTCGTCGCGCGAATGAGAGCGGAGGCAACCAGGGACCCGGCTCCAGGAGACCATCCCTCCACGAGTGACGCACTGTTGCTCTTGAGCTCGATGCGCACATCCCCGAACCCCGCTGCGACGAGCAGTGCTTCGACGTCGCCCACAAGTGCCGCACCTGAGACGCAGCCGGCATATGCTTCGAGGTCGTTGCGGACGGCATCCGGGATCTCCCGAATAGCGACGATGTCCGAGACGGCCAGACGTCCCCCCGGCGCGAGCACGCGGAACGCCTCCCGGAAGACCGCGGGTTTGTCGGTCGACAGGTTGATGACGCAGTTGGACATAACCACGTCCACGCTGGCATCGGCGACCGGCAGATGTTCGATCTCGCCGAGCCGGAATGCCACGTTGCGCAGATCGGTCTTGGTGATGTTGGCCCGCGCTTTCGCGATCATCTCGGCGGTCATGTCCACGCCAATCACGCTGCCCGTGTCGCCGACCTGGCGCGCCGCGAGAAACGCGTCGAATCCTGCCCCACTTCCGAGGTCGAGTACCCGTTCGCCCGATCTCAGTTCGGCGATCGCCTGAGGGTTTCCACACCCGAGGCCCAAATCAGCCCCTTCGGGTGCACCGCGGCGTTCCTCATCTGAGTAGCCGAGCGCCTCCGAGGTTGTCTGTGCGCTCGGGCCACAGCAGCCGCTGCTCCCGCAACAGCCCGCTGAGCGTTCTTCCGTTGCAATTCGCCCGTACGTCTCTCGAACTGCGGCCTTTACCTGCTCACTGCCTACCGTCGTTGCCATGAGTTCCTCCCCACATCCTGCGTCCTGCCTATAGAGACGGGGCACCATCGGAAAGGACGCAGGATCGCCTCTCGGGACGTGAATTCTGCGTCCATAGTGGAACACTGCCGTCTTCCTTTTTGAACGGCGGGCCGGCAGCTCGCTCATGAGGAGACAGAGCATGAATACGAACAACCAGAAGACGGATGCGGAGAACTCAAAGACAAACCACGGTTCTGCAAGTGGCTGCTGCGGCGGCCCGGCACCGGCTGGCGCCAGCGCGTGCTGCGCGGAAGACGCGGCAGTCAAGTCGACCGGCGGAACTGGGTGTGGGTGCAGTGCCCGGCCGCGGCGAGACGCGCCCAGCAAGTCATCCTGCTGCGGTTAAGGTGTAAAACCAGCGGCCTCGATGCGTTCAGGCCGCCTTTACAGTTGCTTACGCATGACCACTGCGTTCGATGGACATGCGTGTGTGAACTGGACTGATTCCCGAACGGAGAGCGGCACCTCGCCGCGATCGAGGGATCGGAAACCAAACCGCTGAAAGTACTGCTCGGCCGTGAATGTCAGTAGATAGACATCGCATGCTCCCAGGTCGTTGGCCATGCGGAGTGCGGATTGGGTAAGACTCGTTCCAAGCCCACAACCCCGCACGTCAGCGGAGACTGCAACCGAGCGGAGCAGCGCCCCATCTGCGTGGAGTTCGAGAGCAGCAGTACCAACGATTCGGCGCTCCAGCCGCGCGACGAGAATCGAGGCCAGGTGGTCCAAGAGACCATCTGTCGTCAGCCGATTCGCTTCCACCAGGCGAAGCACGTCGTCGGCGTCTTCCGCACGGGCTCTCTCGATTTCGACCTTCATTGGGGCACGAGTCCGGTTCTTGCTCGCTCAAGATTCTGCGTGTACTTCGATGGCCGGAGACGGTAATCCACGATGCATGGTTCCTCGCTGACGTGGTATAGCACGACGCCTCCTGCGGCTTCAGATCGTATCGGAAGACGGCCTCGGCGCCCCAAAGTGATCGAGACACTGGTTGCTCCCTGGGCGGGCTTGACTCTGGAGTGCCCTTCAGGGTCCACATTTGATCCGGCGAGAAGAGCGACGTGATGGTCATACTTGCTCGTCGTACGGGAGGTGAACGATGTCTCTCTTCAGATTCAGTCAAAGCTGCTGCACAAGCCCTGCGGCCATGTGGTTCTGGGCAGCGGCGTTCGCGGTGCTGTACGGGATAGGTCTCGTCATGAGATCCGCTTGGCCGGTATTCGAACCCTACGCCGACACCCTGCTGCTCGTGGCGCTCGGAGGCGCCTGCTTCATCAACTTCGGTCGCAACCGCACGCTGCACTGTGGTCTTACGGGACCTTTGTTTCTGGTCGCCGCAATCGTCGCGGTCTTGATTGAAGCAGGGATTTGGGATGTAGGTGAGGAGGCTCTGTGGGGTGTCGTGCTAGTCGGCGTAGCCCTGGCGTTCCTCGTTGAATGGCGTGTGGTTGGCCGACAAGGGCACAGCTCTGGGGCGTGACGTCGATCGGACGCTTGGTACCGCCCCGACCCCCTTTCAAGAAAACCTTGACTCTGAAGTGCACTTCAGGGTTGATAGTCATGAGTGATGAACGACTGTTGCGATTCTCCCGTCGCGGAAGCAGGCGCTCGTGCCTGTGCGACTTGCAGTGAACGCGGGACACCGGTTCAACTGCAGACGGTCAAAGCATTGCTGACGGAGGTCGCCCTTCGACGAGTGCAGCCGACGCACTACCGGTTCTGCGCCAATCCTGCGTGTGAGACGGTGTACTTCGGCGACGCCGGGGATCAGTTTCGTACCGACGACGTCCGCGTGGCCGTATGGCAAAAGCAACCCAGCGGCGGCCGGCTCCTGTGCTACTGCTTCGGCGAGACCGAAGCTGGCATCCAGAGAGACCTCCTGGAGCATGGGCGGACAGGAGTCGTTGCTCGGATCCGTGAGCACGTCGCCGCGCGGCGGTGCGCCTGTGACATTCGGAACCCCCGGGGTGCGTGCTGCTTGGGCGATGTGATGGCGGCAGTGAAACGTATCGAAGGGTCGATGCTTTCGGTGAGGGACGAGTGATGGAGCCTTCGCACAATTATCGCATCGGAGAGATTGCCGAACGCACAGGTGTGTCTGTTGAGACGCTCCGATACTACGAGAAGCGACGACTGCTGAATGCGCCGGCACGCACGGACGGCGGCTTCCGCGTGTACTCGGACGCGGCGGTCCACCAAGTGAGGTTCATCAAGCAGGCTCAATCGCTCGGGCTGACGCTTGACGACATCCAGCAGCTCGCCGCCGGCCAGCTCCGCCGAAACCACGCACCGTCCTGTCGGAAAGTGCGCGATCTACTCACTCGGCGCATCGAGGACATCGACGCGCGCATCAAGGAACTCCGTGAGTTTCGCCGCACACTGCATGAAAACCTCGCTGCGTGCGATCAGGCGCTCTCGTCTGCCGCCGAGCCAGCGTGCCCGACCATCGAAGCCTTGGATGAGCCCAAGCGTGCGAATCGACGCCATGAAGCACGGTGAGAAAGTGGCGCCTGTCATGGCGGCCATAACGAGTCTGACCACGCTCGCGTGTTGTCTGCCGATGGGGTTCGCAGCGGCAGCCCTAACCGCCAGCCTCAGCACGGCGGTGGCGGCCTATCAACCGTGGTTTCTCGGTGGCTCGGTTCTGCTGCTGCTCGCCGGCGGCGTTCAGCTGCGCCAGACGCAGAGGGCGTGCGGGAGACGTTCGTATTCATCGCTGATTGTCTTCAGTCTCTCCGCTGTCATCGTTGTGCTCGTAGTCGTGTTTCCACAAGTGATCGCGGGCCTGTTGGCGGACTGGTTGCCATAACGTATGAAGAACACACGACGGACGTTCGGTGTTGCGGGGCTCGTCGTTCTGGTTGCGGCGGCTCTTGCATGGTACCGGTTCGCACCGGGTGAAGCTCCACCTGGCCAACCGTCTCTCGTAACGATCGACGCGACGGCCGTTGAAGGATTGCGCGCGGAATTCAACCGCAACGCAAACGAGACAAGGGTTATCGTCCTGTTGTCACCGACTTGAGGGACCTGTCTGCGGGGGGCCTCCGCAGTCGAATCGCTCCTGCAGCAACA
>JALDXQ010000217.1:0-11914 GCA_032156805.1 Acidobacteriota bacterium
CAATCGAAGACCACTGACGTCGCGGCCGGTTTTCGCCGAACCGGCCCCTGACGTCGTGTCCGGCTTTTAGCCGGACCGATGCCGAAGGAGCCCTAGTTGGCGCAGCTCTCGACGCCCGACATGAGCCCGTGGAAACCGCGCTCATTGACGATTCCGCCCAACTCGCCGGACGCCTGGCTGCGGCTCGTGGGATGGGAGCTCTGGATGGGCATGCTCGTGTGCGTCACCGGTGGCCTCGGTGTGTGGCTCATCGTCTCGTCGCCGAATCGCATCGTCGCCGTGACGGACCTCACCAACTGCTACGCGCCGCCCCCAGTGACGTTACCCTGCGAGCGGATCATGTACAGAGGCGGCGCGCTGGATGCCGCGTTCACCGCGCTCTGCGGGTTGATGCTGATCGGTGTCGCCGTGTGGCTGCTGTGGGAGTTGTGGAACGCAGTCGAACCGAAGCCGATTACCGACGACTTCCTGCGTCTGCTGAACGACTCGTTCGGCCGCGACTGGCGCAATCCATTCAAGTGGCCCTGGGCTCGGATGCTCTGGGCGTACGGATTCACCATCGTCGGAGCGACGCTGACCGCCGGCGTCGGCGTGGTAATCTGGACGCTCGTCGCCTCGTCGGAGTCGACGAAGATGCCAAGCGTCCAGGTTGAGACATCACAGAGCTTCAGGCTGGGTCAGTAGCCGCGGAGCCTACTCCTTGCGATGACCGCCATCGCGCGGCGGCTTGCGACTGACACATTCGAAACTCGACGCGTCGATGGGATTTCCGTGACCGGCATACCGCGGGTATTTCGGATGCTCACAGAGTGGCCGTGTGAACAGCACCGTGCCGGCCGCATCATTCTTCGACGCTAACAGCGCGCGAGGAGCGCGGCCGCGCTCGACCCACTCCGACATCGCGGCAATCAGGTCAAACCGATCGGCACCGGGTCCGCCTCCGCAATGAAGCACCCCGGCAGGTGTGTAGAGGCGCGCGTTCTGCCTGCCCTTGCCGGCCGCGCCGATCATCGCGTTGTAGGACCGTATCGTGTCCAGGTGTGAAAGTGCTGTGTCTTCGGCACCGTGCCACACCATCACCTTGCCGCCATTCTTCAGGTATCTCGCCAGCGGCATCGTATTCGCGGAGAAGTCATAGTCCCGCTCGAGAACGGTCACCACGGATCGCCAGTCGGCGTTGACGTCGTAGGTCGCGGGGTCATAACCAGGATTGCCGTACACGATGTACTGCAGATGTGCCCCGCCGAACGAAGCGACCGTTGGTGCGCCAGGCGGCCCGAGCGGCATGAACACGCCAAAGCCCGTTCCCGGATTGCCGATGCCGAGCCGCGAGTACAACAACCGGCCATTCGCGAGTTCGACGTCGCTGCGAATCGTCTCGATGGCGTGCAGTTCTCGAGCGGTCAGACATGAGTCGTGGTCGACGCCGGGAGGACACGTGAGCGTCGATGGATCGAAGTCGCAGTCGGTGGGGTTGCTGATGATGCCGTCGACGAGTCCATCAGAACCGTCGCAGTGGGACAATTGCGCACGGTATAGCGAGGCAAGCTTCGCGGCAGACGGCATCGTGAGAAGGTTCGCGCGAACCCAGCTTGACACCAGGCCGGCCAGGTTGCGTGTTGGAGCTCCCGCGATCACGCCATCGTAGTGGTCACCGTAATTCGCGGCAGCGTTCAGCGCGCCGCGGCCGCCATTGGAGCATCCGGCAAAGTAGGAGAACTTAGCCGGGCGGCTGTAGTAGGCGCGAATGATCTCCTTGGCGAACCGCACTGTCTTGCCGATCGCGCCGTGCGCGTAGTCCTGTGTGACCGGCTGGTTGTTCAGGAAGCTGACCGGTCCTCCCGTCGGATCGCGATGCCCGCCGTTCGACGCGGTCACGACGTACCCGTGTTGAAGCTGAGGCGCATTGAGATTGAGATTCGGGATGATGCCGTCGAAACCGCTACCCCCGAGGTGAAGCAGACGACGACGCCAGTGGTCGGGCAAGCGGACTTCGATGTCCGTCTCGGGAGCCACGGTCGCCGACACCTTGCAGTACGCCGGCACTGCGCCCTGTGCTGGCACTGCCGTCGCGCCGCTGATCAGCGTCTGGGGCAACGCCAGCTGCGCCAACGCCGCGCATGAAATGGCGGGGGTCACCGTTTCGCCGGTGCCGGCAGCGTCGGCGCTTCGACCGGCCACAGCCATCACGGTCAGTATCACTCCGGCCACTAAACGTATCTTCGTTCGCGGGGATTGATTCATAGGAGCCTCCGGTCGACAGTGTCTGGACCCTAGGGCTCCGAAGGGAGTGACGCAGGGTTACGTGGGGGTTACCGACGAGAGGTCATGGAGGAAGTAGACAGGTTCGGCTATCTATAATGGCGCCGACACACGCGTCATGTCTGGCACGCACTCATCACCGTCGTCCGAGCGTCGCTCGACTCCGCTCGCGTCCGACGTTGCCGCGCATCTCGAGAAGATTCTGAGCGGCAGTGTCTTCAAGAGCACCGGCAGTCTCCGCGCACTGCTCCGCTTCATCGTGAGCGAAACGCTCGCGGGGCGCGGCGGCGACCTGAAGGAGTACGTGCTCGGTGCCACGGTGCTGCGAAACGATGACTCTTTCGATCCCAAGGCAGACGGGATCGTCCGCGTGCAGATGCGGAGGCTCCGGGAGCGGCTGGCGAGTTACTACGCGACTGAAGGACAGCACGATCCGCTGCGCATCGATATCCCAAAGGGCACCTACGTGCCTTCGTTCCGATCGACGGTATCCGCCGGTGCGATGGCCCACGAAACGGCCCCGAGCCGGGCGCGCACCGTCGGCCGCAACAAGGAGTTGGCCGAGATCGATGCGGCTTTCGCGACAGCGGCCGCAGGACGTGGGTCGCTGTTCTGCCTTTCCGGCGAGCCAGGTATTGGCAAGACCACCGTGGTTGAGACTTTTCTGCATAACCTGCGGGCGTCAGCGGTCGCTTGCTGGGTCGGTCGAGGCCGCTGCTCCGAGCGGCTCGCAGGCAGTGAAGCGTACCTTCCGCTTCTGGAAGCACTGGAAGATCTTCTGCGGGATGGCGACTCGGTAGTACGCGATCTCATGAGCGCACACGCTCCACGCTGGTACGCACTCGTCACGCGCGCAACTCACGAGGCTGCAGACACACCGGTTGCTCCAGTTAGTCCAACCACCCCGGAGCAATTGAAACGGGAACTCATTGCGTTCGTGAACGAGGCGTCTCGCCGTTTGCCGCTCGTCGTCTTCCTTGACGATCTGCACTGGGCGGATGCGTCAACTGTGGACATGCTGGGCTACTGGGTGGCCCGCTGTCAGGCGCAGCGAGTCTTGGTGGTGGGAACATACCGCCAGGCCGAACTGCTTCGCTCCAAACACCCGTTTCTCGGCGTCAAGCTCGAGTTGCAGGCGCGCGGAATCTGCCACGACGTGCAGCTCCCGTGGCTGACCGGCGCCGAGGTGAATCGCTACCTCGAGCTCCACTATCCCGGCCACGCCTTTCCCCCCGCACTGTCTGCGCGAATTCACGAGCGCACCGAAGGCAACCCGTTATTTCTGACCGACCTCGTTCGGTTCCTGCAGGCTCGCGGCGTGCTGGCCGAACGCGATGGAAGGTGGAGCATGGTCGGCGATCTGTCGTTGATCGAAGGCGAGCTCCCGGAGTCGGTGCGCAGCATGATCGAGAAGAAGATCGGTGATTTGAACGACACCGATCGGGCAGTCATGTCGGCGGCCGCCGTGCAGGGTCAGGAGTTCGATGCCGTCGTGCTCGCCAGCGTCCTCGGGATGGATCTCACGGCGATCGAGGAACGCCTCGAGTCGCTGGACCTGAGGCACGGGTTCGTCCGGCTGCTTGGAGGCCTGGAGTTTCCCGACGATACTTTCACGCTGCGCTATGCGTTCGTGCACGTGCTCTATCAGAACGCACTCTACGGCGCACTCCGACCGACACTCAAGGTGTCCTTGAGCTCAGCGATCGCGCAGGCGTTGACTCGCCATTTCGGAGCCCAACGCAGCGTCATCGCGTCCGAGCTGGCGATTCTGTTCGAATCAGCGAGAGACTTTGAGCAGGCGACCGATTACTTTCTCTCAGCCGCTCAGCAGGCAGCGACCGACTCGGCAAACTCGGAAGCCGTCGTCCTGGCGAGGAAAGGGCTGGCGACGGTGGCGAAGCTGCCGGATACGCCGGAGCGCGCCCAGCGTGAGCTGCGTCTCCAGACGACGATCGGCCCTGCGCTCATGAGTACGGTGGGCTACGGGGCTCCAGAGGTTGAAGCCGCCTACATCCGCGCCCGCGAGCTCTGCCCGCGAGCCGGAGAAACGCGACAGTCTTTCGCGGTGATCTACGGTCTGTATCAGTACTGGCTCGCCCGCGCGGACTATGGCACCTGTCGCAAGCTGGCCGAGCAGCTGCTGCGGCTTGCCCACAAGCTGGACGATGAATCGCTCTTGATTCCTGCCCATAGCGCACTCGGCAACACGTCCTGTTTCGCCGCGGATTTTGTTGGCGCCCGCACGCAGGCCGAGCGGCTGATCGCGATCTACGTGCCGGCGCGGCATCACTCGCTCGCGGCGTTGTACAGCGGTTTCGACTTGCGCGTGGGGTCGAGCGGCGGCCTCGCGGTGAGCCTGTGGGCTCTCGGATATCCCGATCGGGCCGTCCGCTCAGTCGAAGACGCAATCACCCTGGCCCGCGATCTCTCGCATGCGTCCAGCATGGTGCTGGCACTGAACTGGGCGGCCATGGTCCACCAGCATCGCCGCGAACCGGCCCGCACTCGTGAACACGCCGAGGCCGCGATTGCGGTCGCCGACAAGGAACTGGCGCCGTGGCGAGCATGGGCAACGATCCTGCGCGGCTGGGCGATGGCGATGCAGGGAAATCCTGACTATGGCATCGCTGAACTACAGAGCGGCCTGGCCGCCTGGACCGCCGGTGGTCTCGCCTGCTTACGCCCGTACTTTCTGTCGCTGTTGTGCGAGGCACAGGCGGCAGCCGGCCAGACCGATTCCGCGCTGGCAACCGTGACAGAGGCGTTAGTCATCACCGAACAGACGCGCGAGGGATACTGCGAGTCGGACCTCTACCGCCTCAAAGGCCAACTGCAGGCCGATCCGCGTGACGCAGAGGGTTCATTCCTTCGCGCCATCGATGTCGCGCGTCGGCAGGGCGCCAAATCCCGTGAACTGCGGGCCGTGACGAGCATGCGGCATCTCGATGTCGCGCGCTCCGCTCACATGCTGTCCAAAATCTATGCGCAGTTCTCTGAGGGATTCGATACGCCCGACCTGATCGAGGCCAGCGCGCTCCTCGCCGCGGACACGTCACCTCAACGTACGCCTCGCGCCGACGCCCACCGGTAAACGCGAGCAACGGCGCTCGACACTAGAACTCCACGGGGATCGCTTACGGGATTGACCGGCAGAAGCAGGACGTGTCCCTCCCGGCGCGACAAGATGTTGGCGGTGACCAGCGCACGCATCATCCAGACTGCTGCGCGAACGTTCGGACAGTCGATCCCGACCCAATCTGCCGACTCATGAGCGAAGCGCGCGAGGCCGGTATCGCGGTGAATCGATGCTGCGATGGCCGCAGCGAGACGACGATGGTCCTCGTTTGTGCCATCGTCTGCGAATTGAGGAGCAACGACCGGCGACTCCTGTCCCATCGTCGCGAAAAGTTCAGCGATCGCTTGCTGCTGGCTCGCAGGGATGTGACCCATCCAGTAGTGGCACGTCTTCGCGATGACGGTGATGACGTTCTTGATTTCTTTCTCGAGACGAAAGTGAGGCGCCGCGGGTAATTCGATGACGGCACCGGCGCGGCGCACGGCGACATTCTCCATCACGATCGCACGCACCAGCCACGCCGCCATGGCATCACTGAGACATGTCACGCTCACCCATCCGGGCGTCAGTGAAATGTACGACCTCAGGCCGGTGACCATTCGAATGCCGCGGCAGATCTCTTCCCCGACCTCGTCGTAGCGTGCAAATTGTTCGTTGATGTCGGCTTCGATGCCGGGCTCGAGAAGCTTTCCCTTGTGCGGAGGCCCACCGGCGATGGCGAGGTCACAGAAGCTTCCCCACATCTGGTCCCACGCGACCGTGCCATCGGGGGCATACTTCAAGCCGGCCGATCGCATCGGCACCGGCTGCATCTCTTCGTAGTCGTTCTGGTATTGCTCGGGGAGCAGCGTTCTCAGCCGTGCGTCAAGCGTCTCGAGCGCCTTGTCCTCGTCGATCATCCTCACTCTTTCGGTGCGGGCACGATGGTCGCTGGTAGCGGCCAGTGACCATCGTACGGCGGCCAGTTCGGGACGGCGAGCTCAGGCGGCGGGTAGAACATCGCCGTGTAGACCGTGCGGATCTTCGCCTCGTCGATCACGAACCATTCGCTGAACACATTCCGCGGAGTCGGGGATCCCGGTCGCCGGATGAAGACCGCGTAGGCCAACGCGACCTGTGCCTCTTCGTCCACGAGCGGGATCCGTCGCGCGACGACCATCTGTCCGTTGAAATTCTGAAGGCCCGACACACAGTCGTTATTGGCCGGTGGCCCGCCGCGTCCCGCCGTCGGATTCGATGGGGCGAGTGGCGGCAGGAAGCGACCCGCTGGTGCCGGTGTGCCGTTCTCCACGCGTCCGCAGCCCGGGTGCGTCAGCGCAACAGAGCCATCATGCGACGTGATCGCATCGAAGTAGCTGTTGACGATACGAATCAGCGCGGCGCGATCGGAGCGCTTGTCGTTCGCGACAACACGTTCGGGCGGAGGGTTCTGCGCCAGGTACTCCGGATTATGGAGATTCGCCGGCGGCCTACCGGGCTGCCGCGGTCCGTTGAGACCGGGATCGTCAGCACGCGCGACGTACCATTCCGCCTCGGTGAGTTGCTTGTTCTCGACGCGCACACGAATCGTGACGACGGCGGCGCTGCTGCCCTCCTCGATCGTTCCGTAGTACGCGGCCTGTCCGCTGACCGGGTCCAGGTATCTTCGCTGCACCTTTCCGAGAGCGGTCATCGTCTTCCACATCCCGTTACCAGGGCGGACGTTGATGGCATTCTCGGTCTGGCGGAATCCAACGACGAGCGGCGCGGCAGTGGGATCGTGCTTGATGACGGCCGTGAGGTACTGATCGAGCATCGTGCGCAGGCACGCTCGATCGCACGACGGCGCTTGTGCCGATGGGTGTGTCACTCCACCCGCAATCACCATCACTCCGCACGCTATCCAACGCATCAGCACAGTCCTGGCTCTCGGTTCAAGGTTCATGGTTCGTGTTCCAGGTTCAGGTTCAGGGTTCGAGCCCCTGAACCTTGAACCGTACGTCGATCAATTTGCTGCAAAGCAATAGACGAGGCCCGCGCCACCGGTGGCCACCAGGTTCTCCTGCGAGCAACCCTTCGAGGGGTGCGCCGAGTTCCACGGTGACCCAGGCTTGCCGAATGTCAGGCGATCGTGATGCCCCAGCATCGCCGTGGAATCACCGGCGCTGCTCGTCCAGTTCGCGCAGGTCTGCGGCACGGCTCTCCCGTCGGCGTTGGAACCGGTCAGGATATCGTGGCGGTTGGGCGCGCCCTGCGAGTTGATCGTGCGGCCCTGCTCGTCGAGTGCGGTGTCGTTGTTGATGTTGGCCTTGTCGGAGTGCAGGTCGGCAACGTTCTGCGCGATGAGGACGCCCTTGGCGTTGTACCAGGGTCCCGTTCCGATACGGTCACGCGCGTTGGCGTCGGGCATACTGGTGCTGAGGTAGGCCTGCCACTTCTTGGCGCCCGCTCCTGCTTTCGCCGCGAGCGACTGACACAGCTTGTCCGCTCCGGCCAGGCCGCCAAGATTGCCACCGTTTCCCGACCCGGTGCTGCTCACGAAAAAGCTCATCGTCTTCTCTTGCGCCGATGCCGACGGAGCAACCGCCAGGCACAGGGCAAAGGTCACAAGCGTCAAGGTCTTCCGCATTGCGTAATCCTCCATCGCTAGCCGGCTTGACCGGCTCGATTGCTTGACCAACGAGTCACGTTCCCCGGTCAAGGCGGCCGCCCCGCGAAGCGGGGCACAGCCAACGCTGTGGACCAGCGAGGCGGTCTGAGGCAGCCGCGCTGGGGTTCATATATTAACGTCGCGGGAGACGGGTGATGCTTACTCGCGGCCCGTGTATTTTTACTGCACTGCGAGAAAGCCCGCGCGCAACTTCTCGCGATCGAGCCGGCGCCCGCGCAGGTACACGCTCGATATCCGGCGGGTGTTGGTGATGTCGTCGAGCGGGTTGGCATCGAGGACAACAAAATCGGCGCTCTTCCCCACAGCGACGGCACCGAGATCGTCGAGGCCGAGTACCTCAGCAGACGTCCGTGTCGCCGCAACCAGCGCCTTCGCCGGTGGAATGCCGGCCATCACCATGTTCTCGAGCTCGGTGTGCATCGTCCATCCGATGAACTGATCGCCCTGCTGGCCGCCGCCATCGGTGCCGACGCCGATCTTCACGCCCGCGGCACTCAGCCGCGTGATGCCCCTGGCCAGCCGGTCCCATGTCTCCTTCGATCTCGCGAGCTGCTCGGGGTTGGTCTGTGGAAAGCGGCTCTGCAACCGCTTGATCTGCTCGGGCCGCACGGTCTCGAGAATCAGTGGATGCACCGGGTTGAGCCACGGCGCATACACCGCGCGACGGGGACCGCCCAATGCCGACAACACTGCGGTGTTCGGATGCTGCTTGAACAGGGCCACGAGCTCGTCGTCCACGTCACTGATCATGTGCGCGAAGACGTCGATGCCGGCACGAAGCAACGCCTTCGCGTCGGCGAGGTCCGTGGCGTGCACAGCGACGCGCAGCTTCTGCTTGTGCGCCTCGTCGATGATCGCGCCATAGAGCTCGGGCGTCAGTTTCTTGATCGTGCCGCCGCGATCGTCCACCCACGTCTTGATCAGCGTCACCCTGCGCGGCGCCAGCTCCTGCACCGACGCGCGCGCACCTTCCGGCGTCGTCACCGGAAACGCGGCTTGCCGCATGTTGTCCGGGCTGATCTCGACGAGCGGTGCAAGGCCGCGGCCCGCGGTCAGGAAACGCGCCGCATCCGGGTACTTGCCCGCCAGCGTCTCGTCCCGGATCTGAAACGGCAGCTCGCCGAAGTCGCTGCCCATCGATTGACTCGCCGCCACGCCGAAGTAGGCGAACCGGCGCATGTGGTCGAGGATGTTTTCGCGCGTGTAATTGACCGCTCCGCTCGTCAGGTTCTTCATGTAGCCGATGTGCGAGTGGCCATCGACGAGTGCAGGAATGACGGTCTTGCCGGTCAGATCGACGCGCGCAGCGCCAGGCGGTGCATTGACGTCGCCGCGGCGTCCCACGCGAGTGAAGCGTGCGTTCTCGACCAGAAACGCGGCGTTCTCGATCGCCGCGCCGCCATCGCCGGCAATGAGGCGCGCGCCTTCATACAAGGTCGCGCCGGAGGTAGCGCCAGGTTCCTGCGCGCCTGCCCGCATCAAGCCGGCACACGCTAGGACGCACGCGATGAAGATCGTCCTTACCTGCATGCGCGATTGGGTGAGATTATACGTGCTGCCGGAGGTAGGCATGTCGATTGTCGATGACCTGGTCGAGAACCTTGTTGAACGCAACACCGTGAAATTGAACGGCACATTGACTATCTCGCTCGTCGACGGAGGGCTCGCGGTCAAGGGGCGACTGCTCTCGACGCTTCGGGATCAGCGAAAAGGGAAAGATCTACTGCACGTGGACATCCCTGTCGACGCACAGGTCCGCGTCAGTGACGTGGTGATTCCACTGCCGCAGATTCGTTGATTGCCGTCACTCAGTTCAACGTCACCACAGCGATCGTGGGAGGCATCCGCACATGTCCGATGTGAAAGCATTCATCGATACGGTCGGCAAGGACGTCACCAGCGTCGCCGCTCCGCGAATCGAGGAACTGGCGGCAGGGATCAACGACAAGGTCCTGACCGTGTACGGCCCGCGGGTGTCAGCGTTCGCCAACGAGCTGGTCCAGGAAATCATCAAGGAGCAGTCGACGAATGTTCGCGACTTCGTGACCTCGTTGATCCAGGAAGTGTGTCAACGCTATCGTCCCGAGATCCTCGGCGAGGTGCACGCCCGCATCGCCCAGGGTGGCCTCGATCTCACCGGCCACGGCGTCAAGCTCGATCTGAAACATCAGGAGACCGGCGCGGTGGTCGCGTCGCTGGACATCCCGATTTCCATCCGCATCAACGTGAGCGATCTGGCCGTCACCCTCAAGGACACGACGATCAAGCTGGACGTCGTGCGCTGACCGGTGGCTCGGCGGGTCTACAGACTCCCACCACGCCCATCTCGCTCTACTCCCCACGGAGTGCGTGCGCCGGATCGGTGCGTGACACACGACGTGCCGGTATCAATGTCGCGAGCACTGTCACCGCCACGACGATCGTGAGCGCGCCCGCGAGAATCAACGGATCGGCTGCGCTCACCTGATAGAGCCACGAGGATGCGAGTCGCCCCGCCCCGTACGCCACGGCGAGACCGACCACTCCGCCCACGACTGCCAGCACGCGTGCCTGCCCCGCAAGCAGCCAGAACACGTCGGACGACGACGCTCCAAGCGCCATCCGCGTGGCGAACTCTCGGCGGCGCTCTGCCGATGCGTAGGCGATCACCCCGTAGATACCGATCGCCGCCAGGGAGACCGCCATGAGACCGAACACCAGCATCAATGTCAGCCCGAGCTTCTGCCGGCTGCGCGTGGAGGCCACCAATGCCTCTACCGACTGGACCTCAAATGCGAGGAGCGGGTCGGCCTTGTTGATCTCAGAGCGGACGGCCTCGATTGCGGCGAGTGGGTCGGTGAGAGATGTTTCAATCGCCACCGCCATGCGCAACGTCGGGAACTGTTCCTGCGCGACGTAGAAGGCCGGTTCAGGCTCGCCCTGCAGTGACGCGTATTTCACGTCGTTCACCACTCCCACAACCGCGCGGCGCGACTGCGGAATGATGGTTGGGAAGCCAAAAGAGATCTCCGCCTTCGTCGGATCCATGCCAGGCATGTAGCGGCGCGCAAAGCTCTCATTGACGATCGCGACCGGCGCACTCGTTCCAAGGTCATCATCATTGAATGGCCGGCCCTGGACCATGGGGATGCCCATTGCATCGAAGAACCCTGCGCTCACGATGCGCCGTCTCGACACGACGGGCGGAGTCGTCAGACCATGCACCTGCACCAGTGGCGTGGCGTCGTTGTCCGGCCGCGTGGGAAAGCCGGATGACGAACCAACCGCTCCGACGCCCTCAATCGCGCCGATGTTCGTGAAAAGCGTCCGCATCCAGGTACTCAAGTGCTCCGGGTTGCGATAGCGCGCGCCCGGCAGGATCAGGTCGGCGACGAGGCGGCCGCGATCGACGAATCCCGGCTCGATCGCCTGCATGTTGGCATAGCTCCGAACGACCCACCCGGCGCCGGCGACCAATGTGATGGCCAAAGCAATCTCGCCGACGATCAGCACCCGCAGCGTACGATGCGTATTGCGACTGCCGCTCGAGGATCGGCCGGCTTCGTTGAGCAGCGTCTCGAGTCCCGTACGCGCGAGCTGAAATGCCGGCGCGAGACCAACGACCAGGGCGCTGGCCACGAGTGTCAGCAGTACGAAGAGAAATACTGGCGTGTCGAACGGAACGTCTTCAAGCCGTGGCAGCTTCGACGCGCCGTAGGCCAGGAGCATTCGAACGCCCATGAATGCGAGCAGCACACCGGCGATCGCACCGACGGCGGTGAGCACCACTGACTCGGTCAGGAGTTGACGTACCAGGCGGCTGCGACTGGCCCCGAGCGCCGCGCGTGCGGCCATTTCGCGTACTCGACTCGCGCCACGTGCCAGCAGCAGGTTGGTGACGTTCACGCACGCGAGCAGAAGCAGGAGGCCGGTCGCCGCGAGCACGA
>JALDXQ010000218.1:0-11854 GCA_032156805.1 Acidobacteriota bacterium
AGTACAGCGAGGCGCTGCTCGCGGTGAAGTATCGCGTGAAGACCGCGGACGGGACCATGCTCGGTGGCCCGATGTACGCGCTCGAGAACGGGCTGCGCATGAAGTGGCTGGCCGTGCTGTTCTCGTTGTTTACTGTCTTCGCGTCGTTCGGCATCGGGAACATGGTGCAGGCCAACTCGATCTCGACGCTGGCCGCCAGCACCTTCGGCATCAACGTGCACCTGACCGGCCTGGTCATGACCGTGCTGACGGGGGTCGTGATCCTCGGCGGACTCAGGTCGATCGCCCGGGTCTGCGAGTGGCTGGTGCCCTTCATGGCGATCATCTACATCGCCGGATGCCTGATCATCCTGGTAGCGAACAGCCACTTACTGCTTTCGGCGATCGAGTTGATCGTGACGAGTGCCTTCCAGGCGACGGCTCCCGCGGGTGGGTTCGCCGGCGCCGCCGTGATTACGGCCGCGCGCTACGGCGTGGCGCGTGGGCTGTTCTCCAACGAATCCGGGCTCGGATCGGCGCCTATCGTTGCGGCGGCCGCGCAGAGCCGGAACCCGGTCCGCCAGGCGTTGGTCTCGGCGACTGGCACCTTCTGGGACACGGTCGTCATCTGCCTGTTGTCCGGTCTCGTGATCGTCACCAGCATCCTCGATCAGCCGTCGCTCGGGGCGTTGCGAGGGTCGGAACTGACGGCGGGTGCCTTTCGTGAGGCGATGCCAACGTTCGGTCCCATTGTCTTGACGCTGGGGCTGCTGACGTTCGTCTTCTCGACGATTCTCGGTTGGTCGTATTACGGTGAGCGAGCGGCCGAGTACCTGTGGGGCAAGGTCGCGATCCTTCCGTACCGAATCTTGTGGGTCGTTGCCGTTTATGTCGGGTCAGTCGCGTCGCTCAACTTCGTGTGGGACTTCTCCGATCTCGCCAACGGACTGATGGCGGTGCCCAACCTGATCGCGCTGGTGCTGCTCTCGAATGTCGTGGCGGCGGAGACGCGTCGCTACCTGACGAGCGGAAACCTGGACAGCGCGGGCGACTGACACGGCATCCTCAGGGTCGATCGCGAAATGGAAGAAGCGCGTCCAGGTTACGAAGGATGGCCAGTCGTTGCGGCTTCCGCAACCGGCGTGTTCTTCGTGACGATGGTCTTCTTCACGTTTCCGGTGTTTCTCAAGCCGCTGGCCGACGAGTTCTCGTGGTCGAGAGAGGCGATCTCGTCGGCGTATGCGGTCATGACGCTGGCCTCGGCGATCTCGGCGCCGCTCATCGGCGCGCTCGTCGATCGCTGGGGGCCACGCTGGATCTGCGGTCCATGTCTGCTGATCGCCGGCGCCGCCTTCGCATCGCTTGCGCTCCTCGCGAACAGGCTCTGGCATCTGTATGCCGTGTTCGCCATCATCGGCCTGGCGTCCGCGGGAAGTTCACCGGTCGTGTACTCGCGCGTCATTGCCAGTTGGTTCGATCGGCGTCGAGGTCAGGCACTGGCGGTGATGATCGCCGGCAGCGCGCTTGGAGCCATCATCGTCCCGCCAATCGCGCAGGCACTGATCGACGGTGCAGGATGGCGGAATGTGTACGTCATTCTCGGGGCCGCCATGCCGTTGATTGGTGTGCCGGTCGTCGTTCGCCTGGTGCGCGAACGAGATTCATCGGGGCACGGTGCGTTGAAGGGGAGCAGGTCCGCTGTCCTTCGTGGCGCGTTGCAATCGAGAACCCTGTGGACGCTCATTGTCGTCGTGTTCGGCACCACGATGACGCTCAACGGCGCGATCGTCCACCTGTCCGCATTGCTCACTGACCGCGGGGTCTCTTCGAGTCGGGCAGCGCTGGTCGTCTCTGTCATGGGAGTGGCCAGCCTCCTCGGCCGGTTGATGACGGGCTGGCTGCTGGATCGATTCGTGGCGACCCGGGTGTCGTTCGTGCTGCTGGCGATTGCCGCGGTCGGCGCGCTCGTGCTGGCGCGCGCAGATTCGTTCGCCGCCGGGATCGTGGCAGCGGCCTTCATCGGATTCGGTACTGGCGGCGAGGTCGACGTGATCCCGTATCTGCTCTCGCGATACTTCGGCCTGACTGCGCTCTCCACGTTGTTTGGTATCGCCTGGATGGCGTTTGGGCTTGCCGGTGCGGTCGGCCCTATCGCGCTGGGGCGTGCCTATGACGCGACCGGGTCGTACGACGTCGTGCTCGTGTGGATGGCCGCCGTCACGCTGGGCATGGCCGCTCTCATGCTGAGCCTGCCTTCGTATACAGCCGCTCCCTTGATGAGCGCGTCGCGCAGTCCTTCGGCGTGACCCTTACAGGCGGAAGAGCCGATTGATCTTCACGATGAACGCCCGGTTGTTCAGCGAGGGAAAGCTCGGTGTCAGCGTGTTGCGCTCCTCGTTGTACACCACGAACAACTCGCTGCCGGGTTGGTACTCCCACCTGAATCGCGCGTTGGTCGAGACCGCGCCCATGCCGGAGTTGAACTGAATCAGCGCGCTCACGAACATCAGCGGTGTCATCGAGTAGGTCACGCGTGAGCCCGCCAGGTGGGTCGTGAACTCACCCTCCACCAGCGAGACATGGTTGATCGAATAGGTCGGCTCGACTGATAGCTGATTGGTGATCGGCATGCGCCCGCGTGCGGCGCTGAACGTGGTCTTGTGGCCGTTGTAGAACGTCCCGAATTCTGCCGTCAGGCTCGCAGACACGAGGCGCTGCTGGCTCAGGTTGTAACCGACGCGGAAGGTGTCGAACTCGTAGCTGCCAATCGGCAGGATGACGCCGCCGCCGATGGGGAAGGGTTCCGTCAGGAACTCGTACGAGTTGGTGTAGTTGACGGTGAAGCGATCGGCGTTCTGAAACTCGAGCGCGAACTCGGCGGCGCGCTCGCGCGACTCGAGTAGTCCGGCGCCGTTCTCGACGTGGTCGATCGCCGCATCGTAGACGTACTTGCGGATCGCACTCCGATTGCGCGGGCGTGGGCTGAACTTGAAGCGCGCGTAGTCGCGCACCATGTTGTCCCGCCGCAGGAAGCCGATCTCGGGATTGAAGTTGTCCCCGATCTTGAGGTGTTCGAGCTGCACGGTGTATCGATCGCCGGAGTAATCGAGCTGTCCACGATAGCTGTTGTTGTCCTGCCTGCTCAGGCCGTCGGTGTCAGTTCGCGCCCAATAGGTGTTGATCTGCAGGTTCTCGTAGAAGGCGAACGTGCCGTCGAGGCCGTACGACCGGTTGCCACCGCTTCCGACAGTGGAGATGGTCCGGTTGGTGAACAACAGTCCAATGCTGCTGCGCCGAAGGACGTCGCGCTTCAGCCGGACGACGCTGAAGTTGGTATCACGCGCGCCCGTCTGCGGCTCTTCGCCGGTCTGGATGTTGAGTAGGCCGATGCTGTACTTGCCGGTCCGTCCGGTGAGGCGGCCGCCGACGTTGAGTGGCACCTCGTGTCCTTCGTTCAATCCGATCCGGCGGCTGTAGAACATGATCGGCGCGTCGCTCGCGCCACTGCCGATGAAGCCGCCACCGAAGTTGCCACCGGCGCTGTTGATTGGCACGCCACCAAACGAGAACGTCCCCTGGTTTTCGAGGAAGAAGTCGCGCTTCTCCGGAAAGAACAGGCTGAACCGCGTGAGGTTGATCTGCTGCTCATCGGCCTCGACCTGCGCGAAGTCGGTGTTGACCGTGAGGTCGGCGACGAGCCCCTGCGTGACACCGTATTTCAGGTCGAGCCCGGCCTCGGCTTCGGGGTGATTCACGATCCGCGGCGCCGCCAACTGGTCGGTGGTCACGCTGGAGATCGCGTACGGCTTGATATCCATGTTGGCCCCGGCACGCGGAGCCTCGAGCCCGACGAGTGACGCGGCGAACTGCGCTTGCTGAAACCCCGACTGCCCGCGGGCCGGTGGCACACGGGTCAGTGTCGAGATCTCGTTCTTCGCCCGCTTCACGCGCATCGCGTTGAAGCCCCAGAGCTGCGCACTGCCAGGCCGGTAGCGTAGCGACTTGAATGGAATCGCCGCTTCGACGGTCCAGCCGCCATCGAACCGCCCCGGCTTCATCTCCCACACGGGATTCCAGTCGCTGCTGTACTGCCGGTCGTTGACCATCGTCCCATCCGATCGGCCGCCGAGCGGATTCATCGTGAACGTAAACGAGGTCCGGCGGTCGTAGAACGTGTCGAAGATGAACGAGACGAGGTCGTTGCCCTGCCAGCTGTTGGTGCTGTCACGCCTCATCTCGGTCGCGATCAGCGTGTCCATCTGGCTGTCCCAGACCTTGAAGCTCACGTAGACATAGTCGTCGTCGAATGCGACCCACGTCTCCGTTCGTTCGGTGGCGGGCTGCCCGCCGTCCGGCTCCACCTGAATGAACTCCGAGATGGCGGGCACCTCACGATAGAGTGCTTCGTCGAGGGCGCCGTCGATTCGCAGCGGCTGACCGACGCGCACGGCACGCACGGTCGCGCGTCCTTCGTTGTCGCGCCTGATCACGTCAGGTGCGAGCGGTGCCGGCGGTGCGTCGACGTGCAGGACGAGGGTTCCTGCGGGCTCGAGTGACGCAACCGTGGCTGTCGGATCCGATGAAGACTGCGCCGCGGCAGTGATTGAGCACAGCCCGACGCCCAGGAGCACGACGAGCATGCGCGAGATCCGTGGGACGGGTTGAGTGCTGCGCACGGGTCAGCTGAGGTGGGCACATCCTACACCAGCCGCCGAGGCCGTTGGCTTGCTCGTTCAGTGCTCTCGCAAGGCGATGAGCGGATCGACACGGCTCGCTCGTCGCGCAGGCACATAGCAGGCGGCGATAGCGGCCAGGGCGAGAGCCGCTGAGGCGCCAGCAAGGCTGAGTGGATCGGCGGGCCCCACGCCGAACAGCACGCTCGAGAGGGCGAAGCCGGTTCCAAGCGATGCCACTGCGCCAAGAGCCATTCCGACGGCCACGGGCGCGAGCCCCTGTCGCAGCACGAGACCCACGATACCTCCCTGGTTCGCGCCGAGTGCCATTCTCAGACCGATCTCGCTTCGTCGTTGGTTCACGGCGTGCGCGACGCCGCCATAGAGGCCCAGTGCCGCGAGTGCCAGTGAGATCAACCCGAAGAGCGTGAGCAGGCCGACTCCGGCGGTCGCTCCGAAAAGCGATTGGCCGATCACCGTCGCGATGGTTCGGACATCGGACACATCGACGCGGGTGTCGAGCTCGCGCACGGTGCGCTGAACGGTGGACAGCAGTCCGGACGGTTCGCCATCGGTGCGCGTGTACAGCACAGCAGCGTCGGAGAAGTACTGGCGAAGAGGGAGATAGAGGCAGGCTTGGGGAGGTTCTCCGAGCGATTCATACGTTGCCGTCTTCGCGATGCCGACCACTTCTCTCACCACATCGTCGCCCGCGAGTCGCAGGCGACGGCCAATCGGATCGAGACCAGGCCATGCGCGAGCGGCAAGCGTCTCGTTGACGATCGCCACGGCCCGGCTGCCGTCGCGATCGCTCACGAGGAAGTCGCGACCCTGCGTCAGGGTGATCCCGGTCGTCGCGAAATAGTCCACATCGATCGCGTTGACGATGGTGATGATGTCGCTGGCGCGATCGCGGACCTCGATGACGACGCTTCGCGATGGACGGGCAAAGAGTGGAAGCTGCGTCGCCCAGGTCGCGGACACCACCCCGGGAAGCGCGGACACACGCGCGCGTGCATCGTCGTAGAACTGCTCGCTTCGCGCGCGTGAATAGCCAGCCTGGCCCGGGCTGATGAGAGCGATGGCCATGCGCTGTGTTTCAAAGCCGGGGTCCAGGCGATACGCGTGCTGCAGGCTGCGGAGGAGCAGTCCCGCCGTGACCAGCGCTATCAGCGACAACGCAACCTGCCCGGCGGTCAGTGCTCCGCCCATGTTGATGCGACCACGAACGCGTCCAACCGATCGCCCCTCGTCATTCAAGGAGCGAATAACGTCCACGCGTGTCGATCGCCAGGCCGGAGCGAGTCCAAACAGCGGGCCGGTCGCCAGCGAGATGGCGAGCGCGAAGAGAAAGACACGCAGATCGATTGTGAGATCGATCAGATTGGGTGCGACGTCCGCGGGTCGAAGGCTCCAGAGCGCGTGGACGCCAACGTAAGCCAGCGCAAAGCCGGCGACGCCACCGGCGCACGCCAGCAGCGCACTTTCCGTGAGCAGCTGGCGCAACAGCCGTCGTCGGTCGGAGCCAATCGCGAGCCTCACGGCGATCTCCTGCCGACGGCTCGCGGCGCGCGCCAGCAGAAGATTCGCGACGTTCGAGCAGGCAATGAGCAGGATCAGCCCGGGAATTGCCAGCAACACCAGGCTGATCGTCGTGGCCGACATTTGTCCCGGCGCCATCAGCGCCGCGCGGGTGAGCGGATCGATCGCCAGGCCACGTCCGCGGTTCTCCTCGGCGTGCTCACGCTCGAGGGCGGCCGCGATCGTCGCGAGATTGGCCGCGGCCTGCGCTGACGAGACTCCCGGTTTCAGTCGCGCGACGCCGCGAAAGCCGAGTGCGCCGCGGTTTCGCAGCCAGTCCTTCATCTGCGCTGGCATCACGGCCTCGGTCATCATGGTTGGGATCCAGACATCCGGCCCGAAGACCGCGTTGACGCCTTTGAATCCTTCGGGCGCGACGCCGATGACGGTAAACACGCGATCGTTGATGCGCAACGTACGGCCGACGACGTCGGCGCCGCCGAACCGCGCCTGCCATGCGGCATGAGCGAGAACGAGGACAGGCGCTGTGCCAGGCGCAGCGTCTTCGCCCGGCAGAAAGAACCGCCCCCTGACAGGACGAAGGCCCAGCGTGGCGAAATAGTTCCCTGTGACGACCTCGCCAAAAAGGCGCTGCGGCGTGGTGCCGTCGAGGAGCGTCAGTATCGTGGGTGATGAGTGCCCGGCCACGCTCTCGAAAACCTGATTCCGGTCGCTGATGTCTCTCAGATTCGGATACGAGATCGGCAGCGCCTCGGAGGACCGTGTACTGGCATCGACAGTTCGCAGCGTGACGAGCTCGCCCGGGCGATCGACCGGCAGCGGATGCAGAAACAGCGTATTGACGACGGAGAACACCGTCGTGTTCGCGCCAATTCCAAACGCGAGCGTGAGCACGACGATCGACGTGAACCCCGGAGCTTTCCGCCAGAGTCGCACGCTGTATTTCACATCCCGCCACAGCGTCTCCATGAGTCCTCCTGGGTCTGCTCGTTATGCGCTGCGCGGAACGGTGCCGGTAGTTCGCGACCGCTGCGATGGCAACGTTGCCGCGATGCCGATAATCCAGATGAATGCAGGGAAGCGAGCGAGGGGCAGAAGGAACGCCGCCGATTCAAGAACGAGCGAGAGCGCCGACAGCTCGGCGAACACCGCGACGACGATGCCGAACCACATCAGCCATCGTGGGATCTTCCGTGTGAGGCCGCCCGTAAGAGAGCCGCCCGCCAGCAGCAGTCCCAACGGCACGACGTGTCCCGGTCCGCCAGTCGCAAATGCGAAGAGCTGCAGTATCCGGGCATCGGTCGTGACTTCCGCCACTCCGGGGGCCGCGAGGACCCATTGAACCAGCGCAGATGTTGCGAGGAAGAACGATGCGGCGAGCCCTCCGAAGAGCGCGATGGTGACACCGGCGGCCTCGATGCCCAGGAACCTGAGGCGGCTCACAAGGGTAGCCGTGAAGAGGCCAAGCGGAATCGCTGCGCCAAACTGCAGAAATGCGGTGACGCGCGTCGCCAGGGCGTGTTCCGCGAAATAACGAGCCGCGCCGGCGTCGCCGAAGGGGCGCGGATATGGGGCACCGCCGGCCATCATGGCCGCGGCCACGAGGCTGCCGACGAACAGCGCCATGAAGAGCGCGCCCGGGAGCATCAGCGGTGGTCCGGCGTGCCGGACGGTGGTGGCGGTACTGGCGGTTGAGGAGTTCTGCATGGCTTCGGTCCAATTGCTTGCTGTCAATAATCATTCATACTATGAATGATTATTAAATGTTACGATCTTTGAGACGATGGCGCACAACAGAAGTTCCAGGGCCGGGTCCCCGGCCTTCCTCCTGGCCCAGGTCGGGGCCCATGCGGCGGCGCGATTCGCTGAGCGGCTGGGACCGCTGGGGTTGACGCCGGCGCACGTCGGTTCGCTGCGAATAATCGCGGCGTCCGAAGGCGCCAGCCAGCAGGAGGTGGCCACCACGCTCGGGATGTTTCCGAGTCGATTGGTTGCCCTCGTGGACGAGTTGCAGGAGCGCCGGCTCGTCGAGCGAGTGGAGAATGCCCGAGATCGCCGCACCTACGCGTTAGTGCTGACGACCGGCGGCCGCGAGCTGCTCGAGCGGGTCGGCCGGGTCGCGCGTGAGCATCAGGAGGCATTGCTGACGTCGCTCGACGCGAACGAGCGCGACCAGCTCGCGTCGCTCCTCCAACGTATTGCCGACCAGCAGGGGTTGCAGCCAGGCGTGCATCCAGGGTTTGCTCGACTGCGTCCGCAGGGGCGGGCGAAGTCGAAGCCAGCGACTTGACAGACGGCCGACGAACGTCTCCACTCCCGAGGCTCCAGGGCGCGCCTCTTGTTTATAAACTATATTTGTAGTTAGATCAGCTCCACTCGTAGTTTGTGAACATGCGCCGAACATCCTTGACCGGGCCCGAACTGCAGATCCTCGAAGTGCTGTGGACGAAGGGCGCCTGCTCGATCCGTGAAATCCACGAGGCGCTTCCTGCCAAGAGAAGGCCCGCCTTCACCACGGTCCAGACAGTCGTCTATCGGCTGGAGAAGAAGAACGCGCTTCGCCGTGTGAAGCAAATCAGCAAGGCGAACATCGTGGAGGCGACCATTTCCCGGGATGAGGCGCACGGCACGCTCGTGGACGAACTGCTCAACCTGTTTGGCGGCCGTCCCAAGCCGGTGATGGCGCGCCTCGTGGAATCAGGACGTCTGACGCTCGACGACATCAAGGAAGCCGAGGATGCACTGAAGAAGATCCTCAAGAAGGGCGGGTCGCGATGACCTCGTGGCTATGGTCCGGGCTGGCGGACCATCTGTGGCAATCGACGCTGTTCGTGATCGCCGTCTGGCTGGCGGCGCTGGCCCTGCGGCATAACGGCGCGCGCGTCCGCTTCTGGCTGTGGACGGCCGCTTCGATGAAGTTTCTCGTGCCGCTCTCGCTGCTGGTGAGCCTTGGCGCGAGTCTCCAATGGCGGGAGGCACCAGTCGCGGTGCAGCCGGCGGTTTCCTTCGTCATGGAAGACGTGCTGACGCCGGCGACCATGGCCGTCATGGTGTCGGAGCCCGTCTCACCATCGGCGCCAGTGTGGCCGTGGCTGCTCCTTGTGGTCTGGTGCGTCGGAGTCGCGGTCGTCCTGTGGTCCTTGTGGCGGCAGTGGGCACCGATCCGATCCGCGCTCCGGTGCGCGACGCCGCTGCAACTCGATAGGCAGTACGGCACGGCAGATCTCGCCGTCATGTCCTCTCCATTGATGCCGGAGCCTGGTGTCGTCGGCCTCCATCGCCCGCGCCTGCTGCTTCCTGAACACATCGTCGAGCACCTGACGCCGGCGCAGCTGCGAGCGTTGATCGCGCACGAGCGCTGCCACATCCGCTGTCACGACAACCTGGTGGCCGCGATGCACATGGTCGTCGAAGCCATCTTCTGGTTTCACCCCGCCGTGTGGTGGATCGAGAGGAAGCTTGTCGCCGAGCGGGAGCGCGCCTGCGATGAGGCGGTGCTTCGAGCGGGCAGCAGCCCGCAGGACTACGCCGAAGGGATTCTCGAGGTCTGTCGCCAGTCGATTGGCATGAGGCTCGCCTGCGTCGCCGGCGTCAGCGGTTCAGACCTGCGCGCGCGGGTGGAGGCGATCATGCGGAACGAGATTGGGCGCCCGATGACCGCTGGTCGACGATTGACGCTGGCGGTCGCGATTGTCGCGGTCGTCGCGGGTCCCGTTGCCGGCGGGGCGCTTTCGGTTCAGTCGCAGCTCGTCGTTCCACCGTCGTTGTCGTTCGAGACGGCATCGGTCATCAGAGATACGCGGCCTGGACCCGAAAACCCGGGGCCGCTTCGCCTTGAAGCCAGCCTGATGAGGCACGTGATGTCCCGCGGCGGAGGCGGCCCGTTCCGGCTGAGTGGTCCGGTCAGTTCGATGATCCAGGCGGCTTACCACGTGACGAATTTCCAGATCGACGGAGGTCCGGACTGGGTGTTCTCCGATCGATATGCCATCGACGCCCGAACGCCGGCCGACGCCACCACCGGCCAGAAGCGCGCCATGCTGCAGTCGTTGCTCGCTGATCGGTTTCAGCTCACGCTCAGGCGCGAGACCAGAACGTTACCGGTATACGAATTGGCGGTGGCGGACGGTGGGCTCAAGATCTCCCCTGCGAAACCGGGTGATTGCATCCCGATGAAGGAGGTGCGGTGGGACGTAATCGACCTCGAGGCGCCGCTGTTCGTGTGTGACGGTTGGCGACGGAGGCCGCTCAGCCAGTCGCCCGAGACCCGGCCGCGACCACAATGGCCACGAGTCCATCGCATTGAGGCCGGTGCGGCGTTGATGGCATCGCTCATCGAGTTCATCTCGCCCGATGTCGACCGTCCGGTCGTGGATAGAACTGGCTTCGCTGAGCCCTTCAACTTTGTCCTGGACTTTGCTGCGTCGGCGGATATGGACCGGATTGCGACGTCCGGTCCAACAATCTTTGCTGCGCTGCAGGAACAGCTCGGCCTGCAGCTGAGACCTGTCGACGCGCGGATCGAGGTGTTCGTGATCGAACGGGCCGAGCGGCCGGCTGGGAACTGATACAACCTCGTATCTCCGAAAGGCCGCGCCTCGATGTAGACTGCGGATCATGCTCCGCATTGCAGTGTTGTGTGTGACGCTGTCGTCGCTCGGCGCGAGCGTTGCCTGGTCGCAGGAAGCGCAGACCCGCGAAGAAGCCGACCGGCAGCGTCGTGAACAGCAGGCCACAGCGGTCGAAGCCTACCAGCCCAACGGCGTGGAACGTGCGATGGACTTCGCCGAGGACCGGGCGATTTTCATCCTCGACCGCGAAGGCTTTCATCCCAAGCTCGGGTCGTTGACCGTCGGCAGCGGGTTCGCCTATGGCCTGGGCTTCCGCGATCGCGATCTGTTTTCCAATCGTGGTGCGCTGGAAGTGTGGGCGGCGGGCAGTGTCAAGGGATACTGGGCCACCGAGGCGCGGCTGAGATTCCCGCGGCTCGCCGACAATCACCTGTATCTCGAGACGTGGGGCAGCCGCCGCGACTATCCGCAGGAGAACTTCTTCGGCCTCGGCCCCGATTCGAACCGCGACGAGCGATCGGACTACGCGATTCGCACGAATCACTTCGGCGGCCGCGTAGGCGTCAGGCCGTTCGCGCGACACCTGCTCGTTGGCGGCGGGCTGGAGTTCCTGCAACCGCGGCTCGGTGCGGGTCAGAACGACAGCTACCCGGACGTACCGGAGCTGTTTCCACCGTCGGATGTACCGGGCATCGACAGCCGATCGGATTTCCTGCGATCCGAGTTCTTCGTCGAGGTGGACTACCGCGAGCCACTGTACGCGAAGAAGGGTGGCTGGTATCGCTTCGACTGGTCGCACTTCGACGATCGCACGACCAATCAGTTCACGTTCAATCGTTTCGACGCCGATGTGCGGCAGTTCTTCGGCTTTCTCGCCGGCCGTCGCGTGCTGGCGACGCGGCTCTTCGTATCGACCTCGGACACCAGCGCTCCGCAGGTGATGCCGTTCTTCTTGATGCCGACACTCGGCGGGAACGACACGCTGCGCGGGTTCCGCGAGTACCGGTTCCGCGGTCCGCACGCGATCCTGGCGCAGGCCGAGTATCGCTGGGAAATCTGGAGCGGGTTCGACGGCGCGATCTTCTACGA